>JAJVUU010000002.1 GCA_021621525.1 Caryophanales bacterium
GAAATATAGGACAACCTACATGGATGCGGAAAGGAGAAAAGACAGCAGACAATGTCTGAATTAGGATTGAACCGCCCATTGCCGAACGGCATGATGGGTGGTGTGAGAGGTGATGGAAATTGAAGATTCTCTTCAATTTCCTAGCCTACTCGATCGTTTTCTTCGTTTGTGAATCCGTCATAGGTATATGTGAAGATAAGTTTGGGCATCAAGAGCTTGGTGTTCTCCAGTTTCTTTTTGCTTTTGATTGAACCGACTCCCTGGATTGTGTATTTCGTATCATATCCGGAACGTTTGTCGAAGTCTGGAACCAAGGCCGGGAAGGAGGAGTTTGTCTTCTTGAATATTTCATAGGTATTTTGAAAATCCTTGAAGGTATTGTAGCCATATTCAAGGACGACATCATCCTGGATGATCTTCCTTTCAGCATCGGATGAAGGTTGGATTGATGAAGATCCTCCGGAACAAGAGACTAGAAGGGGTAACAGAAGGAACAATCCTTTTTTGGTCATAATGGGCCCCCTTATTAAGCTATATCGAATGATGGACATTTGATATCGTTTTGGAAAATTTGAATAGTTATATGACGAAAACGGTTAGAACCTTGGGTGATGCCTGAAAATTGTTGTAATGTGTACCCGGTTTATAAAACCTGAGTGTGATTCAGTCATAAAACCTTTCCATATACAATGGATTTTCAAAAGATGGTTTGGTTGTTGGACTAATTTTAATTTATAAGACTGTATTTGTCCAGCAGAGAACGTAAACGTTTTCGCTTGATGAACCGAGCATTTTACTTATCAAATGACTTACATTTATTTCCTTGTGTATACTATAGATTGGTTAAAGCAAGTCTTTGTTTTTATAAACGATATGGATATCAAACGACTTGGAAGATGCGTGAAAGTCATCATCCTTCAGTTCATAAGTGAATTCTTCCTTTTCCTTCATACGGATTTCCTTTTGGAAGATGAAGTCCATTCTGGAGATGTAGTGGGAAAGCAGATAATCATCATTGATAAGGGAAGACAGCATCTTTACATAGCTTGCATTGCTTAAGTGCCCGTTCAGATCGCAGGATTCAAAGTCTGCCGTCAGGATGGCATGGTTTTGATATTCCTGGTTCCTTCTTATCGGAAGCATGGGAAACCCATCCATGTCTATACCTTCGATGATGATATCATGTTCTGTAGGATCGATGATTCTTCTATTTTCTTGGTCTATCAAAGACCAGAGGGAAGAGGCTTTGATAAGAGGTTTTCCGTTTAGGTCCTCAATCTCAAAATATCTTGGAAAGAAATAGTGAAGCATCCTTCCCGGAGATGTCTTCAGGATGACTTCCTCATCATATCCGGGAAGCCTGTTTATGATATAGGACTGCTTGTCGATGACCCAGAGAAGCCCTTTGTCCAATGTCTTTTCTTTTCCGTATCCCAAAAGGGTGGTGTGTCTGATACACATCTCCTGGTGCAGGAAGAGAAGACTGGAAGCCTTGAGTCTTCTATTGGCATCACAGTCTTTGCTTTGAATTCTGAGAACCTCTTTATATTCACTCATTTTGCAAGCTGGAGGCATACTTCATCGACGATGTCCCTTAAGGTGGACATCTTGTTCCATCGATTCTCTTTGACCTTGATCTTGAATTCTGCTTCGATCTTGCAGATGATGTAGATGAAGGTCATGCTGTCTAGACCTTGGCTTTGGTTGATGGTGGTGTCTTCCTTGATATCGACATCCCTGAAGTCCGGAAGGTTGTCCTTGATGACTTTGATGATTCGTTCTTTGATTTCGTTTCTGTTCATGTCGAACCTCCTGTCAATGATGAAGCAGATGTCTCTTGACCTTCATGGTCAATGTCTTTTCGATAGGATTGTCTTCAAAGACAACCTGAGCTATCTTTTTTGAATTGATTTTGTCTTTATTGTAAAGAGATATCTTCTCTTCGATATCTTTCTTATCATTTTTGGTATGAATGTGTAGGATGAGAGGATAAGTTCCTTCCAAGGCAAGGTCCTCTTCCTTCAGAAATGATTTGAGTCCCTCCTCACATTCCGGAAGATAAATCTTGTTTCCGTCATCCAAGACGATGATATCCTTCTTTCTTCCCAAGAGGATGAGTTTGCCATCTTCAATCTTTCCCAAGTCTCCTGTGTGGAAGAATCCATCTTTGTCTATCAATGTTTCATTTGACTTATAGTAACCTTCTGCCAATATCTTATCGGATGAAACGAATATTTCACCATCTTCGGCAATCCTCAATTTTTCTAAAGGACATATCGTCATCCTTCTCGGGTCATGGCCTGTCGACAGGGCAAGACCTGAGGAAGTCTCCGTGAGTCCATATCCATAGGATACCTGGATTCTTTTTCTCGCTATGGCCTTGAGAATGTCATCGCTGCATTCCCCGGCTCCGATGAGGACGAGCCTTAGATTCTGATTGAAAAGATTGTACTTGGCATAGAAGCCTGCCATCTGCGGAACAAGAGAAATCACACTGGGGTTGAAATAGCTTAAATCATCCATCATGTGTCTCATACCTCTTGAAAGACAAATCCTGACACCGAAGGAAAGAGGCCATAACAAGGAGCAGACAAAGCCGAAGACGTGGCTTAGTGGAAGGATGGAAAGGAAGACATCGTCTTTCTTGAGAGGAAGGACGCTTCCTCCGTTGTAGCAGGATGCAAGAAGATGCTCTTCTGTCAGGATGACGGCTTTGGATGAACTTGTCGTTCCGCTGGTAAAGAAAAGGATTTTCGGATCATTGTTCTCGATGTCTTCTTTTAGGTATGGCAGGAATCTATCTATGATTTCCTTTCTTCCGAGAAGCAGGCTTGTATCGCTTGACTGAATCTGTCTTTGAAGTGTCTTTTCTTCTTCCATAGGATTGAAGAGGATGATGTCCTTCTTTTGGTAGGCCATGGCAAAGAGGGAAAGAATCGAAGAATAGGTGTTTTCAATCATGATTCCGACTCTTTGGTTTGGAATGACGGGATATTCTTCGATGTCTTTTATAAACTGCCTGACGCTGGTATTGACAAGAGTGTCACCCTCTTCATGGCTGAAGCAGATGGAATCTTTGTCTAAGGAGGATAATAAATCAAAAAGTGAATGGAACAATGTCATTTCTATACCTTCCGAATTATATTGTACAACAACTTAAATGAAAGGGATTACAATTATATTATTTTGCGTTAAAATATTTGCAGTCCATTATTTTTTAAAAGGAGGCAATTCAGAATATGGATAAGAATACACGTATTGCGATCGTCGGTGGAGGTCCAGCCGGTCTTTCCATGGCTATGTACCTGGAAATGAAAGGGTACAAGAACTATGTCATCTATGAAAAGACGGACCACGTTGGTGGAAAGTGCCACTCTCCGGTCTATAACGGAAAACGTTATGAAATGGGAGCCATCATGGGTGTGCAGTATTACTACGCCATCCATGATGTCGAAAAGTTTGCCGGAGTCGAGCATGACGGACCCAAGCTCAATCGTGCCTATAAGTATCCTGACGGAAGAATCGACTATCGATGGGACACGGCCGATGCCCTGAAGAATCCTTTCGGTTTCTTCCTGAAGCATCCCTCTGCCGCATTGCATCTGAAGAAGCTTCAGAAGCAGATCAAGAAGTTCGGTGAAATCCTTGAGACGAAGTACAAGGGCTATGACGTCACCGGACATAAAGGTGTTGCTCAGGGTAAGTATGACGGATTTGCCGTGACGGAAGGAAGAGAGCCTGTCTCCGGCGAGAACCCGAATCTGAAGGATCTTGCCATGCCTTTCAGCAAATTCTGCGAAATGAATGGTGTTCCGCTTGTCCAGGAAGTCTGGATTCAGCCTTTTACCAGCTTCGGCTATGGCTACTTTGATGAGATTCCAGCCGCATATGTCCTGAAATATCTTGATTTCAAGACCATGATGGACTTTGTCGCCGTCAAGCTTTGGACCTGGAAAGATGGAACACAGTCCATCTTCGAGCGCCTCAATGACAAACTCATGCATCCTGCTCTTCTCAACAGCAACATCGAAAAAGTCGTCAGAGGAGACAAGGTCACCTTGACTGTCAATGGCAAGGAAGAGGTCTTTGACAAGCTCATCATCACGGCACCGCTTCAGGTTGCTACGGAAAAGAATCCGTTGGACAACCCTGTTGCCAAGTCCTTGGATACCTGGCTTGATGTCACCGACAGGGAAAGAGCCCTCTTCTCCAAGATCGACTATGAAAGATATGATACGCAGGCTGTCATGATTGAACCTGACAAATATCCGGATGTCTCTTATTATATCGTTGACAACATGAAGAAGGAAAGACTTGGCCATCTCATGGTCTATTATAGAAGATGGGAAGGAGACAAGGAACAGCCTATCACCACCTATGCCTTACGTCATCATAAGACATTCAACGGTGGCAAGGAACTTGGCTATGAAGATACCAAGAAGACAGTACTCGATGATATGAGAAAGATTGGTTGCACACCTAGAAAGAAGGATGGCAAGGATGAGGTCATCTATGAATTCCAGACCTACTACTTCCCACATGTCTATTCCGAAGACTATGCCGATGGATGGTATGACAAGGTCGAAGCCATGCAGGGTGAGAACAACACCTTCTATGCCGGTGAAATCATGTCCTTCGGTGACATGGACGAGACCTGCGAATATTCGCACGATCTTGTCGAACATTTCTTTGCTGACTGATTTCTGAAATTTGCTGTCTTGCACCAAAGAGGCAGAGCTTCTCTGCTTCTTTGGTGTTTCATGTATTTTGGGGGTACTTTATGGATAGTCCTTTTTTCAAGAAGAGATATCAGGTGGTCATCATCGGCGGTGCCTTGTCAGGCATGGCATGTGCTCTTCAGCTTATAAGCAAGGGAATCAAGGACATCTTGATTCTGGAACAGCATAATCTTCCCGGAGGAATCGCAACCTCCTTCGTCAGAAGCGGAACGGAGATAGAAGCGACCCTTCATGAGATGATGTCCATCGGAAATGAAAATCAATTGAAGATCGGTGAGTTCTTCAAGGAATGTGGCATCGATATCGATTGGCTCAGGGTTCCTGATGCCTATCGATATGTCGATAAGGATGTAAACTGCCTTGTCCATGCCGGAACGCACGGGGATTTTGAGACTCCGGCCAAGGAGATGGCTTCTTCTGTCGGTGATGATGATGGTTCCGTTTATCAAAAAATACTTTCATTCCTGAACATGTGCAAGAAGGTCTACGATGCCATGAACTATGTAAGCATGCATGAAATCAGCAAGCCGATGATGCTTCTGAAGTTCCCGGAGCTTGTCAAGACATGCGGGTATAGTGCCAAGGAAGTCATGGATAGCTATGGATTGCCTAAGAAGGTCCAGAATATTCTCTCGGCTTATTGGATTTATGTCGGAAATGTCGTAGATGACCTTCCTTTTTCTATCTTTGCCTTCCTTCTTGCCGATTATCTTGGATATGGTTCCGTGGTTCCTAAGAAGTTCAGCCATGAGATGTCTCTTAAGATGGCTGAGAAATGTGTCTCCCAAGGAGTGCAGATGGAATACGGACAAAGAGTATCTCAGATTCTGGTCAAAGACAAAAAAGCCTATGGTGTCATAACAGCCGATGGAAGTGAGATACTCTCAGATTATGTCGTCTGCTCCGCTTATCCGAATACGGCCTATACGAAGATGATTTCACCTAAGAGCGAGGTGCCCAAGGAAGCGATAAGGCTCACCAATTTCAGGAAACTTGGCCTGACATGTTTCTCCGTCGTCCTTCTTCTGGATAAGAATCCGGAAGAACTCAACATTCATGATTATTCCACTTTCTATGCACCCGAGGGGTTGGATTTTGATAGAATATGGAAAGACTACGCCACTGAGGGACCCTATAAGTACATCACCTCCATATGTACCAACATCGCCAATCCCGGCTGTACGAGGAAGGGGACCTGCATTTATTCCATCACGGCCCTTCCTAGGCCGGATGGCTGGATGAAGGTGACGGAGGAAAACTATGAGGAGATGAAGAGACTCAATGCGAAGTTCTTCATCGATATGGAGTCTGAGCGTCTGGGTGTCAATCTCTATGACCATATCCTGGATATCGTCATCGAATCGCCGGTGAGCATTGCCCATTACACCGGAAGTTTCCGTGGCTCCGTCTATGGTTATCAGCACAGGATGGATGACAGCATCGTCGCCCGTCTTGGCATGGATGACAAGGAACATTATATCGAACATCTGGCTTTTGCCGGTGCACATCAGATTTCAGGGGATGGCATGGGCCCGGCCATCACCAATGGCCGTAAGGCAGCCAAGGAGATTCTTTCTTCTCTTGAAAAGGAGGGCAGGTAACATGAAGATCAAATCATTCTTTCAGGATATTCTAGGCTCGGCAAGAGTCACCAAGAGAAGAAGCGAAGCCATCAAAAGGGCTTCTGACATTCCGGATGGCACAGATCCTATCGGTGATGTGGCAAGGCTGCTTCATCCTGGAAAGTTCAATCTGAAGATTGTCTCGATCAGGGATGCAAGCAAGAGTGCCAAGACGTTCACGTTTGAATCGGAGACTGGCCATATTCCTTATTTCAAGGCCGGTCAGTTCCTCACCCTTGAATTCCATATCGGAAAGAGCCTGGTCACCAGGCCGTACTCCATCTCTTCAGCACCCTATCAGACCAGAGGAGAACATCCTATCGTCGAAATCACGGTAAGGAAGTCCAAGGGAGATGGATTCATCTCGGACTATCTCTATCATGAAGCCAAAATCGGTGACGTCTTCCTTTCTGAAGTCGGACTCGGCCAATTCTTCTATGAACCGTTAAGGGATGCAGGACATGTGTTGGCTCTTGCCGGTGGAAGTGGTATCACGCCTTTTGTCTCCATGGCAAAGGAAATCAAAAACGGAAAGCTCGATGTGGACCTAACCATCCTCTATGGTTCCGTAAGTGAAGATGATATCATCCTGAAGGATGAACTAGACGATTGCCTTTGTGACAAAGTCCATGTCATCCATGTCCTTTCTGGTGATAATCCTGATTGGAAAGGTGAAAAAGGCTTGCTTGATGCTGAACTTATCAAGAAGTATTCTTCCGGGGATACGAGTTATTTCATCTGTGGGCCTCAGGCCATGTACACGTTCCTTCAGGGTGAACTGAAGAAACTGGAAGTCCCTGAAAGAAGAATCCGTTTTGAAGTCTTCGGTCAACCTAAGGACGTCACCAAGATGGAAGGATATCCTAAGGAAAAGAAGGATAAGGTCTATGAAATCACGGTCTGCCGTGGTATCAAGGAAGACGTCATATCGGCCAGGGCTGATGAACCTATCGCCGTCAGCTTGGAACGTGCCGGAATGAAGATCCATACTGCTTGCCGCAGCGGAAGCTGTGGATTCTGTCGTATCAAGGTCCTGGAAGGCAAGTATTTTGTCTGCAAGGTAGGTGACGGAAGGAGGGCGGCCGACAAGGATTTTGACTATGTCCATGCCTGCAGCACCTATCCTATCTCCGATATGAAGATTCGCATCAACATCGACTGAAAACATGGGTTCGCCGTATTACAAAGACAGCTATGGCTGCATCATCATCGGCTCAGCTCTCGCTGGCATGTCGGCAGCTTTGAAGCTGTCCAAGCGAGGTTTCAAGGACATATTGATTCTGGAGAGGCAGAACACGCCTGGAGGTGTTACGACTTCCTTTGTCCGTTCCGGCGTGGAACTGGAAGCATCCCTTCATGAAATCTCTTCTGTATCCAGCAAGAGATATCCTCTTTTTGTACGTAAATTTCTCAATGAGTTCGATGTCAACGTCTCCTTTGTAAGGTCGGATGAAGCCTTCCATTATGTCGAACCTGGATTTTCCTGCACGGTGCACTGTGGCAAGGCAGGAAGATTTGAAATCCCCTGCCATGACATCTCTCTGGCAGTCGGAGATGAATCCGGTGAAATCTATGACAAGCTGATGCTCTTCTTCCAGGATTGCAAGAACGTCTTCGATTCCATCGGCTCTTTTTCCGATGGTGACTTCCTTGGCCTGGACCTGATCCAGTCCCATATCGACCTCATGCGTTCCTTGTCCTATTCGACGATGGAGGTCATCGATGTCTATGGCTTTCCTGACGTCGTCAAAAGGATCCTTCTTGCCTATTGGTGCTATCTTGGAAACGAACCTGGTGATCTTCCCTATGTCCTATATAGCTGTCTCATGACGGATTATCTAGGATATGGCGTCTATACCTGCAAGGAAACAAGCCATGAGTTATCCATCAAGCTACTTGAAGCCTGCAGGAAGAAATCGATTCAGGTGGAGTTCAACCAGGAAGTGAAGAACATCCTGGTGAAGGACGGACATGTCATCGGTGTCAGACTCATGGACGGAAGCGAAATCTCTTCCAACTATGTCGTCAGCGGTCCCTATCCCAATACTGTCTATAACTACATGATAGAACCACCAAGCGAGGCTCCTCAGAAGGCTTTCCAGATGCTCAGTGCCAAGAGTCTCAGCATGAGTGTCTTTTCGACTATCATGATCCTGGATGAACCTCCCGAGAAGCTGAACATGGATCATTACATGACCTTTGTTGCTCCTTCTGGATTGGATTTCAAGAAGATCATGGATTCGTATCATTCCGACCATGGCTATGAGTACTTCATGACCGTATGCTTCAATCAGGTTCTTGACTATTGCCCGAAAGGAAAGACCATCTATTCCATCACCGCCCTTCCCTATCCTGACAGCTTCAAGGATGTCACGGAAGAAAACTATGATGAAAAGAAGCACATCATCGCAAGGGAGATGATTCAAGAGGAATCCAGACGTCTTGGTGTGAACCTGCTTGATCATATTCTTGATATCGAGTTCATCACCCCGGTCTCCATCGCCCATTACTGCAAATCCTTCCAGGGCTGCATATATGGATATCTTGCCAGCCTTGACGACAATGTCGCGGCAAGGATCATGAAGCATGAAGAGGAACAGCTGATCAAAGGCCTTGCCTTTGCCGGCGCCCACCAGATGTCCGGGGATGGTATGGGTACCCAGTTCATCAACGGCAACCAGGCTGCTGAGGATATCTACAAGCAGTTCCAGAGCGATGTGCCAGGTCCGCTTCAGAACATCATCATTCCTAAGAAGCCTAAGAAGAAAAGAAGAAAAAAGCTTCAAAAATAAAGAAAAAAGACTGATTCATATAGGATTCCTTGGTTATCCAAGATGCCATCAAATCCTTTTTTAATGGATGATAGCATCCTAAAATATGCATAAATGAGGAAAAGCAATATTCTAAAATATGCATAAATGAATAGAATGAATATCCTAAAATATGCATAAATGAAAATTATGGTATAATAATCTCACATATCGATAGGAGACTATGATGCTGAAACGGAAAATGTATGAACGATTGCTGTCGTGGAAAAAACAGCCTAAGAAGGAGTGTGTCTTATTGAAAGGAGCAAGGCAGGTAGGAAAGACTTTTTTGGTGAGGGAATTCGGAAGAAAAGAATATGAAAGCTTCATCGAAATCAATTTTCTGGAGAAGCCGGAACTGAAGACCGCCTTTGCTGGCGAAATCAGCGCTCAGGAAATCTATAAGAGGCTTACGGCAAATCTCCCTTCCATCAAACTGATTCCCGGGAAGACGCTGTTGTTTTTAGATGAAATCCAGGCTTGCTCAAAAGCACGTA
This sequence comes from Caryophanales bacterium, assembly GCA_021621525.1. Classification (GTDB taxonomy): domain Bacteria; phylum Bacillota_I; class Bacilli_A; order RFN20; family CAG-288; genus Enterosoma. Next base: position 9,669 of record JAJVUU010000002.1, read on the forward strand.
TGGCATTGAAATTCCTTTCCGAAGACGGGACTCTGGATGTGATTGCCTCTGGTTCTTTGTTAGGCCTCTCCTATGGAAGAGACGATGACGATAGAGTGGAAAGAGTCGAATCTGTGCCTGTAGGATATGAGAAATCGTTGATGATGTATCCCCTGGATTTTGAAGAATATCTATGGGCAAACGGATTTCCTGATGAAACCATCTCTTATCTGAAGACTTATTTTAGCGAAAGAAAACCACTGCCTTTTGATATCCTTACAAAGGAAGAAAACCTTCTGAAGGAGTATCTTGTCGTCGGTGGTATGCCCGAGGTGGTTTCTGATTTCATGAAAAATCATGACTTCAATCGAGTCCAGGACATCCAAGAGAAAATTCTCTCTTCCTATGAGGATGACATCGCCTTCCATGCCAAGGGCGTTGAAAAGACAAAGGTGAGGAAGTGTTTTGATAGTATCCCCAGACAGCTTGCTAAAGAGAATCGGAAGTTCAAGTATTCGGAAGTCGAACATAAGTCGACGGCAAGGAAGTACCAGGATAGCGTTGACTGGCTTAGGGATGCCAGTCTTGCTTTGGTCTGCGAAAATGTCAGTCAACCCTGTCTTCCTTTGAATGTTTATGAGAAGGAAAATGAATTCAAAGTCTATTTTTCCGATACCGGTCTTCTTCTTGCCATGTATGGCTTTGAAACAAAAAAGGCTCTTCTCAATGATACTCTTAAAGGCTTTGCCAAAGGTGGTATTTATGAGAACTTTGTAGCACAGTCTCTTTTGGCAAAAGGATATGGTCTTCATTACTATAAGCCTGATGATGATTCTAAATTGGAATTTCTGATAGAAAAGGATGGCGAAGTAAGACCGATTGAAGTCAAAGCCGGAAACAAGGCGACTGTATCATTGAATCGATTCCTGGAAAAAGAAAAACCACAGCTTGTCTATAAGTTGGCATATGCGAATTTAGGATATCACGAAAAAAAGCTCACCATACCCCATTTCATGGTCATGTTTCTATAGTGAGCTTTCGATGGTTATTTCTGGGGTGGTTCTTTCTTTCTGCAGGGAATCCTTCCGATATCGGCTTTGCTTAAACCTTTGATCAGGAAGAGACAGAGAATCGATACGACGACACAGGTCACGATGCTTGAAAGGAAGCGGAAGACGGTCTCCAGGATGGTAAAGGATACAGGATAGTTCATCAAGTAGGCATCTAGGAAGATAAGCCCCGTATTGATGGAAGTCGTCAAGAGGAAGGTAAGAAGCATTAAGAGAGAATAGGCTGGAAGATGATTCTCGAGGTAAGTACCTTTCCTTCTTGCGATGACCTGGAAAAGAGAGACCATGCCTGCCCGGAATAAGGAAGGAATGATCCATAGGAAGGTCGTTGGGGTAAAACCATACTGCAATAGCTGAGACAGCATTTCACCGACAAAGGCGACAAGCAGGGCATCAGAGGGACTATAGAGAAGACCAGACAGGATGATGGCAAAGCTGGCAAAGGTGATGCGGATGTTTCCCATCTTCACGGAATATAAGGAAAGAACGAAATATAAGGCGGCAAGCAAAGAATCAAGACATAGTCGAAAGACGGCTTTTTTTCTCATGGAACCTCATTTCTGGGAAGTTCGTCAAAGCGGATGCAGACGGATACCGCGGCTATATAGCCTTCGTCCATCTGCAACTCCCATCAGGTGGCACTTGACGCATCCGTCCTACTCAATGACGTAGACATTATACTATAATGTGGAAAAAATAAAAGCTTAAGAAAAGACCGGATTTCTCCGGCCTTACCTTATTTCTTGTTTCTGATTTCGTCGATTCTCTTTTGCATGAGAGAGATGGTTTTATCATAGTTCTCATCCTTGAGAACACAGATGGGGACCATCGCACCATTGACAAAGAAGCCGAGAATCATCATATCCTTATATTCCTTGACCTTGTAGATATCCTTGTAGAGAAGGAAGAAGTCGTTTCTTGCTTCCTGGCCTTTGTAGTTCATCTTCATCTGATAACGGAGACGATCCATGAAGAAGGAGATACGGAAATCTTCGATATCGAGATGCTTGCTCATCGAGATGCTTCTAAGAGGACTGACGATGAGATAGTAGAAGAGATAGACGAGGTCGACAGCCAAGAAGATGAATCCAAGCGTCGTGAAGGTATCGACGGTATTGGTGACGAAGTAGGATATGAGGATGTCAGAAAGAAGAAGGATGAACATGACACTCCCTGAGATGAGAGGAATCGGATTTCCGAAGAGAAGGCTTCTTAGGGCCTGGGAATAGTTGAGTGTCTGATATTTGGTCTTCTCGATGACAGGCGTCTCATTGAAGGAAGCGGTTTGGTTTGCCTGGGATGAGAAGCTCTGATCTGCATGATACAATGTATTTTCGTTTGTCTCGTCATTCAAGGGGGCACCGCAGTTCTCACAGAAATTGGAGCTGCCTTTGTTGGCGTGGCCACAACGAGGACAGAATTTGATTTCTTCCATAGTTATTTCCTCCTAACTGGTGTAAAGATTATAGTCCAAAAAAAGAGAAAGGAAAGATTATTCCTGTGTTTTTTCGTTTTTTCTTCGATAGATGGTACTTTGGATGAATAGGACAAGAAGGATGATGAGTGTGGTAAAGAGAAGACCGAAGCTCACATCACTTAGATAATGTGCTCCATAATAGATGCGGAAAAAGGCAACAAGGAGCGTATAGGATAATCCCGTAAGGAATAAGACGGTCTTATCATATTTGAAAGGATGGCGAAGGACTGGACAAAGAAGAGGAAGAAGGAGGACGACGGCAGAATTGGCCGTATGTCCGCTAGGATAGGACTTATGGTAGTCATCCTTATAGGAGAAGGGAGAAAACTGCCACCAGGAACGGAAGGATTCATTGGAAGTGTTCAATCCCGTATCGATGAGATAACGATATCTTGGTCTGCAGGCGATGTTCTTGATAAGCTCTATAAGAAGAGACTGCATCAGGATGACGACCAGGATGGTGATACCAGCCCTGATAAGATATTCTCTTTTGTCCTTCTTGATTTCAAAAAGCAGCAATACGACAAAGAGGATGTTGATGAAGATGGATATCAGAATGGATGTCAGGTTGGATAGACGGATACCATAGTTCTTGTCCGGACTGGTGATATGGATGTGGCTATAGCAAAAGTAGATACCTAGAGCAAGGCCTAGGACAAGGATCACATATCCTAGGATCTTCAATGGCTTCCTTTTGTCATCCATGAGTCCCTTGAAGATCATGACGCATCCAAGAGGAATCATCAAGAAGGAGAAGAGGAAGCCGATGGTCTCGATGAAACCTCCGAAGGCAGAAGAAGTATTGACGATTCCCTTTGAAATCGATAGGTCAAAGAAAGAACCAAAAAGAATCCCTGTCAAGGCAAGAAAGATGACGATGACATAGTCTCTGACCTTCAGACTCAGAATCTCTTTATTCATTGCAACAAGTTTATCATAAACGGCATAGGAAGTATTGCAAAAAGAATCCTGAAAGTACTTTTTTCGATCATGGATGACATTCAAAGGTGTTTTTGAACAGGAATTCCTCATCGATTTCGATATCGAATCGCTTTCAGGATAAAATATGCCAAAATTCTTTCATTTGAACGTGGAAAGCATTAAACTAAATAGAATAGATTATGGGAATGGAAACCTATAAGAAGGAACATTCGAAGGAGAACAGAAACGTATGGCCAAGCCGGTAAAAAGAAACAGAAAGCCGATTGCAAAAGTAGACTTCAGCGATTTCAAGGAAGGTATCTATCTTGATGATGTTGCCTTTGGCAATGTCTACCCCCTCATGAAGAGGAAGTCCGACTTCTCCGAGGATGTCGAGGAATTTGTCTTTGAAGGAAAGCTCCATCATGGAGAAATCCGTTTCCTGACAGGAGACGGACTTGATGTCGCTCTTCCGGAAGTGGAAGGATATAATCACGGCTATACCTTGGAAGGAGATGCCGTGCATCTCTTCAAGGTTGAGAATGCCCTCGATATCTATTCCGACAACGAAAAGAGAACCTTCAACTATACCAAGAAGGACAGCAGATTGATCTTTGTCGGAGATTCCAAGAAGGACTATGTCCTCTTCGTCCGTTTCTATGAGAACTGCTATGGCGATTTCAACAACCGCTGGGCCGTCATCTTTGCCGGAGAGAAGAACAACTGAAAAAACAAGACATCCTATTTATATGAGAACACTCTCCTATGGGATGTCTTTTTTTGTGAAACGTATGGAGGACTTTCAGTTAAATCCATGCAGGTATTTTGGATTGAAATTCACTGATTTGAAAAAGTCTCGGAATGAAAATACAAAAAGTTTCGGAATGAAAATACAAAAAGTTTCGGAATGAAATTGGCAAAAGCTTTGGATTGCTTTATGTTTTAGATAAGTGTCCTGAGGTGATTTATATGGAAATGAATGGCTATAAGAAAAGAACCGTGGATAGGAAACTACTGAAGTATTTGGAGTCTTTTGGTGCAGTATTGATTGAAGGGCCGAAATGGTGCGGTAAGACTTGGACCGGACGGAATTCGGCTGAGAGCGTATTCATGGTTGCCGATCCAAAAGGCAACTTCAACAATCGAAGAATGGCCTTGATGGATCCGGATATGATTCTAAGCGGAAATACACCGAGGCTGATTGATGAATGGCAAGAAGTACCGACCATATGGGATGCTGTAAGAGGAGAAGTCGATGATAGAGCCAAGACAGGTCAGTTCATCTTGACCGGATCTGCGACAATCAACAAAGAAAAGTACATCCATACTGGGACAGGACGGATTGCTCATCTCAGGATGAGACCGATGTCTTTGTTTGAAAGCGGTCAGTCTGATGGAAGCGTCTCCCTGGAAGATATTTGCCTAGGGAGGGCAAAGAATCAGATGACCGGTGAAGTGAAATTGGAAAAGATCATCGAATATATCTTGTCTGGAGGATGGCCGGCTAATACCAGACTATCTTTTGACCAGGCCAGACTGATTCCTGAAGAATATGTCTATTCTGTTCTTCATGAAGATATCTTCAAGGTGGACAACATCAAAAGGGACGGGCACAAGGTGGAGCTGCTGCTTCGTTCTCTTTCCAGAAACGAAGCTATGACGGTTTCAAATGCTGCTTTGAAGAGAGACATCACAAATACAGATATGAGTGATGTCAATATTGATACAATCACGGATTATTTGAATCTCTTCAGGCATCTGTTCCTGATAGAGGACATTCCTCCCTTTTCACCCGATTTCCGTTCATCGCTGAGAATCAAGCAAAATGAAAAAAGGCATTTTACGGATCCATCTCTTCCGTGTGCTTTCTTATCGATGACAAAGACAAAACTGCTGGAAGATCTGAACTTCCTCGGTTTTCTTTTCGAATCCTTGGTCGAACGTGATCTGCTGACTTATGTGGATGACTTCCATGGGAAACTATTCCACTATCAGGATTATAAAGGCAATGAGATGGATGCTGTGATCGAACTTCAGGATGGGAATTGGTGTGGAGTTGAAATCAGGCTCGGTGCCAATCAGATAGAAGAGGCTTCCAAGAACCTGCTGAAGGTCAATGATGACATAAAAAAAGCAGGAGGAAAGCCGGCAGGTTCACTTATGGTGATATGTGGTCTAAGCAATGCAGCTTATCTCAGACAAGATGGTGTCTATGTCGTTCCTATCACATCCTTAAGGAGCTAGTTTCTGATTTCTTCCCTATGCGTGTTGCTTAAAAGGATGATGGCAAGATAATATACACCCTTGCAAAATGCCAAGTATGATGTTTGTTCCAAGACCGATGTTGACCATCAGAAGGGCATCGCTGATGACAAGGACAAGGATACCAAAACGGATGAAGGGCTTCTCCTTGATGGAAGAACCGAAAAGAAAGGATATCAGAAAGGCATAGATGAGAAACATGACCATCAAAGGGTTGTTGCTTCTATCAAAGATGAGGATGACACAAAGAATGAGGACAAAGGAAATCCAGCTGCAATGAAACTATATCTGTTTAGCTTTTCATGCCTTAGGAAATAGACAAGAATGATGAGGTGGGCTAAGGCAAAGATACCTCCACTTGCGATGAAACTATAGTTGATGGTGATGTCAGCTGACATGAAGAGAGACATCAGCATCAAGAGGATGATGCTATATGGATTTCTGTATTTATATAAGCTGATAAGAGAAAGAAGAAAGGAAATACCGATTCCTGCCTTGAACAAGGTACATAGAGGTTCGGACTTTCCACATTGAGGTGAAAGACAACTTACAATCCGGCACAGCAAAGGATAATCAAAGATGTAAACAGGATTCCAATAATCGTTTCTTTCTCGTGTATGATTTTTATGGCGATTCCTGTCATTACTTGAAATTGTTTTATGCTAGATACATTTCACAAAGTAATCAAAGCTATCGTCAAGGAACTCCTGTATCTTAAGACGGACTTCCTCATTTAGATGAGATACTCTTCCTTGATTCATGACATAGGGATCGATATATCTCTTCTTGGAAGGAATCTTGAATGAGTACGGACTTGTCGGAAATGCTTCTTTTGTGACGTGTCTCAGATTTCTAAACGATAGAAAGTCTTTCTTTGTCTCTTCATCCTGCAGCAGCTTATCTATCAATTCTTTCTCCGTGAGATAGAGATCATTCATGGAGATGACGTTTCTGTCGATGGCCTTTTTTAGGACCCTGCTTAGATATTCCATTCCATATCTGTCTTCGTCAGTGACATAGACATGGGAATTCTTCAAGGTGAGAAGAGCAAATTTCTTGGCCAAGGAGAGGCTTTGGAAGCAAAGTTCTTCTTCCTTGTCTTCGTTTAGGGATACTTCGATGTCCTGATAGATTTCTCTTAGTTCCTCTATGGAAGCAAAACCATAGTGATATAAATTTGAAAGGGTATATTCAAGCCTGTCACTGGAAAGCTTGGGAGAATCATTGTCACAGATGGGATATCTGTGATAATCATTTACATCAAAGGTGCAAAGCCCTAGTCTTTTCAGGTTTTCCTGAATCTTATTGGAATTCTCGATGATTCTTGTCGTCTCTTCCTCGGTAGCTTCCTGACGGACATAATCCTTTTTCAGAAAGTCGATGACATGGGCAAAGCATGGTGTGGCGATGTCATGGAAAAGAGACGCGAGAGACTGCCTTGTATCTTTGCTGAAGTGATAGGTTATCAAGGCGGTGTTCAGGCAGTGTGTGAATCTGGAATACTCCTTGAGATCCTTGTAGAAAGGAAAAGAAGTATATTCCATTCCACAGTGCATGCCGACATCCTTCAGTCTTGTCATCTCCCTGGCTTCTAAAAAAGGAAGAAGAAAAGAAGGCACCTCATTGTGGTAAATTGTAGTAAGAGGGTTCATTTGTCTTTCTCCTGACATTCCTTGCAGATGCCATATAGCTCGATGTTCTGGTCATTGAGATGGAATCCGGTCGCCTTCTCTATCTTTTCGTTGACCTCTTCGAAAGGACAGAAGTCCAAAGGAATCCTCTTATGGCATTTCAGACAGACCAGGATGTGGGAATCCTCTTCTTTGACAAGAGAATAGACGTTCTCCTTCTTCTCATTGACTTCCTTTAGGACGAGACCGCTTTTTTCAAAAGCCTGCATGGTCCTGTAGATGGTGGACAGATCGATGCTTCCTTTTTCAAAGTGGAAGAACAGCTCCTCGACGCTGCAGGGATGGTCGATCTCTTGTAAGGCTGAAAGAATCCGCTGTCGGTTCCTTGTCTTTTTGAGATGATATTTTTCAAATGCGTTTTCGTTCATATGAGGGTATTTTGAACTTTTTTGCTTGCAGTTTCAAGATGAAATGTGTATATTTCTCAAATGCAAATCATTTGCATTTACATATATGAAAAAGAAATCTATTATATCCGTCCTTCTTCTATCGATATCTCTTTCTGTCACATCCTGTCAAAGTGAAAAGAACCAGAATGTCATCTACACCTCTTTCTTTGCCATAGAGGACCTTGTAAGGAGGATCGTCGGTGACAAGTATGAAGTGAGAAGCCTCACCCCATACGGCAATGAACCTCATGAGTATGAGCCCAAAGCCAAGGATGTCATCGCCATGTATGATGCCAAGGCCATCTTCTTCAATGGCCTATCCTTGGAAGGATACTATGATTCCCTCCCAGACAAGATGAAGGAAAAGACGGTCCTTCTTGATAAGGGAATCACGCCGATGACCATCGATAAGACAATAGACCCCCATATCTGGCTTTCCATAGACAATGCCATGAAGGAGATGGAAACCATCCTGTCGACTATGAAGGCCATCGATTCTGTAAATGCTGCCTATTATGAGAAGAACTATGAAGCGGCAAAGGGTGAATTCTCTTCCTTGCAGGAAGAATACAAAGCGAAGTTCTCCAATGTCGGGAAACCCTATCTTCTTGTCTCCCATGCGGCCTTCGGATACCTTTGCCGGGACTATCATCTGCAGCAGGTCTATGTCAATGGAATCTCTCCGGACAATGAACCGACGCCAAAGGCGCTGGAAAACATCATTGCCCTGGTCAGGCAATATGATGTGAAGGTCATCTTCAATGAGGAGCTTGCCTCGGATGATGTCTCTTCCTTGATAGCCAAGGAGACCGGATGCAGGATGGATGTCCTAAGGACTCTGGAAGGGATTGAAAAAGACGAGGAAGGGAAGGAAGACTATCTTTCGTTGATGAGAAAGAATCTTGAAAAGATATACGAGGCAACCAATGATTGATTTTGAACATGTCAGTTTCTCCTATGAGGATGGAGACATCCTCAAGGATGTCAGCTTCCATCTTGACGATGGACGGTTTGTCGGCATCCTTGGACCCAATGGTGGAGGGAAATCCACCTTTTTAAGGCTTTGCCTAGGTCTTTTGAAGCCAAAGAGCGGAACCATCCAGAGGAAGGAAAGAAAGATATCCTATATCGCACAGACCACATCTTTGGGAGATTCCTCCTTCCCGGCAACGGTGGAGGAAATCATCTCCTTGGGCCTGGCTGGGAAAGGAATCGACTTTCACTTCAGAAGAAGGAAGGAGAACGTTGAAGAAATGATGGAACTCTTCCATCTGACACCTCTTCGCAGAAGGCTTGTCAACGAGCTGTCCGGAGGACAGCAGCAGAAGGTCAAGATTGCCAAGGCCCTGATTTCGGAGCCTTCCCTTCTTGTACTGGATGAACCGGATGCCGGAATGGATGAAAATGCCCATCATGAACTTGTGGACATCATCAACAGGCTTCATGAGAAAAAGACCGGAATCCTCTTTGTCTCTCATCATCCCCATGACTTGGAGAAAGCAGATTTCATCTACTTCATCGAAGGAGGAAAGATCCTGACCTATGAGCAGGAACTTGAAAGGGGGCATCATCATGTTGACCTATAGCTTCATGAGGATAGCCTTCTTAGTTTGTATCTTCCTAGGTGTATCGATACCTCTTTTGGGAAGTTCGGCAGTCTATAAGAGACTATCTTCTTCCGGAGATGCCTTAGCCCATTCATCTTTGGCTGGCGTTGCCATCGGTCTGGCAAGCGGACTCAATCCGCTTTGGATTTCAATCCTATGCTGCATCGTTTCCTTTCTCATCATCGAAGTGCTGAGAAAGAAGTTCAATAAGTACTCCGAACTCGGTGTCTCGGTCGTTTTGTCTGCCTCCATCGGCATTGCCGGCATTCTTTCAAGCTTCACCAAGGCCAGCAATTTCGATTCCTATCTCTTCGGAAGCATCCTTCTGATATCCGATACGGAATTCATCATCACCCTTGTCCTCTTTGTCATATCCATCGCCTTCTCCTTTGTCTTCTATCCCCAGATCTTTGCAACCTTGTACAGTGAAAACGAAAGCAGGGTGTCTTCCATCAACGTCGGACTGCTCACCTTCTTCTCGGATCTCCTTCTTTCCATCTGTATCGCCATCGGAAGCAAGGTCGTCGGTTCTCTTGTCGTCTCAAGCCTGGTCGTCCTTCCTACCGCCATCGCCCTTCAGTTCAAGAAAGGATATAAGGTGACTTTGATCATATCTCTTGCAGCTTCTCTTCTTTCCATGCTTCTTGGCCTTACCATCGCCTACTATGCTGACTTGAAGCCTGGTGCCACCATCGTCTCTTTCTCTGTCTGTCTCCTTCTTCTTTCCATGGGCTATATGAAAACCAAGAGCCTGATAAGGAAACATCGTCATAACTGAAACAAGAAATGCCAGCTCCTATCTTTGCTAGGGAACCGGCATTTTTTATGGAACAGAAAAAGCCGGCAAAAGCCGGCTTTAGATAGTCTGTGGTTTTTTGACGGGAAGCTTTCCCAAAAGAGGTCTTTCTTCCTTGTTGACGAATTTCCTTCCGTCGATACGGCATAGCCTCTGACAGGCATGCTTGCCGGAGATGAGGGCGATGGGAAGACCACCCGGTGGCATGATCCACTGGCCTGCGATGACAAAGGAATGAAGTCCCTTGATGAGACCAGGCCTCATCAGTCCCTTGGTGAACTTGGTCGTGATGAAGGACATATAGGAACCTTTATAGGCGTTGGTATAGCGCTCATAGGTAAGCGGCGTCGTGACATCGAGAAGCTGGATTTCGCCATCCTTGAGATGAAGCTTTTCCTTCATGAGCTTTAAGAAGGTATTGCCAAGAGCCATCTTCTGCCTGCGGTATTCATCCTTAGGCAAGGAAGAAAGGTAGTCATAGACTTCCTCGTTGGCCGGAATAAGGATGGTGAGGAGGGTATCGTCATGGAAGGAAGCCAAGGATTTGTCGAAGGCAAAGTTGCGGATACCGAAATGGTCGGTTCTCTTTCCGAAGATATCGATCGGATCGATCTTGTAATCCATCATCTTCGGGAAATTGTTCATGTTGCGCTTGGTCTTGAAGGCAATCATGATGGAAGTGTTGATCGGATTGGCCTTGGCATCACGGAATTGGGATTCAAAGCTTTCATCCTTATATTTGCCTTCCAGAAGGACGTTCAAGGTATGATAGGCATCGCAGGCAGCGATGACATAGTCAGCCTGGATTTCCTTTCCGTTCTCCAAGATGATTCCCTGGGCATTGTCCCTCTTGATGAGAATCTTCTTCACGGGAGCGTTGAGGAAGAGTTTTCCACCCATCCTGGCGAACTTTCTGGCAACCTTCTTCATCAGTTCAAGGGAACCGCCTTCGACCATGCCGGCATTGTCCTTGCTGACAGCGGCACAGACGTAGAAGAAGGAATGGATGTTGTAGTTCGGCTCCATGAAACGGGTGATGATTTCCCCGAGTTCCTTGTTGTGGAAGGTGCTGACATATTCTTCGACGGAGACATGCTTGTAGTGGAGGAAGGGGTAGGCTGCAGGAAGCATCCTGAGTCCGAAGAGCGTGAATTCGAATGGATTCATGTAATCCAAAGGCTTTTTGCAGGGAACGGAAATGGAATGGTATGCCTTGACGGTGGAGATGAAATTCCTGATGTTCCTTCGGTCTTCAGGGAAGAAGAAAAGCATCTCCTGCTCAAGCTTCTTCAAATCGCTGTAGAAGGTGAAGATCCTACCATCGTCGAGCATGTATTTGGTGATATATTCCGTCTTGAAGGTCTTGGCACCATCGTCAAAAAGGCCGATGTGCTGCCAGAGAGGATAGAGCTCGCTTGTAGGATTGGTTCCGACGATCCAGTGGGCACATCCGTCGATGTACTGCCCCTGTCTCATCCAACCGGTGCATTCTCCTCCGGGAATGGAGTGCTTCTCATAGATTTCGACATCAAAGCCATTGTCCAGGCAGTATATGCCTGCGGTCAGGCCGGACACACCGGCACCGACGATTATGACTTTCTTCTTGGTTAAATTTGAAATGTTCATATGGTGTATATTATCGCAAAACCGCTCTTCAATTGATATAGAAAACGTAGGAACGGCATAAATCATGCTTTAAAAGCGCTTAAATTGTCTTGTACAAATGATGGATTGCGTAAAATAAATGCACGATTGGTAAAGAGCATGACAAAAGATGACAGGGTAAACAAAAACAGGGTCGAAACCCTGTTTAAGCGGCATGTCTTGTGGGAATGGACAAGGCCTTGTCAAGCGGCTTCCTGAGTTTGAAGGTCACGAGCGTTCCACAGACAATCTTGCATGCGTCTCCAGGAAGGAAGGGAACGACGCAGGCCATCAAGGCAGCAGCGAAGGCTTTCGGATTTCCATTGACGTTGCAATAGATGAGGTACCAGGCAAGGCCGAAGGCGTAGATGAAGAATGTCGCAAGAATCATGCCGAGAGGATAAATCCAGAATCTATCTTTCTTCCATGTGATGAGAAGGGATTCGGCGACGATTCCGACGATGTATCCATAGATGAATCCTGCAGTCGGTCCGGCAAGCGGAGCAAGTCCGGCCTGGAAGCTGGAGAAGACAGGAACACCCATCATACCTATCAATATATATAGGACGACACAGATGGGAGCTCTCTTGACATCAAGAAGAGCACCGATGATATAGACAGCCAAGGTTGCCAGTGTTATCGGGACAGGTCCTATAGGAATGGAAAGCGGAGCAAGCACACATAACAAGGCAGTGAACAGGGCGATGAAGGCAATATTTCTTGTGGTATTCATTTGAATGGGTCCTTTGTTGTATACAACAGATTTATTTTACGCCTTTGAAAGAGGTTTTCCTAGCAAAATCATCTGGGTCACAAAAGTTCTTCCTGCTGTGATGCAAAGCAAGGTAGTTTTTGCTTGAAGGGTGGTCTTTTTCAAACCTGATGGAAGTTCAGTCTTTTTTTGCATCCGGATGGGAAGAAAGATAGGTTTTTTTGATTTCTTCCGGCATATTGTCAATATCGGTGAGCTTCTCCATGTCGATTTTCCCGTCTTGCAGGGCAGTTTGATAGTACCATTTCTTGAACTGGATCAGATCGAGGTTCTTCTCCAATTCCTGTATTTGGTTTCTGATCCTTTCCTCGGCCTTGACAAAGAGGTCATATCTTTCATGGATGGTGGAGTCCCCCTGTTTGCAAAGCTCCATGAAATGGACGATCTCGTTGAGTTGAAGACCTGACTTCTTCAGACATTCGACAAGGCGTATGGCATCGATGTTTTCCTTGTTGTAATAACGGATGCCACTCTTCCTTTCGGCATTGATGAGGATTCCTTCCTTCTCGTAATAACGTAAGGTTGAGATTGGCAAATTGGTAAGCTGGCTGATTTCTCCGATTGTGTATTTCATGATATGATGCTGAAGTTGACTTTAGCTATAGAATTCTATTCATAAGATGTCAGAAAGGCAAGATGGAATGCAAGCACTTTCAGTCCGTTATGGAAGGATAAAACCTCCTGTTTCTATCTTCAAAGAAAAGAAAACTGAAAGAAAAGAGCCATGATTTTAAGAAAAGTTTCTTCCATCAGTCTTCCTATCATTGAACAGGAGAGGATGATTTGGATATAATATAGTTCGCTTTTTGGAGGTCTCTCTATGAAAAAATCAAAGAAATGTCTTCTTTTGACCATGCTTTTTGTAGGTCTTGTCGGCTGTCAGAGAACAAATGATGTTTCCTCATCTTTACCGAATCGTGGTGATTCATCTGATGTGTCAAGTACTTTTCAGTCAACTTCAGGGAAACCTTCTTCGAACACATCAAGCTCGAATGGCCAGGGAGAAGCTTCTTCCAGTAATCCACTGAGCGATGAGGAACTCTGGGGAAAGAGCATCAGTCAGGATATGAAGGACCATCTTGGTGTGGTGCTTCCTTATTTCAAGATGGGCAATGCCAAGGATATCCATGTTGGATGGCATAGGACAAAGGATGATTATGGTTCATTGAAAATCACCGGCGGAGATTTCTCTTCAGGCCTCCTTGCCAAGGCCAAAAGTACATATGCTTCTGCTGGTTATCAGGTCTCTGACCTTTCCAAGGGAATCCTTGCCAAGAAAGGAAATGTCAGTGTCCGCATCCTCGATGAGAAGGATACCATTGTTTTGAATGCGACCTTGGATGAAGAATATGATGGTCAGGGCTTATCTTCCTGGTCGAATGACATCGAAGAGGATCTGAAGTTCTACTTCTCCAGAAGCAATGACCTTCCTTTTTTCTATCTTGGAACAAAGAACAATCATCTGACGGATTTTGATACCCAAAGCAGGACGTATTCCATCTATGGTGGAAAATGGGATGACAGGATGGTCGATGACATCAAGAAGGAATTGGAAAGCCTGAATGCTTCCCCCGTTGTCAAGAAAGATGACGGAGGTTCTTTTGAAAGCCTGAGTGCCAAGATTACCTTTTCCGATAACAGCTTCTATCAGATTGCCCTTGCTCGATATGGAACGTCTATGCCGACTCCTTGTCTTACTGTCACTTATCAGGAAGAGTTCAATCCATCCCTTTCTACGGCATGGAGTGATGATATCAAAGATGTGTTTTCTTTCTATGGAAGCAAAAAGGTCCTTCCGTATCTCTATTTAGGCAAGACCACGCCAAGCTATGATAAGCCGGATAACAATTCTTTGATGCGCATCTATGGCGGAAAGTATGATGATAGGATGCTCTCTCTTGCCAAGACTTCCTTTGAAGCTGACAACACGGATGGAAGCTTTAAAATCTATGAATATGAAGATAAGCTCATGGCAAGCAAGACTTATTCAGATGGTGGAACCTATACCTGCATTTTAAAAGAAGTCAATGGCTATGCAGAGCTTGATATCGTCTATTATGGGAAGCTTGTAACTTTTGCTGCGACTTCATGGAATAGCGATACGCTTGCATTGATGAACGAACATCTGGATGGGCATGCCTCGGAGTTTCCCTATGTCTATCTTCACACCGAAGGGTATAAGTCACAATATGATGAAGGAAACGATCTTGTCAGGATCACGGGAACGAATTTCAATGAGTCGATGATCGATATTCTTGTCAGTCAGCTTTCCGGTTGGACAATCACCTATTCCTGTGAAACCTATGGAAGAGGCATCCATGCAAGCAAGGAACTCTCTGATGCATGCTTGCTCTCCCTTGACATGAAGGCAGGGAAGGATGCTACCTCTGCCAAGATTGAATTCGGCTGCCATGAAGGATTCCATCCTGTTGAGGATGGAAGCTGGTCTGAAGATGTCCAAGACGAGATGAAGGACAAGCTTGGCGGAACTGTCCTTCCTTATTTCTATCTTGGTGCAAGAAATCCTTCCATCGACAGGATGTCTGGTACCAACAAGGTTGTCTTATATGGAAAAGTATGGGATGATTCCATACCATCCATTGTTCTTGAAGCTCTGAAGGATGGTTTTTCAGGATATCGTTTAAAATCCAATGACAGTGAATCTTCTTCGTATCTTCTTGACCTCACTTTTTCTGACGAAAGGACAGATGAAATCAATCTGACACTGAAAAAGGATTTTGACGGATATGCTATCTGCAGCATCACTTATAAGAAAGCCTTCATCGTGCCTGAAAACGGAGACTGGTCCGATGCCATCAAGGCAAGGATGAATACAGCCTTTGGTGAAGTCCTTCCCTATTTCTATCTCAACAGCGAGAATCCGTACTGGACAAAGGATTCCTTCCTGGAAGTCTATTACCTTATGGGAAATACCTATAACGAGAAGATGGAGACTCTTTTTGATGACGTCTTTTCTTCCGAGAAGGGCTGGGAAGTCTTTTCGGGTATCTCTTCAGGAAAGACGGCAGTCAAGATGCTCTCTGATTCTTCTTCCATCCGTATCAGGCTTGACAAGGCAAACAACGGAAATGCCATTCTCTATATGGAAAAGGATGATGCAGTGACCTTGACGAAATCCTCCTGGGATGAGAGCACGCTCACTCAGCTTGAGTCCTATCTGGGCAAGGACAACGTTCTTCCCTATCTTGAACTTGGTGTAGACAACCTTTCCTTCAGCGAGAAGAAGTCTTATCTATTTGCCAATCAGGAACCTTCCAAGACCGTCAGCCTGAGTGATTATAATCATCTCTATACTTATCTAGCCTCTCAGACGTTGAAGAAAGACGGATGGAAGGTGACCTATTCGGCCTTGGAAGTCGAAAACAAAGGAAAAAATGTCTATGCTCCTCTTCTTCTTGCCAGCAAGAAGAATGCCGACAAGACCGTGACGAACTTCAACATCGTTCCTCAGAGCAACACGTCTGTCTCCATCTATCTCTATCGTAACGGAACACCGTTCGATCCATCTTCTTCCTTCTCTTATTCTGATGAAGTCAAGTCGGCCATCTCATCCCTGCTTGGTGACTCTTCCTTTGATTTCCCGTATGTCTATCTGGGAAGCGACAACCTGAAGATGACAAAGACGGCAGAAAAGATTTCCCTCTATGGTGGAACCTGGGATGATTCGATTCTCTCCTCTTTGACATCTTCTTCCTGCTTTGCTGACGGAGACTGGATCTATGAAGCCAAAGACGGTGTCTTCTCTGCTCATCTTGCAAAGCTGATTGGAGGCACTCAGGATATCTATGTCCAGGTCTATAAGGCAGACAGTGGTGAGAACTACTATGGCATGGAACTTCCTCTGATGGTCATTTCCAAGAAACCTCTCAAATGATATTTTCCCTGATGTCCGATGGATGTCAGGGAGTTTTTTTGAAAGAAATACGGTGTAGGATTGGATTTTCGAATTCCTGTTTGAAAGAGATGATGTCACCATCATCTAAAAATGCTGCCATCCTTTGTTTGGCATCTTCAAAAGGATCAATAGGAAGGCAGCCTTTTCTGACATTGAAAACACCCTTTCGGCTTTGAAGAGAGATCATGTCGATATCCTGCTTCTTCATCGTGACGATGGGTCTGTTCCAATCGAAGATATCATCACCTTCATGAATGAGATCGTAAAGAAAGGATATGCAGGTCTATCGGCGTATCCGATTTCACTTCTGACAGGGTAAGAAAAGCGAACCATTATGCAAAAGCCATGGTATGCAACCATTTCAAGTCAACGAACCGCAGTTCTCTCTTGTTCTCCGCAACAGAGACCCCTGGCATAACGGGCCTTTAAGCATCACGGGTGAGAGACAGGAGAAGGAACGTCGATTCTATAAAGAGACATGAATCCCATGCCTCTGTTATTCCTCCCTGGCAGACGGATATCTTTCCGGAAAGGTCAAAAGCGACTCTCCGGACTTCGTAAGAAGTCTCACATCCTTTTCAAGGAGAGGATATGAGAGCAAGTCAAACCGCGAGATTCTAAAAAGGGCCGAAGAGCTCAGCCTCAGAAAAGGAGTCTCTCTTCCCAGCCTTGCCCTAAGCTATGTCCTATCTCAGGATTTTTCCAGCGCATGCATCGTATCTATGTCAACAATAAAGAGAATCAAAGACAACCTACAGGCCTTTGATATATCTTTGTCCGGTGAAGATATCGACTTTCTTCTTCAACGATAAAACGGATGCCTGATGGCCAGACATCCGTATTTCTATTTGTGTTTTATTCTTCGAAGTCAAAGGAAAAGAAATCGCATTTTCCCTTGCCGCTGAAATATAAGTATAAGGCACTTCCTTCTCTTCCATGAGGGATATCAAGAGGAATCCTGTCTTCACCTTTCAGTTCAAAGAGGGTGGTCGAAACCTTTCCTTCCCTTTCATCAAAGGCCAATGAGACACTTCCCTTGAACCTTCCCCTCAGATGAAGGTTGATTCTGCTTGCCTTGGAAAGATCGAAGTATTTGTATCCGATGACAAGTCCGTCCTGTACATTGTGGATATACTGTGTCTCCTCTTTCTCGTTATCCTTCCTAGCCTGGGTGATGTACGTCTTTGTCAGGCTGTAGAATGGAGGACGGAAGAACGGATAGAAGACATTGCCTTCCTTGGGAACAAGGCTTGAGCAGATGCTGCTTGGATATTCACCTTTTCCCAAAAGAGGTACCATGTTCAGCCCCTGGCTTGTCTTTTCAACCTGTGGGAAGAGACCTTTTTCATCCGGGATGATCCTTTCTGCCATCGCCTGTCTGTCGGTGTTGGTATAGTTGGTATGCCTGTGATAGAAGATGAAATAGTCGTCATGAACCTTGACGAGGCTTCCATGGTTGTTTCCAAGAGGGTAGAGAGGGTTTTTCCTTCCCTTGTATCCGACATCGCCGTTTGAGATGAGGACACCCTGGTATGTGAATGGACCCATCGGAGAAGAGGAGGTGGCATAGCATAGTTCATGACCTGCCTGGGATGAGTAGATGAAGTAATACTGGTTGAAGAATTTCCTCATGGAGGAGGCTTCAAAGAAGCTGTGGTCAAAGCCCATCTTTCCCTCATTGTCCAAAATGGAAAGAGGCTTTGGTTCACCCTTGATGGTGAGCATGTCATTCTCTAGCTCCATCACGAAACTGCCTTGAGGCTTGTGCCTGTGCGGAATCTGAGGGAAGAAGGTCTTTGCACCAAAGCCGGAATAAAGATAGATTCTCCCGTCGTCATCGATGAAGATGGCAGGGTCGAAGGCAAAGGGGTCTCCTTTTCTCATGCCGTATTCTCCGCCTGAGGAATCATGGACATGTCCCAGATAGATGAAGGGGCCTTTGGGTGAAGAAGATACGCACACGGAGATGATGCTGCTCCAGGAATAGGAATAGAAGAGATAGTAGTTTCCATCGTTTCCTTTTGCGACATCCGGGGCATAGAAATCTCTCCTTCCGTTTTTCGAAAGTGGATCGTCGTTCTTCTTTGGATAGATGACACCTTCATACCGCCAGGAAGTCAAATCGTCGACAGGGGCAGAATAAGTCACATAGGAATTGTGACAGAAAGGAAACTTGCCAAAACAATCATGGCTTCCATAGACGTAGAGCCTGTTTTCGAAGACGTGAGGTTCACCGTCGGGAACAAACTCGAAGTTTGGCATGTAGGGGTTGTAAATCTGGTTCATGATATCAGCCCTCCTTGATATATGGATTCTATCAAAAGGGAAGTCCGTGTGGTATGAACATGGCTTAAATTGCATGTTTTAAGGCGTAAATTTAAGAAAAAAGGATGAAAAAGGGAGTTCCTAAATATGGAAGTCTTCTTCCGGAGTCGACTTCAGGATGCGGATCCTCTTTGTTTCGGTACCATACTTCGTCTTTGCGGTGATGCTGAGATATCCGTCCATGTCATCCGGCTTTACGATGGCAAGAGCTTTTCCATAGTAGGCGTTGGTCTTCTTGTCAAGATAGCTTCCCTTGTAGTATGGACAGGCATTTCCGAGGCCTAGAAGGGTGCCGTTTTCGATGTCGGTGATCTCGATATCTTCGTTCTCAAGCCTCTTTGCAGTACCGTTCTTATCGGTGAACCACAGGCGCACATAGGCTAGGTCATGTCCGCCTCTGAGTGTAGCATTTTCAGGAAACATCCTGAATTCGGTATCTTCGGAAGAAGACATCAATATACAGCTTCCGATTTCCCTTTCCTCTTTGTCCATGGCGACAGCCTTCAAAGTCCCTTTTTGGTAGTTGATCTTGAAGGAATATAGTCCGTCCGGGTTTCTCTTCTTCTTCTTTTTCTTTCCGATGAGCTTATCGTTGAGATAGAGCTTGACCTGGTGAGCCTGGGAATAGACTTCTACTTCGGTAGGGTGGCCTTCGTATCCTGGGAAGTCATATGTGTAATGTGCCCAGGAGAGCTTCCAGCTTGACGGGGAATGTCCTAAGGCGTAGTCTTTGGGTGAGATGACGGCCATGGAGATGACATCCTGCCTGAAGGCTGTCCTGGTATATTTCATCTCTGCACATTCGTTTCCCAGGATATCGATGCGTCCGCTTCCGGCAAGAAGCCATCCTGCCTTGTCGTCATAGATTTCCTTGCTTTCCGCAGCGACCCAGCTTCCGATACCTGCTTCGCCGATATAGTCCCATCCTGCCCAGACGAAGTCTCCGATGATGCGAGGATTGTCCTTGCTCAGCTCATAGAACTTTCCGGCATCGGCACAGAAGGTCTCGCTTCCGAGAATGAAGCGCTCAGGGTATTTCTTCAGGTCATGCTTATATCGTTTGATGCCATAATTGTATCCGGCGACATCCATCTTGGCAAAGGCACCCCTTGTCTTCCTGTCAGACTGTGGTAAGGTGGCACCGAACTTCATGAATCCGGCTCCGAGAAGTCCTGCCAGGTTGTTGAAGAACTCGCTTCCGACGCTTTTCTTTTTCTTGGAAGGCTTGTTCTTGGCAGCCTTCTCTGCCTTCTTGTCGCTATAGACACCGAATCCCCAGCTGAAGAGGGCGTTGAAGAAGATGTTGATGCCGCATGTCGTCGGCCTTGTGTCATCCAGGGAATGAAGATATCTTGTCATGGTATCGACAAAGTCAATACCCTTCTTCTGAGAGGTTTCAGCCACTTCATTTCCTTCGGAATAGAGGATGACGCTGGGATGGTTGTAGTCTTTTTCCACCATGTCCTTCAAATCCTTTTCGTACCAGTCCAAGGCAAAACCGGCATAGTCATACATCGTCTTGTGGATATACCAGCAGTCTGCATATTCATCCATGACGTACATGCCGTATTTGTCGCAGGCCTTCAAAAGGGATCTTGAAATCGGATTGTGTGCACTTCTTATGGCATTGTATCCTGCCTCCTTCATGATTCTGATCTTTCTCTCATTGGAAAAGTCATCATCCACGGCTCCCAGAAGACCATTGTCATGATGGATGCAGCATCCATAGAGGATTTCCCTCTGTCCGTTGATGAGAAGACCTTTTTCTTTGTCAAGTTCGATCTGCCTTATGCCGAAATGCTCTCTTGCCTCATCCTTTTCAAAGGTCAGGTGTGCTTCATATAGATAGGGATCCTTTCCGCTATAAAGCCTTGCATGATCGATGGAAAGTTCCTCGGCAAAGGAAGTGACCCCGCTATATCCTTTCTTCAGGACAACGTTCTTATCGGCATCCAGGATTTCCAAGGTTGCATTCCCCATGCAGGAAAAATCCGCCTTGACCAGAATCTTCCCCTCTTTATAGTCGGTCGTCTTGATATGGAAGCTTCTTGGAAGGATGTGTTCCTTCTTTAGATGGAAGATGTGGACGTTCCGGTAGATGCCACTTCCGGTATACCACCTGGAGTTTGGCTGATTGGAGTTGTCAGCGATGACCTTGATGTGGTTTCTTCCTTCGATAAGAAAGTCGCTTGCATCAAAATAGAAGTCGCTGTATCCATAGGGACGGTAACATGCTTCCTTGCCGTTAAGATACACCCTTGCCCACATATAGACACCTTCGAATTCGAAATAGACCTTGTCACCTTCCTCAAGATGGAGGTCAAAGTCTTTTTCATAGATGTATGTGCCTCCGGCAAAATAGGAGATGTTGGCTCCACCTGGATTGTCGATGTCCCTCTTCTCTGAAAGCATCGCATCATGGGGAAGGTCGATGACCTTCTTCTTGTCTTCTTCGCCTTTTTTATAAAAAATCCACGAATCATTGAATAGCATGAGAATATCTCCTTCCATATGGACGGAAATATTATAGTTGGAGGAAAAGGGCTTACAAAGAAAAAGACACAAACTGTTTCAGTTTTGACTTCATTTGCCTAGACAAAAATAGTAAACGTGTTCGAATGTGCTTGCTACTGATGAAAATAGTATAAATCCAATGTCAAATAAGCATGAATGTGAACAACCGAAAAAATACGATACTTTTTCAAGACCTAGCAATTATAATGAAAGCGAGTACAAGAAAGGAGCCAATCATCATGGCAAATCGTTTCGTTTTGAATGAAATTTCCTACCACGGACACGGTGCTATCGAAAACATCGTCCCGGAGGCTGTGCAGAGAGGATTCAAGAAAGCCCTCGTCTGCTCTGATCCGTCTTTGGTCAAGTTCGGCGTCACCAAAAAGGTCACGGACCTTCTTGACAAGGCTGGTCTTGCCTACGAACTCTATACGGACATCAAGCCGAATCCGACCATCGAAAACGTGACACAGGGTGTCAAGGCAGCCAAGGAAGCAAAAGCAGACTTCCTCCTTGCCATCGGCGGTGGTTCTTCCATGGATACCGCCAAGGCTATCGGCATCATCATGACGAATCCTGAATTTGCCGATGTCCGTTCTTTGGAAGGTGTCGCACCGACCAAGAAACCGGCCCTTCCGATCTTTGCCGTACCGACCACGGCTGGAACGGCTGCCGAAGTCACCATCAACTATGTCATCACCGATGTCGAGAAAGTGAGAAAGTTCGTCTGCGTCGATGTCCATGACATCCCTGTCGTCGCCTTCGTCGATCCTGACATGATGTCTTCCATGCCAAAAAGCCTCACTGCCTTCACCGGTATGGATGCTTTGACCCATGCCATCGAAGGTTATATCACCAGAGGTGCCTGGGAGATGTCTGACATGTTCCATATCAAGGCCATCGAAATCATCGGCAAGAGCCTGAGAGCTGCCGTCAACAACGATCCTGATGGAAGAGAACAGATGGCTCTCGGTCAGTATATCGCCGGTATGGGCTTCTCCAATGTCGGCCTTGGCATCGACCATGCCATGGCTCATACGCTTTCTGCCTATTATGACGTTCCCCACGGCAAGGCATGCGCCATGCTTCTTCCGATCGCCATGGAATTCAACGCACCGGTGAGCGGAACCAAGTACCGTGACATCGCCATCGCCTTGGGCGTCAAGGATGTCGACAAGATGAACCAGGAAGAATATCGCCTTGCAGCCATCAATGCCGTCAAACAGCTTTCCAAGGATGTCGGCATTCCGGAGAAGTGTGCCGAAATCAAACCTGAAGACCTTGACAATATCTCCAGGGATGCTCTCAAGGATGCCTGCTATCCAGGCAACCCGAGAGAAGCCAGCCAGGAACAGGTCAAGGAACTGTTCATGAAGCTGATGTAGAATTGAACCAAAAAAGAAGCCGCCTTCTCTTCCGGGAGGCGACTTTTTTAAAACTGCGGAACGACGCAGAGGAGTATCAAAGGTTCCTCATCCTCGTTTTTGAAGTGATGGCTGTGACCTAAGGGACAATAGTGAACCTGACCTTCGACAAGCACCTCTTCCTTGCCATCCAGGAAGAAATGGCCTCTTCCTGACAGGACATAGATGATTTCGGCGCTGTTTTCATGGATGTGTTCACCGCTTGATACGCCTTTTTCGATGACGGACTTGATGATCTTGACCTTTTTGTCATCCACCATCTTCATCCTGCAGATGCCTTCTCCGTTCTTGAAATGTTCGACTTCCTGCAATTTCAGTTCATTGAAATCAATCATGATATTACCTCGTTTGCAATATTATAGCCTGGAAAGTGATCGGATCATCTCTCTTTCTTGTCTTTTGAAGGGTGCTAGTAACCGAGTGTCTCTTCGATGAGAAGAACCTGGATGCGGACAGGCTCATGGCTTCTCCTGGTGATGAGTATGTTGTCGCAGATGCAATCCGGGGATAGGCAGTCCATGCATTTCATACTCTTTCTGCAGGGCGTGTTCTTATCCAGTCGGACACAGTTTTTCGTAGCGGCGACATTCCTTGCCCTGAGATAGGCTGAGCGTAGGTCTTTCTCAATCTTGTTTGTCCCGGCAAGGATGACGACCTTCTTAGGTCCATAAAGGAGGTAGGAAAGGCGGTTTCCTCTTCCGTCGATGTTGACTAGCTCCCCTGTCATGCTGATGGCATTGGATGACATCAGAAAGACATCCGCATTTGTCATCATGGCATTGAGGTCTTCCCTTTGGATGCTCTTGTCATAGCGGTCGATGAGATGGTATTCCTTTCTCGCCTTCAGATCCTGATATAGATTCAGGTCTTTTTCAAACGTCATGCTTCCGCCAAAACCGATATGACAACCTTCAAAGAAGATGTTTTTGAATAAATAATTGATGGCTTGGCTTTTTTCATTGAAAATACAGCAGCCAATCTGTCTTCTTTTGAAATGAAGGATGAGGTCATTCTTTTCTTCATCCGTGAGTTTTGGTTCATCCATGGCTTTATCTCCCCCCCTTATGATTTTAAAAAATGCTTGTATCAGAATTCAAGCTCCCTTAGAATAAAGGCAAATGTCAGAGAGAAAAGCAATCAAGGCTTCTGCCAAGAAGAACCTGACCCATCCTTATTGGAGGGGCGTCTTCATCGCCATTCTGGTCCTTGTCACCACGACTGGTGTGCTCAACTCTCTTTTGTTTTCCCTCAGCAACCATGTCAATGGTCAGACGGGCGACTATGGATGGCTTTTTGTCAAATATGTCATCCGTTTCTATAGGCCTGATTTCTTGATTCCGAATCCCGAGGATATGGCCGATGTTGCCTTGTGCACGCTTTATGATTTCCTAGGCAACGGAGCTGTCTCAAGGCTTACCCAGGATGTCTCCTATCCCTTCTATATTGCCTATTCCACCCTCTCAGCGACAAAAGACCCGAGCCTCAACAGGATATGGATGGCCATCTTCGGTTGTCTTCTTTTCTATGTCTTCATCGCCTTTATCCTCCATCCCCTCAACATCGGCTCCAAAGCCTATTTCTATAAGCGGATGAAAGGGGAGAATGACAACCATAACATCATCATCCAGGCCGGTTTCAACCGTTTCTACATCAATATCGTCCTGACCAGGATGCTGAAATCCATCTTTACATTCCTATGGTCCCTTACCATCATCGGAGGAGTCGTGAAGCATTATTCCTACTTCCTTGTAGACTATATCATCATGGACAACCCAAGCCTGGGACCCATCAAATCCCTACAGCTATCCAAGAAGATGATGTATGGTCACAAATGGGAGTTCTTCAAACTTGAATTTTCCTTTATCCTATGGAGGTTGCTTTCTTATCTAACGGCTGATCTTCTATTGATATTCTATCTGGAACCCTATGAGCAGCTCTCCTATGCCCAAGCGTATATCCAAGTCAAGGATGAATTTGCTCTTGACGACCTTGCCCTCTTCAAGGAATCCTTCATGGATATCTATGAAAACAACAGCAAGTCTCTGATCATGAGAAGGAACGTCGAATATGATGTTCCTTATGAGTTGGTCGACTATGTCTTAATCTTCTTCATCGTCTCTTTTGTCGGATGGCTCTGGGAAGTGTTCTATAATTTCATCAATACCTTCCAATTTGCCAACAGAGGCACCCTTTGGGGACCAGTTCTTCCCATCTATGGAACGGGAGCTGTCGTCGCCCTCTTCCTTCTGAAGAAGTTTCGAAAGACCCCATGGCTTTCCTTCCTTCTTTCCGTCATCGTCTGCCTGGCCATCGAATATTGCACAGGATTGATTCTGGAGAAGATGACAGGCATGCGTTATTGGAACTATGACGACATGCCCTTCAACATCCAGGGAAGAATCTGTCTTTTCGGAGGTGTCTTCTTTGGCTTGGGATGCCTTGTTGCCATCTACTTTGTCGGTCCGTTCTTATATCCTCTGCTTCATCGGATGTCAAAGAAGACGAGGTGGATCCTATCTGGTATCTTCATCTGCCTCATCCTTACTGATTTCATCGTTTCGAAGTTCTATCCGAACCCTGACGGGATGGAACCGATAAGTCTTCTCTTCCTATAAGAAAGGTGGCGTTAGACTAGTCCGGTTTTAACCTGACTTTTCTAACAACCCCTCATTTTTCAGTCCTGGTTTTCCTTTTGGACCTGTCTCTTTTTCAGTGTCTTGACTTTCCAAAGGAGGAAGAAGAGTGAACATATCGCCGTGAGGAACTCACTGATGGGGAAGGTCCACCAGAAGGCTGAAAGCGGATCGCCGATGTTGAGGAAAAGGAAACCGAAGGGGACGACGAAGACGATGAGCCTCAATAGGGAGATGATGAGGGGAAGGAAGACGCTCCGGAATCCCTGAAGGATACCTTGTATGGCAACGCTGACGCCCATGAAGACATATCCGATGGTAGCAATATGCATGGCACTTACACAGATCTGGATGACCTCTTTTCCACCATCGGAGATGGTCATTCCGAATAGACGGCTGATCGGTGTGGCAAGAAGCTGAAAGAGGAGTGTCAGGACGGCTGCGACGATGACGGAATCCAGGATGCCAAAGAGGATGGCTTTCCTGACTCTCTTTTCATCGCCCATGCCATGGTTGTAGGAAACGATGCTGATGAGGGTGTTGCTGAGTCCGAAGCAGGCAAACAAGGCAATCTGCATGATCTTGTAGTAGATGCCGAAGGCTCCCTGGAGCAAGGTTCCGACCTCTTTCTGGGTTCCGATGATCTCGATGCAGAGGAACATCATCACAGCAAGCATGATCTGCATCAGCATGGCCGGAAGGCCGATGGTATAGATCTGCCTGATGATTCTGAAGTCAGGCTTGATGTATTTCGGATGACCGTCGATCTCCTTGTTGAAGAAATAGTGGAAGAACATGGCAACTGACAGGGACAGAATCTGACCTAGGATGGTCGCCAAGGCTGCACCGAAGGTTCCCATGTTGCAAGGATAGATGAAGACATAGTCAAGAAGGATGTTGAGCAGGGCGCCGCTGATTTGACCGATGGTCGAATACATGGTCTTTCCTGTCGCCTGAAGGAATCTCTCGAAGATGGCAAAGCCTACGCTTCCGATGGAGTAGACGCAGCATACGCTAAGATACTCGCTCCCCAGGGAAACGATGGTGCTTTTGTCGTAGAGGCTCTCATCGACGTTCCTTGCCATGAACTGCATATACGGGTTGGCCCCGAAGAGGCCGAAGAGGACAAAGACGAGGGTGATGATGATTCCCAGTGCGATGCCACTTCCGCATACCTTGTTGGCCACTTCCTTGTTTCCCTCTCCAAGGCTCTTGGAGAGCATCGCGTTGATGCCGACACCCGTTCCTACTCCTATGGCGATTCTGAAGAACTGTACGGGGAAGGCAAACGTCAGGGCCTGGTTGGCAATCTGGCCGAGTCCTTCCCTGTTGACGACGAAGACCGTGTCGACGACATTGTAGATGGCCTGTAAGATCATGGAGAGGATCATCGGAAGTCCCATGACCCATAATAGCTTGGACATCTTCATGATGCCCATCTTGTTTTCATGCATGTTGTTTCCTCCTATGAAAAAAAGCGTAAATCCGGTCTTGTAACCGGACTTACGCTTTGCTGCACGTTACTTTGGATATTTTAAAGAAACGGAAGTTGGAATGTAAGAAGAAAATGCAAATGAAAAGGCTTTTTCAGTCTTTCTTGCAGTCTTCGAGGTACTCCTCTTCTTTGACTCCCTCAAGCCATTGGTTGGACGTTTCCTCTCCTTTGACCTCGATGGCGAGATGGGAAAACCAGCAGTTCGGGAAGGCACCATGGCAATGCTTGATGTTGGCGGGGATGTAGACGACGCTTCCTGGAGTCATGATGACCTTTCTTCCGCCTTCTTCCTTGTAGATTCTCTTTCCTTCGACACAAAGAAGAATCTGGCCTCCGCCTTCCTTGGCCTTATGTATGTGATGGAAGTTCCTGCATCCTGGTTCGAAGGTGACGTTGTAATAGCCTGAGGGGCATCCTTTGGGGTCAGTGTCTTCAGATAGGATGTTCCGGTGAAGTATTTTGCATAGGCCTTGTTTTCCTCTCCCGTGCCGAAGTATCCGCCATGGTTGATGGTGTCGTCAATGAAGACTTCCTTGGCCATGTGGAAGGCTGCCCAGGCGTTTGGCCATCCTGCATAGAAGCCGGCGTGGGTGATGATCCTTCTGATTTCCTCCCTGGTGACGCCGTTGGCCTTGGCAAAGGCAAGGTGATGGGTGAATGAAGAGTCCAAAAGACCTTTTCCGATCATGACGCTGATGGTGATGATGGATCTGGTCTTTGGGCTGATGACAGCATCATCGCTCCATACTTCGCCAAAAAGGATGTCATCGTTGACCTTGGCAAATTCATCGGCCAGTCCGCTGAGCTGGTCTCTTCCGGCCGTCTGCTTGATTTTCATGTTGTAGTTTCCTCCGTCTTGATCATTCAATCACCTGAAGTCAGGTATAGGTCAAGAAAAAGATTTAAAAAGGCGCCTTTCAGCGCCTCGAGGGTTTGGTTTCCTTTGCCAAGGATTTCAGGCCTTGGTTGGAAAGAAGGGATTTGACTTCATCGATGGAATGGAATTCCTTGTCTTCCAATGCATGGTAGAGACAAGAGAGGATGTCCGTCTCTTCGTCTATGATGTTGTCGTATTCCTTCGGGTCGACGGAAAGGAAATATTCTTCTATCAGAGTCAGTACATATCTTCTCATCAGGCAGAGGATGGAGTCTTCAATCCAGTAATGGATGTTTTCGTATCTGTTTTTCTTTTCAAGCCTAAGGAATCTCAGATAAAGGGGAAGGGCGTCCTGGCTTGTGTGGTAGATATCGACGAAGACATAGTCATAATGAGTGTCTTTCATCTCCCTGTCAAAATAAAGGAAGGCATCGATTTTGATGATGCGGATCTTTTCCTTATGTGGGAAGAGCGGCAGGATGTTCTTCTTGAAAAGTTCGATGACCTTGGCATCCTTCTCGATGATGGTGACGGAGTTGACGTCATCCTTGTTGGATATCTCATAGGCAAAGTAGCCTAAGCCGAGTCCAAATGTCAGCACGTCCCCAAAGGCCTGTGCAATCGGCTTTTTCATGGTGTTGATCTCATGAGGCGTGATGCTCATCCAGATTTCTTCGCCCTGGGTGAGCATGAGGTAGGGGACTTTCTTATCGAAATAGCCTACGGATGTCATTTCGGCAAAATTGTTTTTCTCATCGGCGGTGGTGTCTTCTCTGGTGAAAAGCTCAAAGGGTGAGAAATAATTGTACCTCAGCTGATAAGGGCCTAGGACAGCCTTTGGAATCTTCAAGCTCTGGAAAGGCTCTCTGAGAAAGGTTTCCTCATCCAATCTGGTGAGTGAGCCAAAGCCGGTGTGCTCCTTCATCTCTTCGACCACGGGGTCGCTTGAATCTAGATTGAGATAGTCAAGGAAAGCTTCCTCCATGGCAATCTTCTCGTCGAGCCCTTCCTTGTCCATGAGGAAATGCACATCTTTCTCACCAATGGCATCGAAGTGATCGTCAAGATAGGAGTTATAAAGTTCGCTGACGGCACAGTTTTCGTCTTTCTGGGTCAGGATGTCGTCCAGTGCCTGACGCTCCTGTTCGTTCAATTCTATTTTCATATGGATATATTCTACAGGAAGGTGGTTCCTGATGGAAGAAAAACATAAGTCAGGATACGCCATCGGGGGTTGTAATGAAAATCAACCCTATAATACCTTATATATATGTGTTTTCATGAAAAGGCAAAAAAACTTCACTTTTTTGTTGACATGACTTGTATATAAGAGTAGACTAGTACACGCTGAATGCCATTTCAGCCCGTATTGACGTGTGAAGTTGCGGAAACGCCATCAAAGGTTGTCAACGTTTCCGGTAATTCATACTGAACGGATGCCCGAACATAGATCTCGGGTAAAGGAGGAAACACAATGGCAGAAAACAAATCAATCCGTGTTCGTCTCAAGGGCTATGATCACAAAGTCCTTGACCAGGCGGTCGCAAAGATCGTCGAAGCCGCCAAGAAGACCGGCGCTCAGGTAGTTGGCCCAATCCCGCTTCCTACCGAAAAACAGATCTTCACCATCTTACGTTCTCCGTTCGTCGACAAGGATTCCCGCGAACAATTCGAAATCAGAACGCATAAGAGACTGATCGACATCAACCGCCCGACCAAGCAGACCATCGACATTCTCAAGAATCTCGACTTACCTGCCGGTGTCGATGTTGAAATCAAGCTGTAAGGAGGATAGACAAGTTTATGAAATCTATCATCGGAAGAAAGATCGGAATGACTTCCGTCTTCGCTGAAGACGGTTCCACTTACCCGGTCACTGTCGTCGAAGTCCTTCCAAACGTTGTTCTCCAGGTCAAGACCAAGGAGAAGGACGGATATGAGGCTCTTCAGGTCGGCTATGAAGACAAGAAGGAAAAACGTGCCAACAAGCCGCTCCTCGGTGTCTGCAAGAAGGCCAACACTGCTCCAAAGTATTTCATCCGTGAGCTGGAAGGCGATGAAATTTATGGAAAATTCGAAGTAGGCTCCAGCATTGACGCTTCCATCTTCGCCACCGGCGATATGGTCGATGTCACTGCCAAGAGCAAGGGCCATGGTTACACTGGCACCATCAAGAGATATCACGGCATCATCGGTCCGAAGGGCCATGGTTCCGGCTATCACAGACAGATCGGTTCCCTTGCCACCAACGGACGCTGCAACAACCGTGTCCATGCCGGCAAGAAGATGTCTGGTCAGTGGAGACCGCAGACGAGAACCGTCCTCAATCTCCCCATCGTCTCCGTCGATGCCGAAAAGAACTGCATCCTCATCCGTGGTTCCGTCGCTGGTCCGAAGTATTCCATCATGAAGATCCGTTCCACCGTCGAACACAAGAAGCCGTTCGCTGTCAGCGCAATCGTCGACTACACCAAGGAGACCATCGCTGATATCGAAAAGAAGCAGCAGGAAGCTTTGGCCAAGGCCGCAGCTGTCCCGGGCAAGAAGGTCAACCCGATGAAGACCTCCAAGAGATCCTAATCGAGAAGGAGAATAGAAAATGGCTAACGAAAATCTTAACTGGCCGGTCGTCGATTATACCGGTGCCAAGGTCGGAGAAGTCAACCTTCCGTGCGATCTCTTCTCTGCCGAAATCAATGAAGTCGTCGTCCAGAGAGCTGTCAGAGTCGACCTTTCCAACAGAAGAGTCGACACTGCCCACACTCTTACCCGTGACATTGTCCATGGTTCCAACCGCAAGCCTTTCCGTCAGAAGGGCACTGGCCGCGCCAGAGCCGGTACCACCAACTCTCCTGTCTGGAGACACGGCGGTGTCGTCTTTGCTCCGAATGGTCAGCAGAACCACACCCTGAAGATGAACAAGAAGGAGCATTACATCGCTTTCACTTCTGCTCTCTCCGACAAGGTCAACAACAATAATCTCATCGTCCTTACCGATGAAGCCTTCTCTTCTTCCAAGACCAAGGACTTCGTCAAGGCCCTCAGCGCCATCGGCGCCGATGAGAAGAAGAATCTGTTGGTTGTCGCTGCCTATGATGAGAACCTCATCAGAGCCGCTGCCAACATTCCGTCCGTTACTGTCGTCTCTGCCGATAACCTTTCTGTCTATGACATCCTCAATTCCAAGAAGCTGATCATGGTCAAGGGCGTTATCCCGGCACCGCTCGATGAATGCCACTGCGATGAATGCTGCAAGGAGGATGCTGAATAATGGCTGAAGAAAAGAAGATTGAAGAAGCTGTCGAAGCTTCCGCTGCCAAGGCTGAAGACAAGGCCGAGGAAACTGTTGAATTCGTCACCCGTCCTGCTATCATCAAGGACTTTTCCATCATCAAGCACATCATCGTCACCGAAGAGACCCAGAAGCTCCAGTCTACGGAGAATGCCATGGTCTTCGCCGTTGACAAGAAGGCTACCAAGCTTGAAATCAAGGCTGCCGTTCAGGCTATCTTCAGTGCCAAGGTCAAGAGCGTCAATACGATGAACATCCCTAGCAAGACCAGAAGAGTCGGTCGCTACTCCGGCAAGCTGCCGCAGTACAAGAAAGCCATTGTCAGATTTGATTCTTCCTTCGACCTCGGCAAGATTGCTGCCCAGGTTGCCAACGAAGAAAGATCTGCCAATGAGGAAGCCAAGTAAGTAAAAGAAAATTATAGGAGAAAAATATGGCTATCAAAACTTATAACCCCTTGACCGGGGGTATGAGAAACCTCGCCACCTTATCGACGAGAGATCTCACGAAAAAAGCTCCTGAAAAATCTTTGATGAAGCCGCTCAAGAAGACTGGCGGCAGAAACAATCAGGGCTACATCACCTGCCGTCACATCGGTGGCGGCAACAAGAGAATGTACCGTATCATCGACTTCAAGAGAAACGGTGAATCCACCTCTGTCGTCAAGGCCATCGAATATGACCCGAACAGAAACTGCCGTATCGCTTTGATCGTCGATACCCATGGCAAGAAGAGATACATCATCTGCCCGAAGGGCTTGACTGTCGGCATGACCGTCACTGACGGCAAGGCCGGTGAAATCGCCGTCGGCAACTGCATGCAACTTGCTAACATTCCTGAAGGTATCACTGTCCACAATGTCGAACTTGAACCTGGCAAGGGTGGACAGGTCTGCCGTGCAGCTGGTACTTCTGCCCAGATTCTTGGTAAGGAAGACAAATACTGCACCCTCAGACTCGCTTCCGGCGAAGTCAGAAAGTTCCTTCTCACCTGCAGAGCCACCGTCGGCGCTGTCGGCAATGAAGATTACAACCTTGTTTCCAAGGGCAAGGCCGGTAGAACCAGATGGCTCGGCGAACGTCCGACCGTCCGTGGTGCCGTCATGAACCCGAACGACCATCCACATGGTGGTGGTGAAGGTAAGAACCCTGTCGGTCACGATGCTCCGAGATCTCCTTGGGGCAGAAGACTCATGGGTGTCAAGACCCGTTCCAAGAAGAACAAGACGAACCGTCTCATCGTCAGAAGACGCAACGGCAAGTAAACAGGAGGAGAATGACAAATGTCCAGAAGTTTAAAAAAGGGTCCGTATTGCGATCCAAAGCTCCTCAAGAGAGTTCAGGAGCAGAATGCATCCGGAAAGAAGGAGGTCATCAAGACCTGGTCCAGACGTTCCACCATTTTCCCGGATTTCATCCAGCATACAATCTCTGTTCACAACGGCAGAGCTTTTGTCCCGGTCTATGTCACTGAAGATATGGTCGGCCACAAATTGGGTGAATTCGTTTTCACCCGTACCTTCACTGCACATCGTTCCGGTGCAGATGATACCACCAAGAAGTAAGGAGAAGAAAAATGGCTGAAAAAGAAAACAAACAGACTGAAGTCAAACCTTTAGCCGAAGAAAAGACCGTCACTGTCACCGAAGCCAAGGCTAAGCTCCTTAACTATGGTGTCACTCCGAGAAAGGTCAGACTTGTCATCGATCTGATTCGTGGCAAGGACCTCGATACTGCCTACGCCATCCTGGCCAACTGCCCTAAGATGTGCGCCAAGGATATCGCCGGCCTCATCAAGTCTGCTGAAGCAAACGCTGTCAACAACTTCCATATGGACCGCGATTCCCTCTACATCGCTGAAATCACTGCCAACGATGCCATGAGATTAAAGAGAATCTTACCAAGAGCCAAGGGCTCTGCCAGCGGTCTTGTCAAGCGCTGGTCTCACGTCTTCGTCACTCTCAAGACCAAGGAGGCTAAGTAATTATGGGTCAGAAAGTCAATCCAAACGGTTTACGTTTAGGCATCAACCGCGACTGGTCCAGTCACTGGTATGCCGATAAGAAGACCTTTGCTTCCTATCTTGAAGAAGACATCAAGATCAGAAAGTATCTTGAACCTCTTCTCAACAAGATCGATGCCGGTCTTTCCCACATCGATATCGAGAGAATCAAGAACAACATCACCATCTCCCTCTTCGTCTCTCATCCTGCCATTGTCTTAGGCAAGGACAATGCCCAGATCAAGGAGATCACCAGCAAGGTTTCCAAGATCCTCAAGAAGGATCCCAAGACCATCAAGTTCTCCATCGTCGAAATCAAGAATCCTGATCTCGATGCCATGCTCGTTGCCAAGGACATCGCCAAGCAGCTCCAGGAAAGAGCTTCTTACAGAGTTGTCCAGAAGAAGGCCCTTCAGAGAGTCATGAGAGCCGGCGCCCTCGGTTGCAAGACGATGACCAAGGGACGTATCGGTGGTGCTGAAATTGCCCGTTACGAAGAATATCGTGAAGGCGTTCTCGGTCTCCATACCCTCCGTCAGCCTATCGACTATGCCTACACTCCATGCCAGACCACCTATGGCGTCATCGGCGTCAAGGTTTGGATCGCTCTTCCTGAGAACTATCAGGAACTGAGAGACCGCCGTCCTGATCAGGGACGTTTCGGCCGTGGCCGTTTCAACAAAGGCGGCCGTCCGAACAACCGTGGCAACCGTCCAGCCCCTCAGGCTACTCCGAGCGAAAGCAAGGATGCAGCTCCTGAACAGAAAGGAGAATAAGAATGTTACAACCGAAGAGACAGAAATGGCGTCGCAGCCATTTAGTCAAGCCGAAGGATTTTGCTTCAAGATGCAACACCGTCGCCTATGGTGACTATGGACTTGTCGCAACCTGCGGTGGATACATCAACAACCGTCAGATCGAATCTGCCCGTGTTGTCTTATCCAGATACACCAAGAAATTTGGTAAATCCTACATTCGTATCTTCCCTTACCTTGGCATCACCAAGAAACCTGCTGAAGTCCGTATGGGTAACGGTAAAGGTACTGTCGAGAAGTGGGATGCTGTCGTCGACAAGGGAACTGTCATGTTCGAAATCGGCGGCATTGCTCCGGCTGACTGCATCACTGCTCTCAAGCAGGCCGGATATAAGCTCTCTGTCACTACGAGAGTTGTCAAGAAAGGCGAGGAAAACAAATAATGACTATCGAAGAAGTTAGAAAATTATCTGACAAAGACCTCGCTCAGAAGGTCTACGAACTCAAGGGCAATCTTCTTACCCTCAGATTCCAGGCCAAGGCCGGTCAGTTGGATAACGGTGCCAAGATCACCGCTTGCCGTAAGGACATCGCTAGACTCCTCACGGTCGCTCAGGAAAGAAAGAATGCTGCAGCCAAGGATGCTGCCGCTAAGTAAAATGGAGGCTTGAAAACATGGCTGAAGAATTAGATGAAAAGGTCATTAAGGCCTCTAACAGAAGAAGACTTCAGGGAATTGTCGTCTCTGCCAAGATGGAAAAAACCATTGTCGTCGAGACTGAAACCTACAAGGCTCATCCGATTTACAAGAAGAGAGTCCTTTCCCGCAAGAAGTACAAGGTCGATGACAGAAACTCTGTCGCCAAGGTCGGCGATGTCGTCGTCTTCGAAGAATGCCGTCCGCTTTCCCACGACAAGCATTTCCGCTTGGTTGAAGTGGTCAAGAAGGGAGAATAATCATGGTTCAGACTGAAACTAACCTGGTTGTTGCTGACAACTCCGGTGCTCGTTCTGTCAGAGTCTTCCATCTTATGGGTGGCTCTCACAGAAAATCTGCCAGCGTCGGTGATGTTGTCATCTGCGCTGTCAAGGATGCCATCCCGAATGGCAAAGTCAAGAAGAGCGATGTCGTCAAGGGTGTCATCGTTCGCGTCAAGAAGGCTTATCAGAGAAAGGATGGTTCCACCATCCGTTTCGATGACAATGCCGTCGTCATCATCAACGATGACGGAACCCCAAAGGGTACCCGTGTCTTCGGACCTGTTGCCCGTGAACTTCGTGAAAAGGGCGATAAATATATGAAGATCGTCTCTTTGGCTGTCGAAGTTCTTTAGTCCAGGAGGAACGAAATCATGAAAGTCAAAACTGGTGATACAGTCATCGTCCTCTCCGGCGACGACAAGGGAAAGACCGGCAAGGTCCTCAAGGCCATGCCGAAGGATAACAAAGTCGTTGTCGAAGGCGTCAATGTCAATAAGAAACATGTCAAGCCCTCTCAGGCCAATCCGAAGGGAACCATCAAGGATGTAACTCTTCCTATCGATGCTTCCAAGGTTGCTGTTGTCGATCCCAAGACCAACAAGGCTACCAGAATCGGTTATATGCTGAAAGATGGCAAGAAGGTCAGAGTCGCCAAGAAGAGCGGCACTGAAATCAAGTAAGGAGATCGAAAATGGCTGAAGAAAAGAAAAACGGCGTGTCCGTCAAGAAAGCTCACAATCAGGGCAACCAGAAAGCTGCCTTTGTCTCCCGTCTTGAGCAGAGATATCAGGAAGAAATCGTTCCTGAAATGATGAAGGAATTCGGCTACAAGTCCATCATGGAATGCCCGAAGCTTGTCAAGATCGTCCTCAACATGAGACTTGGCGAAGCCGGCGGCAACGAGAAGAACGTCGAAGAAGCCGTTTCCGAATTGGCCACGATTGCCGGTCAGAAGCCGGTCGTCACCAAGGCCAAGAAGTCCATCGCCAACTTCAAGCTCCGTGAAGGCGTCCCGGTCGGTGTCAAGGTCACTCTCAGAAGAATTCATATGTTTGATTTCCTCGACAAGTTCATCTCCATCGACCTTCCGCGTGTCAGAGACTTCCGCGGTATCTCCAAGGATTCCTTCGATGGACGTGGCAATTATTCCGTCGGTGTCAAGGAACAGTTGATCTTCCCTGAAATCAAGTATGACAAGGTCACCCGTACCCAGGGTATGGATGTCGTCATTGTCACCACTGCCAAGACCGATAAGGAAGCCGCTGCCCTGCTCACCAAGCTCGGCATGCCCTTCTCTAAGTAATAGGAGGAAAGATCAATGGCTAGAAAAGCTTTAATCATCAAGTGTGCTGCTCCCAAGAAGCACCCCAAGACCCAGAACTACACCCGCTGCAGCCGCTGCGGAAGAGTCCATGGCGTCATCAGACAGTTCGGTGTCTGCCGTATCTGCCTCAGAGAAATGGCCTACAATGGCGAAATCCCTGGCATGCACAAGGCCAGCTGGTAAGGAAAGGAGAGAAATCAAATGGTTAACGATACTTTGTCTGATTTATTGACCCGTATCCGCAATGCTAACTTAAGCAAAGCCGAAGAAGTTTCTCTTCCGACTTTCAAGCTCGGTGAAAAGGTTGCCAAGATTTTAAAGGAAGAAGGCTTCATCGCCGACTTCTCCGTCAAGGCTGAAGAAGGCAAGCCTTCCAAGACTTTGACCATCAAGATGAAATATGATTCCAAGAACAACCGTGTCATCACGGGTATCAAGAGAATCTCTAAGCCGGGTCTCCGTGTCACTGTTCCTGCTGACAAGCTTCCGAAGGTCCTCAACGGCCTCGGCATCGCCATTGTCTCCACTTCCAACGGTGTCATGACTGACAAGGCTGCCAGAAAGCTCAACGTCGGCGGCGAAGTGCTTGCCTACGTTTGGTAAGGAGGATAGGGAAATGTCTAGAATCGGTAGAGAACCTATTGCAATTCCGGAAGGCGTCACCGTCACTTTCGATGGTAGCAAGGCTACTGTCAAGGGAAAGCTCGGCGAACTTACCCAGACCTTCAACAAGCACCTTTCCTTCGACGAGAAGGATGGTCACATCCATGTCACCCGTCCGAATGATACCATCTCCATGCGTATGAACCACGGCACTGCCCGTGCCATTCTTGCCGACATGATCAAGGGTGTCAACGAAGGCTTCAAGAAGGTCCTTGAAGTCAAGGGTGTCGGTTACAGAGCCGAAATGAAGGGCAACGATCTTGTCCTCTATGTCGGTCATTCCCATCCGGATGTCATCCACGCCGTGGAAGGCATCAAGATGAGCATCGATACCAAGAATATGTTCATCATCGTCGAAGGTATCGACAAGCAGAAAGTCGGCCAGGTCGCTGCCGTCATCCGTGACGTCAGAAAGCCGGAATGCTATCATGGCAAGGGTATCCGCTATCAGGGTGAAGTCGTCACTCTTCGTCAGCCTGCCTCCGCCAAGAAGTCCGCTTAAAAGGAGAGATGAAACATGTATAGCGCATTCAATAAGAACAAGCAGAGATTGCATCGCCACATCAGAATCAGAGCCAAGGTCAAGGGCACTGCCGATCGTCCGAGAATCTCTGTCTTCCGTTCCAATAAATTCATCTATGCCGCTTTGGTCGACGATACCACCGGTAAGACTTTGGCTGCTTCCAGCAGCGCAAAGCTCGGCTTGGACAATCCGTCCAACTGCGAGGCCGCTGCCAAGGTCGGTGCTGATTTAGCCGCCAAGGCCAAGGCCCTCAATATTGCCAAGGCTGTCTTCGATCGTTCCGGATATCTCTATCACGGACAGGTCAAGGCTTTGGCCGATGCCTGCAGAGAAGCAGGCTTAGCCTTCTAAGGAGAAATAGAAAATGGCTGAAGAATTAAAAGAGAACGTCGCTCCGGTCGCTGAGACCGAAGTCAAGGCTGAAGCCGCCCAGGGCGGTGAGAAGTCTGCTGCCAATGCTAAGGGAAACAAGCGTTTCGGCAATGGCGGTCGCCGTTTCAACCGTGACAGAAATGGTCGCGGAAGAAAAGAAGAGAAGCTTTACGAGGAAAGAGTCATCAAGATCTCCAGAGTCGCAAAGACCGTCAAGGGTGGCAAGCGTGTCCGCTTCACGGCCCTTGTCGTCATCGGTGATGGAAAAGGCAAATTCGGTTATGGTCTGGGCAAGTCCAGCGAAGTACCGGATGCCATCAAGAAGGCCTTAGCCGTCGCCAAGAAGAACATGTTCAAGATCAGCATCTCCAAGGGTGATACCATCGCCCACACGACCATGGGTCATTTCGGTGCTACCCAGGTCTTCCTGAAGCCGGCTCCGGCCGGTACCGGACTTGTCGCCGGTGGTGCTGTCCGTTCCATTCTTGAACTTGCCGGTGTCAAGAACGTCTATTCCAAGATCTATGGCGCCAGGACACAGGGCAATGTCGTCAAGGCTACCATCGAAGGCCTCCAGCAGCTCAAGTCCTATGACAAGGTTGTTGAAGTCCGTTATGGCAAGAAGCCGGCCGTCGAAGCCGAAACTTCCTCAGCCAAGTAATAGGAGGATTGAATCATGGAATTGAATGAACTCAAAATCGCTGAAGGTTCCCGTCATCTTCCCAAGAAAGTCGGCCGTGGCTTAGGCTCCGGCATGGGCAAGACTTCTACCCGTGGTCAGAAAGGTCAGGGTGCCAGACAGGGACGCAAGGTCCCGATCGGATTCGAAGGTGGTCAGTTGCCACTTTACAGACGTATTCCGAAGCATGGCTTTGTCAATTATGGCAGAGTGGAGTATACTATTGTGAAGCTTGGCGACTTGGATGCCGCTTTTGCCGATGGTACCACTGTCAATGACACTGCCTTGGTTTTTGCCGGCCTTGTCAGAAATCTCAACAATCCTGTCAAGATTCTTGGCAATGGCACTCTCACCAAGAAGCTGAACGTCACCGTCCAGGCTTTCACGAAGTCTGCCAAGGAAGCCATCGAGAAGGTCGGAGGCACCACTGCCACCGAATCTCTGCATGATGCCAGAGTCACCTTCAACAAGAGCTTGGCTTCTTTGGATCAGGACCAGTCTGAAAACGAGGGTGAATAATGAAAAAGGTAGCCGCATTTTTCCATAACAAGGACGTGTTGAATCGTATTCTATTTACGTTGGCCATTTTCCTTGTCTTCCGAATTGGGTCGGCTATCACCGTTCCAGGTGTTACTGTCAGCTCTAACATCTGGGACGATACTACTTCGGCCTTCTCCCTTCTGAACATGATGGGCGGAGGTGCGTTGCAGAATTTCTCTATTCTTGCTCTCGGTGTTTCGCCGTATATCACGGCTCAGATCATCATCCAGCTGCTTTCCATGGACGTTCTCCCTGCCTTGACCAATATGACCAAGGAAGGCGAGACGGGAAGGAAGAAGCTGGACGTCGTTACCCGTATCCTGTCTGTTGCCCTTGCAGCAGTCCAGGCCTACGGCATCATCGTTGCCTTGAAGAACAGTTCGGGCATCACCCTCAAAGACGATTCGGCCTGGGGTTATACGAAGATTATCGTCTTCATGATCGCAGGTACGATGATTCTCACCTGGTTAGGTGACCAGATTACGGACAAAGGTATCGGAAACGGTATCTCCGTCCTCATCTTCGAGGGTATCATCTCGTCCCTTCCGTCTCAGATCAGCAATGCCTTCTCCTCCTACCTTGGCGACAAGGTACAGCAAGGCGATGCTTCCCTGATTCTCGAAGGCGCCGTCCAGATCACCGTCTATCTTCTTGCTTTGATATTGATTGTCGTCTTTGTTACATTCATTGAGAAATCCGTCAGGAAACTGCCGGTTTCACACTCCAACACTTCCCAGTCGAACGAACTTTCATCCCAGCAGGCCAGTTTCCTGCCAATCAAGGTGAATGCTAGTTCGGTCATGCCGGTCATCTTCGCATCTTCCATCATGGTTGCTCCAAGTATCATCATCTCGCTCTTCAGTAACGGAAATCCTCCGGCTTGGGCACAGAAGATTGAAGAGGTGTTCAATTATCAGTCGATGACGACCATGGGAGACAGCTTCAGCTTCCCGTGGGGCCCGATCATCTACGCTGTATTGATCATCGCCTTCTCTTACTTCTATGCTCAGCTTGAAATCAATCCGGAACGAATTGCCGAGAACTTCCAGCAGTCCGGTACCTATATTACCGGAATCAAACCTGGTGTCGAAACGGAAAGATACATTTCCAAGGTCCTCAACCGCATCACTTTCATCGGTTCCATGGCCTTGATGGTTATCGCTCTCATCCCCGTCATCCTTTCCTTGACAGGAGCAGTCCCGACGAGCTTGTCTCTCGGCGGAACCGGTCTTATCATCGTCGTCGGTGTCGCCCTTGAAATCAATAATCAGATCAATGGTATCCTTGCCGGTCAGGGATTTGCAGAAAGTGAAATGTAAACAATGACTACTGAAAACAAAGAATTGAATATCATTCTGATGGGTCCCCCTGCCGCTGGCAAGGGTACCCAGTCGGAATTGATTGTCAGCAACTTCGCCGTTCCACACATTTCGACCGGCGATATGCTGCGCAGTGCTGTTTCCGATAAGACTCCATTGGGCTTGAAAGCCGCTGAATACATGAATGCCGGAAAGCTTGTTCCGGATGATGTCATCATCGGCCTTGTCGAAGAACGCATCTCCAAGGATGACTGCAGGAAGGGTTTCCTTCTTGACGGATTCCCGAGAACCATTCCTCAGGCTGAAGCCCTGGATACGATGCTTGCAAAGCTGGGAAGGAAAATCAACTCCGTCATCCTTCTGACGGCAGATGATGAAGTACTGACCGGCCGTATCACATCAAGGCGTGTGTGTCCCAACTGTGGCGCCAGCTACAACATCAACACCAAGAAACCGAAGGTCGAAGGTGTATGCGACAGCTGCGGTGCAACCCTGATACAGCGCAAGGATGACAATGCGGAAGCTTTCAAGGTACGTCTGAAGGCCTATGCCGACCAAACATTCCCGATTGCCGATTATTACGCCAAGAAAGGCGTCGTGAGTGAAGTCAATGCCCTCCAGTCTATCGATGAAGTCTTTGCAGACGTTAAGAAGGCTCTCTCAGAGGCGGAATAATGATCATCATCAAAACCAAACGAGAAATGGAAAAGATGGTGGAAGCTGGAAACAAGCTTGGTCCGATTTTTGACCTTTTGGCTCAGGAAATCAGGCCTGGACGTTCCACTGCCGAAATCGACAAACTTGCTGAAAAGTTTATCCGGGACACCGGTGGTAAGCCGAACTTCTCTCTGGAGGAAGGCTATCATTGGGCAGTGTGTGCATCCGTCAATTCCACTTTGATTCATGGCATTCCGTCGAAAAGTGTAGTCTTGCAGGAAGGCGACATTCTCTCCATCGACATGGGAAACCTTGACAGCAACGGTTTCAATGGCGATGCCTGCAGAACGTTCGCCGTAGGAAATATCTCCGATGAAGCGAAACGGCTCATCCGTTGCACCGAAGAATGTTTCTGGGAGGCTTTCAAGGTTCTCAAGCCTGGTCGCCATCTGTATGAAATCAGTATGGCCATTCAGAGAACCGCCGATAAATATGGCTACTCGCTCGTCAAAGAGTATGGTGGCCATGGCATCGGAAAAGAGATGCATGAAGATCCGTTCATCTACAATTACTACTCTCCGGAAATGGGACTCGGCCCCTATCTGAGAGAAGGCATGTGTCTTGCCATCGAACCCATGGTCATGTCCGGAAAAAGTGATATCATCACTGAAAAGGACGGCTGGGGCGTCGTATCAGCCGATCATAAGCTGACCTGTCACTATGAGAATGATGTCGTCATCACTTCTGATGGGGCAGTCGTTACGTCGGTTGACTCCAATGTCAAACGACATCTAAAAGAATTGGAGAATGAAAGCAAAGAATGAGCAGAGAAGATTTCATTAAGATGGAGGGAACGGTTCTCGATTCCCTGCCCGGCGAGAAGTTTTCGGTACAACTCGACGGTGGCGCCGTAATCCGCGCCAGGGTTTCCGGCAAAATGAGGATGAACAAGATTCATATTCTCCCCGGAGACAAGGTTACGGTTGAAATCTCTCCTTATGATGTCACAAATGGCTGCATCGTGTACCGATTCAAGTAAAGAAGACTTTTAAAGGAGAACTTAACAATGAAAGTTAGAGCTTCAGTTAAGCCGATCTGCGATAAGTGCAGAGTTATTAAGCGTAAGGGACGTGTCATGGTCATCTGCTCCAATCCAAAGCATAAGCAGAGACAGGGTTAAAGAAAGGACATCGGATAAATATGGCTCGTATTGCAGGCGTTGATATTCCGAACGACAAGCAGTTGGTCTATTCCCTCCGTTACATCTATGGTATCGGACTTACCACAGCCAAGAAAATTGTCGTCGATGCTAAAGTTGATGGCACCAAGCGTGTCAAAGATTGTTCTGAAGAAGAACTGACTGCCGTCAGAAACGAAGTCGCCAAGTATGTCGTCGAAGGTGACCTCCGCAGACAGTATGCTCTTGATATCAAGAGACTTGAAGAAATCGGTACCTATCGTGGTCAGAGACATAAGAAGAACCTTCCTTGCCGTGGCCAGAGAGACAAGACCAATGCTCGTACCTGCAAGGGTCCGAGAAAGACTGTTGCCAACCATAAGAAAGCAACAATGTAATCGGGAGGATAGAATAAAATGGCTGATAAAAAGACTACTATCAGAAAGAAGAAGGCAAAGCTTAACTTTACCAAGGGTGTTGCTCACATCCATGCGACTTTCTCCAACACCATCATTTCTATCTCTGATGAACAGGGTAGAGTCATCGCTTGGGCCAGCGCTGGTACTTCCGGTTATTCCGGAAGCAGAAAGTCCACTCCTTTTGCTGCCCAGATCGCTGCAACCAATGTTGCCAAGACCTGCTTTGATCGTGGATTGAGAAGTGTCGATGTCGAAATCAAGGGTCCTGGCCCGGGCAGAGAAACTGCTACCAGAGCTTTGGAAGCTGCCGGTCTTAAGGTCCTTTCCATCGCTGATGTCACTCCGATTCCGCATAACGGCTGCCGTCCGGCCAAGAAGCCTCGCGGTTAAAGAATAGCGGAAAGGAGAGCTAGAATGAAAGAATTCGAACAGCCGAAGTTCAATATCGACAAATCCGACATCCGTCCGAATTATGGACGTTTCACCGTCACTCCGCTTGAAACGGGTTATGGTGTCACTGTCGGTAACGCTTTGAGAAGAGTCCTTCTCTCCTCTTTACCTGGTATTGCCGTCTATGCCATCGAAGTCGATGGCGCACGTCATGAATACACTCCACTTCCAGGTGTAGTTGAAGATCTGACGCAGATTGTCCTCAACATCAAGGAACTCGTCCTTCATGATGATTCCGATATCGATGAAGACAAGATCCTGAAACTCGATGTTACTGCCAAAGACGATGAAAAGACCGTCAAGGCCGGAGATATCGTCTGCCCGGACATGGTTTCCGTCGTCAACAAGGAGATGGTCATCTGCCATCTTGCCAAGGGCGGTCACATCCGTATGTCCTTATACGCCAAGAAGGGCCGTGGATTCATCACTGCTGAAGAAAACAAGGCTTCCAATTGGCCGTTAGGATTGATTGCTGTCGATTCCAACTTCTCTCCAATTGTCAAAGCCAACATCACCGTCGAACCGACCCGTGTCGGCCACGACGCCAACTATGAAAAGCTTGTCATCGATGTTACGACCGATGGAAGCATGGAAGCCAGCGACGCTGTTGCTTTGGCTGCCAAAATCCTCGATGAGCACTTCAAGCTCTTCGAAGATCTCAACCAGGCTGTCAAGGATGCGACAGTCATGGCCACCAGCAAAGAAAAACCTGAGAATCAGTTCAATTCTATGACTCTTGAGGATCTGGACCTTTCCGTCCGTTCCTACAACTGTCTCAAGAGAAATGGACTGAAGACTGTCCAGGAACTTTGCAACATGAAGGAATCCGAACTGATGACCGTCCGTAACCTTGGAAAGAAGTCCTACAAGGAAATTCTCGACAAGTTGGCGGCCTTCGGTTTATCCCTCCAGCATGACGATAACACCAAGAAGTAAAGAGAGGTAAACTACTATGGGTACTATTGGTAGAAGAAATGTACACGGCAAGGGCGGTGTCCGCTTCAAGGCCGGTTATACTTCCGACAAGAGAAAGAATATGCTCAGAAACGTCGTTTCTCAGCTTATCATCTCTGGTCAGGTCGAAGTCACTCTGACGGTTGCCAA
The DNA here is from genome assembly GCA_021621525.1 of Caryophanales bacterium. Lineage (GTDB taxonomy): Bacteria > Bacillota_I > Bacilli_A > RFN20 > CAG-288 > Enterosoma. The sequence continues at coordinate 53,717 of JAJVUU010000002.1, forward strand.
GCGTGCAAGCCAGGAAGCCGAACGCCTTGTCACATATGCCAAGGCCGGTGATCTTGCAAACCGCCGTCTTGCTGCCAGATTTGTCCGTGAACAGGGATTCATCGATCCGAAGACCGGCAAGAATGCCTTGCAGAAGCTCTTCGATGTCTATGGCCCGAAGTACAAGGACAGAAACGGTGGCTACACCAGAGTCCTGAAGACTTACAATCGTCGTGGCGACAATGCCCCGATGGCCATCTTAGCCTTCGTCGACTAATCAACAATAATGCCTTAGGCTTCATGCCTAAGACATTTTTATTTGGCTTTATTCGATTGTTTTCTTACCGGATATCATCTCAAAATGGCAGTTTGCGATACCTAGGTCAAGCTTGGTATAGAATCCGCCCTTGGTGCTTCTTTTTACCTGGCCGTCTTCCTGGAGTTCAAAACGGAACTTCTGCTGATTCATGGCTGTCGGTGCAAGAAGGGCAGCTTTGACTCCCTCCAAGAACCAGGAAGGGGAGTCTTTTTTAGCGTTGCTTGCTTTTTCAATCGGCTTGCTTTGGTGGCTGACTCCCTGAGTGACACCATAGCCTAAGGCGATGAGGCAGACGAGTTTTTCACCTTTCTGAATGATTGCCTTGCTCTTTCCGTGGGTCAGAGCGACAAAGCAGGTGTTCAGTCCAAGCTCCTGAGCCTTCAGTACGATTCTCTCTCCCTGATAGCCGAGTGTTTCATCCAAGGGGTCTGACTTCTTTTTGATGAGGGCGATGTAATTTTTCACACCGCTGAATTTTCCGTAGTGTGCCATGAAGGAATCAAAGCTCTTCGGCTCGTCATAGATGGCCTGGATATGGAGATTGTTCTCTTGGTTGATTTCTGCTATGAGGGTATCCAGGATAGCCTTCTTTTCTTCTTCAATCGGTTTGTCCTGGTATTGTCTTACGCTGTGACGGCTCTTCATGACTTCAATGAGTTCCATGGTCTTGTTTTCCTTTCTTGGTTTCATTGTTCCTGTCTGGCATTGTCTTCAGAATTTCCAAGGCATGATTCAGCATGTCGATGAGACTTTGAAGACTGTCTTTCCGGATCAAAATAATAGTAGTTCTTCGTTTCTTCCTTTCGCATCTTGCCCAAACCGTTATTCTTCATGACCTTCGGATGGTGGCTGGTCCTTTTGAACGAATCTATTATACGACGTTCGCTTCCTTTTCTTTTATCGAGAAAGAAAATCGAGAATGATGGAATGGATAGAGGAGAGAAAAAACGCGATGATTGCATGGGTTGACGATGATTGCAAAAAATATATATAAATTGTAAATTTAAAATGGATTAAATCTAGAAATCAATGTAAAAATTTGCAAAAAATATAATAATTACAGATAATTAGAATAT
>JAJVUU010000109.1 GCA_021621525.1 Caryophanales bacterium
GAATTCCAGCAGGCGCATTTTGTGATAGAGTGCCTCGGCTTCAAGGCTCGATTGGGTATAGTTGAGCTGATCAAAGACCGCATCCAAAGCCAAATCATGCCAGGTCTGATCATCCACTTGGCTATCGATCGTCTTTCCCTTAGCCGGATAAGCCAGGCTGTCTATCAAACTTTCTTCTGTATCTTTCTTGCGAAAGAAAGGCGCTCCATCCCAAGCCTTCTTCAGCTTTTGCTTGAGGCGGATAGCCGTAAGAAATTTGGTTGCCCAAATCACCACGATCAATCCTAGGATCCCAAGCGGGATCCAGTTCACATTTCCTTCCATGCTCTATTCCTTTCCACTCTGAGGCCAGTCCAAGTGAACATGTTCCTTCATTTCTCGGTAGGCCGTGTCCACTCTCTCCTTGGTCTCCTCATCCAGCTTGTCGCGGTATTTGCCACCCTGGATAAAATCTTCCAAAATATAGGTCTGGTACTTGTACAAGTCATAGCCTTCAGGAGAATAGGTTCCTTTCGGAGTCCGACTGACCCAGGTTGGATGAGCAGTAGCCGTCTTAATCCGTGTCTTGCGACCAACCTTTTCGATGGTCACATCCATCAAGACTCCTCGCTCTGTCCATTGGGCAGTCTCCACATCTCCCATCGTTTCCAGACGCTGATTGGACAGGAAATTCCCCATCGAGTAGATGATGAGCTTGTTTTGACCATCTTTATTGACCACTTCAGCAGGCTCTACAACATGGGGATGCCCGCCAAAGACGATATCAGCTCCCCAAGAAACCATCTTGTGATAGAGCTCTTTTTGCTCTTCTGTCGGCTCCAACTGGTACTCGATTCCCATCTGAGGCATGACAATAGTAATATCTGCCTCTTGCTCTGCCTTTTGGATCTCCGCCTTCATCCGCTCTTCATCCAGATCAGACAAGACATCTGCTTGCTCCTCTGGAGTAAGGGTCGTTTCCATTCCATTAAACCCATAAGCGTAGGCTAGAATAGCAATCTTGATGCCATTCACTTCCTTGATCACCAAGGGGGCCTGGCCTCTCTTTTCATGCGTGTAGACACCGACAGGTGTGATGCCTGCATCTTCAAAGGCCTTGGCTGTCGAATAGACCCCTTCTAGACCTGAATCCAAGATATGGTTGTGTCCCAAATCCATGACATCATAACCAGCATCCTTGATGGCTGGTACGACTTCGCTCGGCGCATTAAAGAGGGGATAACCTGACAAATAGTAATTCGGGTCAATGGTTCCCTCAAAATCACCCAAGGCCAGATCCGCCTTTTGTAGCCAGGGTTTGACATACTCATAATTTTCATGAAAATCATAGCTTCCATCTTCTTTTTGCGCGCTCATATAAAGCAAATCATGGTAGAGCTGGTCTCCATTAGCCATGATCCGCGCTGTATGAGGAATCTGATCAGCCGGTGTTTTTGCCTTGTACACAACCTCTGGCCGTTCGGTTGCGGTGATCGGAAAGCCTTGGAACTTTTGCACCCACAAGATGGCATTGGCCACGATGAAAACAACAGACAAGAGCACATAGACAAACTGTTCATTGGTCAGCTGAATCCTTGAAAAGAGACGATCAAAAGCCCAATCAAAGGCCGCCGATAGTTCTTTTCCCATCGTTTTGATGGTTCCTTTCACACTCTCCCACTTCTCTAACATTCCTACCTCTTCTTCGTACCTAGTTTCTCCAATGATCCGCCAATAAATTGAGCTGTCATTGAAATACTTTCTCTTCATTGTATCACAATTTTTAAGAAGAGAAAAAAGAGAGCAGGACAGAAGCGCCATTGTTTAGAAACGCTTCATCGTCCTGCTCCTGCACAGTTGATTAATTCATGTAAATGATCGATCATCACTTCTTATCGTTTGATTTGGACAAGCTAATCGCAACCATGACAAGACTTAGGAAAAAGGCCGAAAGCAACCCTTTTGTCGTCCGATTCATAAAAGGT
>JAJVUU010000051.1 GCA_021621525.1 Caryophanales bacterium
TGGCGGATATGGTGAAGAGGTTAACACAAGCGGCTGTGAACCGCTCATGCATGGGTTCGATCCCCACTATCCGCCCCATGACTAAAATAAGCCCGATTCCTCGGGCTTTTTTGCTTCTTACGTTTATTTTTACGTTCTAGAACTATATGATTTTGTATTCACGAAGTACCTTTTTTTGCTCACCTGTGAGAGTTTTGCCAGTGAAGTAGAGGTAGAGAATCTTCGATAGCTTCGTCGTGAGCTTCTCCTCGTCCTGGTTGGTGATGGCGCTTGCCACGTCATAGTATGCGTTGTAGATCTTGGTAAGAGCCTTTCCCTTGTCATCGTCGCTGATCCTGTTGTAGGTGGATGAACGCATGTATCTCTGAGCGGAGGCGTTTGCCTTCGTGTATACGTTCATGAACTTGTCGGCATCGCTCTGGGTTCCGACAGGTCTGTCACGTACGGTTGCGCCTGTCCTTGCGATTTCCCTTGCGGTGTTCCAATCGACTGCACCTGCCTTATAGAAAGCCATGTTGGCCTGCGTGTATTCGGTGGCCTTGGAGAGATTGCCAGCCTTGGCATAGTTGGTCGCCTTTGTCTTCAGCGTGGAAGAGTTGTAACCCTTCAGAAGAATGTTCGTCTTGGCAACCCATGTCATCTTGTTTCCCGTCATGTTGTCAATGTTTCCGATGGCACCAGACGTGTAGTCGATGAAGTTCTTCACAGGGATACCGAATGAATAGCCGATTGTGTTAAGCATATTCAGCACGGCCTTATTCCACTTGTTCCCGTCAGTCGGATCCTGCGCAGCGTTGGCAACGCTCTTGAATGCGGTGATTGCTTCCTGTAAGCCTTGGAACTGAAGCGGAGTGAATCCGTTCTGTGAATACTTGAACGCACTTGCGATGGTTCCGATGTACGGAATCCAGTCTACAAGCATGGAGCTTCCCAAATCCTGTCCATAGCTTGCAAGGGTGACTTCCTCGTCCTTGTCCTTCATCTTGGAAACAAGGACATTGATACCGCCTTCGATTGCGCATGCAACTGCGAATGCGGACATGACATATCCAGCCTTGGCGACATTGTTCTTCTTGTCCTGGACGTGTTCCTGTTCGAACTGGATACGTTCCTTCATCTGGGCAACTGAATCAATCACGGACTGGGTCTGCATTTTTGCGGAGTCCCATTTGTCCTTTGCCATGAGAATGTTGAAATCATACTTGTAGGGGTCGTCATTCTCGCCGAGGTCGTCACGCTTTGCAATCCACTTCTCATAGTTCTTCTTGGCTTCCTCTTCACGCTGACGATATTCATCGATGACGGAGGCATTTCCGTTGTTGCCCTCATACTTGTCGATGATTTTCTGCATGCCTGCCACACGTCTCTTTGAACGGGCATTTCCTAGGAAGACTTCGGAAATCTGCTCCATCTTCTTCTGAGAGTCACCGCCATAGAGACCGAATACCGATTTAAGCAATGCGCCGTTTCTTCCTGCTCTGAGGTCGGAAACATCAAGAGCGTCACCATTTGACAAAGCAGTCACAGAAACCGAATCAAACAGGTTGAGAGCTTCCATGGTGTTCATGTCATCACCGATTGAGCCGTATCCGTTTGCCTGAGCAAAGGCCTGCAGTGTCGGGAATACGATATGACTCATCATGGCATTGTTTGCCGATTCCAGAGGCTTGGAGAAAGTCCTTGTGAACTTGTTCATGTTCGCACCGAACACGTTGGAATTGACGGCATAGTTGTCCATGTTCGCTGCAGCATAATACTTGGAACCGCTCTGGACAGTGGTGAAGGTGTCAGTGGAATTCTTTGCCCTAGTCCTTGCATTGAAGGAATTCAGCAAGCCCATGAAGAAGTTACCCCATGTGATCTTCTTGTATTTGACCTCGCCTGTCTCTTGGTCAGTGACGGCAATCTCCTTGCCGATGAGACGGAGCGGGTCGAGATACATCTTGAGATACGTACCTGGGTTGAGTCCGATAGGAGTGGCAACAGCATTGTTGAGAATCTTCGGAATCGAACCGCTGTTGCCATTTGCAGACAATCCGTTTGCAACCTTCAGCCAGTTCTCGATAAGTTGCTTACCGCCTTCTATCTGGCTGAAATTAGCATAGATGGAAGTCGGTGCGAAGCCTCTTACCTGTTCTTTTTCACCAGTGTCATAGTTCGTCTTTTCGAACTTTGTCTGTGAGCCACGCATGTTCATTGCGATGTCCATTTCACGGACGTTGTCGAGACTGACAAACTGAGCAACACTGTCCGCATAAGAATCGTAATGCTGGAAGATGTCATTTATCGTCATGGCGTTGCGGTTGCCGTTTCTAGCTTTGCCGATACCTTCTCCCTTGTCTCCCTGCAAAGTCTTGGCGGTTGCGTCAGAGGCACTGAACAGGGTCTTCGGGTCTTTGAAATCGATGTTGGCTTGGTCAGTCTCCATGGTTCGGTTGACATAGTTCTGCTCGATGAACTGGGAATATCCGAACTTTTTCGTTGTGTATTTGTTCAGCACGCTCTTTGTGAGACCATTGTACCCGTTTTGGAACAAATCTATACAGAAGTCCTTTTCTTCCTTGGTGAGCTGAGCGGAAATCTGATCCATAATCTGCTCATTGATGGAATAGTGCTGAATTTTCTGAGTCCTTCCAGGCATTTTGGTTGTGAATCCGTCATTCTTGAGCTTCTCGAAGTTGTCGGGTGAGAGGGACTGAAGATAGAGTTCCATTGCCTGTCCCTTCTTGAGCGTGGATTCACTTCCGTCAATCTGCGTGTACTTGATGTCCTTGGCGCTGACTTCTTCCTGCTTGATACCATACTTTTCAATCATACGGTTCATGTCGTCGGTAATCTGCTTCTTCTGATACTTGGCATTGAGCCAGTCCTGCTGAACGTTCGTGACAAGAAGATTGTATGCAGGAGAACCTTCGCCCAAAAGGATTCTCATTCTTTCAGGCATACCGAGGGTGGAGTTGAGCATTTTCTGAGCCTTCATACCGATTCCGCTTCTAGTGGGGTTTTCGTCCTTGAGGCCTTCCGTTGCAAGAATGACAGGCATGTATTTCATCTTCCTGTCGGTCTTTGCCCTGAAGTCGGAGGTGTTGGTCATTCTGTTGACTCGGTTGAGGATAGCGGTCATGGTGTTTGCGTCGTCCATGGAAAGCCTGTCCGAAGTGACCCAGTTGCCGTCCTTGTCCTGTGCCATATACTGACCATTCTTGAAGTGGGACTTAATCTGATTGATTTTCTGTTCCATGTCATGGTCATAGAGATAGCCTAAGCCTGCGTCTTCAAGTGAATTCTGGTCATAGTCAAGAATCCACTTGGTTGGCTTGCCATCATCATCGATGGTGTCTACTCCGTCAATGAACACGTTCCTGATGGATTCAGGATCTATACCGCCCTTGGACTTGCTGAACTTGAGCTGTTTGTACTGTCTCACATAGCCGTTCATCTTCTCATAGGGCTTGTTGAATGCGTCGGCAGTGCCTTCACGCTTAATCTTGTTGTTAAGAGCGTTGTAGGCTCTTTCCGTAGAGTTGAGAATCCTGTTATAGTCTCTGATGTTTCTTATCTCCTGCGTGAGCTTTCCGAGCTTGGTACGGAATGCAGTATCCATCTCAAAGCGAATTTCCTCATTTCTTGCATTCGTCTCGGCAAGAGCGTCCTTGAGGTTCGCAATCTTCTTCTGGTTGGAAGTGTGCTTCTGAACTTCGTCGAGATAGTCCTTGACCACCACGGTGAAGTCCTTCTCGTCCATAGGCATTGCACCGCCGTTCTTCTCGACAGATTCTTTGAGTTCCTGATATGCGCCGTTGATGGCCTTCACACGGGTGTCCTCTTCGGGAGAAAGAGCATATGCGGTGGAAAGCCTTCTGAACCAGCCTTCCTTCTTTGCCGTGCCTTCTGCGCCTTCGTTTCCACCCATGATGGAATCACTATTGAGAATGCTGTCGACAGAGTCCACGGCGTCCTTTTCGGTGATGTATCCAATCTCCGAGGCCTGCTTGATCAGATTCATGTTGTTGTCGGCAAGGGAGCTTCGGCTCTTCCATGTCTCTATGTTCTGCTGAGTCGCCCAATCGGGTCTGGCGGTAACCATTCCCTGATAGACGCCGTTCTTGAACATGAATCGGCTTCCGCCGTCATTCTCAATATAAGTCTCTTTGGTGGCCTTGTTGTAGTATGCGGTATTCTTCGTATTGTCGGATTCAAGGGTTCTGGCAAAGCCGTTGATTTCATCGATTCCGACGGTAGAGGTATCCACCTTCAGTTCGGTTGTGTTGCCAGTGTATTCCCTGTCGATTCTGACCACTCTTCCCGTCTTGTCATCGGAATCCTGCTGAGTCATCAAAAAGACAGTGGAGTCCAAAGAATCCGCATGATACACGAGCTTTCCATTTGCGCCCACCTGGGCGCTGATTCCGTTGCCTAGGTCGACATACCTGTCATATTCATTGCCAGTCTTTGATACCTTATGCTGAAACTTTTCGACAATCTTTCTGTCACGGACGTTTGCCTTTTCGGTAAGCTCTACATTCGGATTGTCATAGGGCTTGTTCGGATTGCCTTCGCTTGCGGATTCCTGAGCCTGTTTGTTGATTGCATTGTATTCGACTGCTTGGTCAAGGATCTCTTGACTTGTCTCGGCGGATTTCTGAGCAGCCGCTTTCATCTCTTCGACCTTGGCATTCACGTCATTGGTTGCGTCGATATAGTCCCTGTTCTTCTGAACGGCTTCCATGTCCAAGCCTTCGGAAAGAAGCTTTCTCAGTACATCGCCCTGTTTTTCATAAGCCTTCTCGGTTTCCTTCTTGGCGTCAAGGACAACCTGTTCATTCGCCCTTGCCCTTCTCTGGAGGTCTTTCATGGCGTCAAGCTTCTCGGTCTCGCCGTTGGTTTCCATGTCTTTGGTAGCCCTGTTGATTTCGGCGTCCTGTCTCTTTACGGCGTTGTTGTCTCTTGCTTCCTTGATGTTCTTCTCTGACTGAGTGTCATGGATATTCTGTTCAAGATTGTTGATATCGCTCTGAATCTTGGCTTTGTCCTTGTCACTAAGTCCTTCGGTAAGAAGCTGTTCACGCTTTCTGGCAAGTTCTTCTCTTGCCTCTTTTTGGCCTACATTGTCACCGACAAGCTTGAATGAATCCGTGATGGCGGTCGTCAAAGCGGATGTCAAAGCGGTCATGCCTGCATTCGCAAGTGTCTCCTTCCAGCGGTCATCACCATAGGCCTTCTCGATTGCCTTGTCATCGTAGATCTGTTTCAGGACAGGGTCGGCAAGGGAAGTGACGAAATCAACACCGCCTTCGATTGCGGCATCGGTCGCAACGGATGCAACGGAACTCACCACCTTGGCAAGCTTCTCGCTTCCTCCGTGCCCTAGGATGGCTTCCGCGGTCTTTACGCCCACCTTGTTCATCGCCTTGTCGGAATAGCTTCCTCCGAATGCAGCAGAGCCCGCTCTTGTTGCACCCGAAATCAAGCCTTTGACTGCAGCATATCCGCTTCCCTTGGCAAGACTACCGTCTTCCTTGGCAACAGTGGAATAGCCTTTTCCTGCGCCCGACACGAAGCCCAAAGAGGCCTGTGTGACGATGTTCGCAGTCCTTTGTGCGGCAGTGGCCGCACCTGTAGCCTTGCCGATTACGCCGACAATTTTGCCCAATCCAAGAGACGGAATCATCTCACCGAGTCCCTGAGCGACATTGCTTGAGAAGTCGATTACGCCTTTTCCGACACTGGACTTCGCCAAATCATTCCCGTACTTGACCTTGTTGAGCTGTTCACGGGAAGCTTCGGAAGAACCGATGGCGTTCCATTGCTCGCCGACATTGACACCTGAGTTCGGAAGATAATTCGTCCAATCGAGTGTCTTTTTCGCTGCATTGGCGAACTGAGTCGCATTTGCCTGCCAGTCGGTGTTGATGGCCTTCTTCATGTTGTTCTCAAGGCCTTTGTTTCCGACTGCTCCTGCAATGCCACCAACGATACCCATGCCAAAGTCACCGATGGCGTCGGCAAAGTTGAAAATACCTTCCCAGATGTTGTTGTAGATGTTGTCGAGGACATTCATCGTCTTCGACCACCAGTTCGGGTCTGAGTCATGGTTTTCTCCGCTAAGCGCCCTGTCAGCGGTGGCCTGTGCGTTCTTGATATTGTCAGCAAGCGAAATGGTGGCGCTTATTGCTCCACCATTGTTGCTGACTGAATTTAATGAGTCGGGAGTTATTCCGTAGTTCTGATAGGCTCCCGACATTGCCTTCAGATAGTTCTGCTTGTTTAAGCTTTCATAGAATCCTGCCATTTGAGTATCCTCCTAAATAGGGAATTTCTATTGAAGTGGTTTAGTCCTGACGTACCCAAAGACCACGGCTTGAATTCCAAACGTAAGTATATCCGCCGTATTTGTGTGTGGTTCCGTCTCTCAGATAAGCGTTCTTTTCAGGGAAGCCTAAGCTTGTCGCCTGTTTCGGATTGATTTCGGAGTGCTTCTCCTGTTCCTGTTTTTCACTGACTCCGTTTCTGCCATTTGCAAACCCATCACCGATGTTGCTTCGGTCGGCATTCATCTTCTTGCCGTCGAAGGATTCGGCCACTGACTGGTCGACATAATAGTATGCACCGCTCGTCGGATCATAATAGACGTAAGCAGTGATTCCGTTTCTCTTTGAAGTGAGCTGGAACATGACGGGCTGGTTCGGCTTGTTGGAGGCTATGTAGTCGGTCATGGCGTTGAGTTCCCACTCGATGTCGCTTCCTGTCTTGCCATTGCCAAGATTGCGGTTGGTAAGCTCGTCGGCGGTATACTGCCCACTGATGTTGTCCGCATTGTTTGCAAGCCAGTTCTCGGATGTCGTGGAACTCTTGATGGCGGAGTAGTATCTTGCAAGCTCCTGTTTCTCGGAGTCGGAAAGGTCGGCATTGTTGAGGACGTTCTCCTGATACCATGCGTCAAGGTTTCCACTGCCGTTGGCGGCTGACATGTAGTTCTGGTATGTCGAGACCTTGCTCGAGGATTCGCTCGTCTTGTTGTCATAGGCGGCGTAATACTGGGAGAGCTTGTCCTTGGTCGATTCATCCAGGTCGGGATTGTTGTCGAGGATTTGCTGATAAGCCTCGTCAAGGTTCCCATTCTGGGAGGCAGTGGCAAGGAGCTGAGACCATTCGTTGAGGTTCTCCTTGTTGGCATTGTCGACACGGGTATTGGCCTCGCTCGTGATGTTTCTCTCGGTATCATAGAAGTCGGACTGTGCCTGTGCGTTGGCATTGAGGTATGCATTGGAAAGCTGTGTGTTCGCGATGGTTCCAGCACCCTGAGTCTCGATTCCATGTTGTTTGAGGGAGTTCTCGAGATACTTCTGCGCGAGCCTTGAGACGTTGGCGTTCTGGATGGTCTTGTTGAGGTAGGCCTTGTAGTTTCCCTCGCGTGCAAGTTTTGCCAGTTCGTCGTCAAGCGTGGAGGACTGGCTTTGTACGCTTCCATCGGTGGAGTATGCGGAATCAAGCGAGTTGTCCGAAGCCTGTCCGCCGTTCGAATGGTTGGACGATGCTGCGGTCATCTGGATTCCGTTGATTTTCCCGAGATTCATGTTGCTGTTTGCGGTCAAGTTTGGGCCCGAACCCACAGAAGGGTTGACGACGTTTCTTCCTCCGCTTCCAGCGACAAGATTCGGCGTCTTTATCGTCGCTTTCGGTGTCGCTGCATTGTTGCCAGCAATGGTTGTCTGGCGTCCGTATAACTTGCTCAGTGCCATATGGAAAACCTCCGTTCGTTTCAAGCGCCCATCGTAAAAATGGAAAAAGCCGGTTGTAATATTATTATAAGTCAATGTTTACTCCAGGTGAACGAAAAACAGGCCAAGAGGAAGGAATTTCCTTGAATCTCAGCCTGAAAAGTGTATATGAGAACTTTTCTTAACGTCCCTTATTGCCGAAGCAGCTTCCATACGGACCTGATACCAACTCTCTAAAGTCCCTTCTAAGCTCATCGGAGAGCTTCGGGGATAATTTATCCAAAGCCCTGAAAACCTCGCAAAGGGCTAGCTCCAACTGCGCCCTCGTGGCATTTCCGCACAAATCCTCTATGTCATCCTTCATAATGAGCCCTTTCACATGATACAGGTCGGCGTGGAGTCGGCCACGCTTTCCTGTCCTTCAACCCTATTTATGCACCGGTTGCTGAAGTGGTGGCAGTCCTGGTGACTGGATAGAATGCCGAAGCCTGACCTACATAGAAGAGCGTACTCACTCTCGGGTCAAGCTGGTTGATGATCCTGTCACTCAGGTTCGTATTTGCAAGCTCGTTCTTGTAGTTCTGAAGTTCATCCCTGAGCTGCTGTGTCCACTGAGCGTTGATGAGGTCTCTAGTGGCCTGGTTCTCCTTGATGATTTCAGCCTTGAGCTGGCAGCAGCATTGCTCCATCTGGGCCTGCTGGTCCTTGAAGCCGAGAAGCGTATCGAACCTGTTCTGGGCAATCTGCATGTTCGTGTCATATCCCGACTTCAGTGTCTGGATCTGGCTTTCATAGCCCATCTTCATAGATTCCGCCTTTGCCTCGAGGACATCCCTCTGCGTATCAGCAGAAGTCTTCAGGACGTCCCTGTCGGTGCTTCCTGCGTTGGACCCGTTACCGAATAGTCCGCCGTTCCCACCGCCAAAGCCGTAAAGCAGTGCGATGAGGACGAGGAAACCGAACCATCCGCCACCGAAGCCGTCCATCCCGTTGTTGTCGGAGACCGCCTTGATGTCACTCAAAGAATATCCGTTAGTATCCATAGTTAAAAATTCCTTTCACTCTCGTATGTGTGATTTATTTAATGCCCCGTGCCGACTCGCGGAACTAAAACCACCTATCCTTGTTGCTCTTGGGCATGGCCTTCGATTTCCGAATCGCATTTATCTCTTCTTCGGAAATGTCTATGTTAAAGAAACCCTTTGCGGTGTCCTTCAGGGAATCAAGCTGCCTGTCAGTGATTCTCCCGCTTTGATACATTCCCTGTATCATTGCAAGCGGATTTCCGCCGTTCTTCATCATCTCGGCTATTGCCCTGTATTCGTTTGGCTTACGCGCCTTGAGAATGTTCATGAGCGCCTGTTGCTGTGGATTGGTCATTGTCCTTTGCTCCTCCTGCGGATGACACTTTGTCTTCCAGTGCCCCGAGCCTTGCAATGATGGAATCTATCTTTCCCTCGATAGATCCACTTTGCCTTGACGTCGGGTTTTCCATCGGGCTGAGTCCGAATGTTTGTATGCATGGCACTCCGTTCACGTACTTCTTGGAATAGAGACACATGTGTTCCTCGTCCAGGAATACCATCGGAGTCCCGTCGCTTGGAGGCTGAGCCTGCTTCACGAGTTCGAAGTCGGATGTACGGATATAGGTGTTCCGACTAGCGTTTGCGGCATTCCCTGCACCCGTGTTCATCATGGATTCATAGGACTTTGAATACTGCTCCATGAGTGCTTTCTGCTCGGCTTCAAGCTGCTGCGGAGTCTTGGGAACGTTCTGCATGAAATTCCCGAAAAAATATGGATATGGCATATGTTTTCCGCCTTTCTCTTGTCGGGAATATGATAAAGAAAAAGGGGGTGTGTTTTTAAGTACACCCTCTATACCAGTTATGTGCCATATTTGTCACTTTTCCATACGCTGCGCATATCATTTTCTTGAATCAAATCTCAGGATCAATCTTCTTGGCGATACACATTTTCTTGAAGGTAGCCTTAAGCTTCTTACTTACCTTCTTTGCCTGCTTCGAGGCAGTCCTTCTTTCTATCCCGACATCTTCCGCTATCTTCTCTATGGTCATGGCCTTCAGGAACTTGTCCTCGGCTATCCTTCTCTCCATGTCCGTAAGCAGTGTCTCGTCGATGATTTCCCTTGTCTCCGAGTTGATGAACAGGCCGATCGTGATTCCGTCCTCGATGGTCTTCCACCTGTTCCCGTTCTTTTCGTTCTCCTCATGGAGATACTCGTTAATGTACCTGAGCCTTGATTCCTCCATGGTTAGCAAATCTCCCCTCTGCTCGAGATGAGTCTTCTTGCGACTGCCGACGATGAAAACTTAAAATCCATAATAAATGCTCCTTTCTTAAGTCTTTCATGTTTCTGTGACTGATGGTTGCTCTAAGTTTCTTCAGTATAAGAAATGCAATAACTCATTGCAAATATTATTTTTCCGAATAGTTTTTCTGTTTAAGTTTTGACGAGTATCTTCAATCAATGTACTTTTTACCAGCTGGTACCAACTGGTAGTGAAGTGGTAGAAATTGCGAAGTAGAGCGCAGTTGTGCGAATTCTCACCCAAGTCCGACCCGTTGACTTTCCCCGGCGTTTCCCCAATTAGACCCGAAGGTGACCCAATTTTTTTGGGGCAACGAAAAAGCACCCCTTGCGAGGTGGAGGTGCTTGCGAATGATTCTACTTCGCATAGAAAACGACATAGGATATGTACATATCGCCACCATCGTTTCGGATATAGGCGGTCTTTCCACTCCAACGGACACATGGTCTCCCATTCCTATTCTGAGAGCCAGCAAGGCTATCATCTCGATAGGCAGTGGCAACGACACTGATGACGTTACCGCTGACCGTGACTGCTTCTTCTTGGTCTTCTTTGACATAAATCAGTCCTGGAGAAATCTTGCATGATACGGTATTCGCAACGGCAGCAATCTTCTCATTGAGGACTTTTCCTTGATTGGCGGAAAGAGTGCTCGTTGTCGATGTGCTTGTGAGATTGTTGACAACTGAAGGAACTGACGGGATATCGGACTTGAGAGCAATCGTTCCCGCCTTGTTCTGCAAGGTCTGAACATATTTGCTAGCACCGACAAGGATTTCTCTGTCTGAAATGTTGAATCCCGTTGCTTCAGCGCCGTCAATAGGAAGGTAATTAGCATTGCCTTCTTTCTCCGTCAGCACAGGCGAGGCGTCAAAATCAGTGGTGTTGGAGTTGGAATAGTACTTGAAGGCACAGAAGTACATCTTGCCGTTGTAGCAGAGAAGGCCTGTGTCACGATAGTATGTCGAGGCTTCCGTTTCCTCATCGAAGTGGTAGCCATGGTCAAGGTAGTAGTCGATGAAGGCATTGCGAGAGAAATTGAGATTGAAGGTATCGCTTCCGAAGCGGACGTCTCTCGCACCCGTGATGGTATTCGCATAATCGGGATTGTTGGATTCCTGAATGGGAAGACCGCCGATTGTGCAGGCCTTCGGAGCGTAGAGAAGAGTTGTGCTTTGGACGTTCCCGTTGAACTTGCACCCATGGTCAACCTCGGTTGCAGTGAAGGACTTCACGGTCTGTTGGCCTATCGTCTTGTCGCTGATTGCGACTGCCCAGTCGTTCCAGCCTTCCCAGTTGTGATTTCGAAATGCGAGATATGGAGTCTGCTTCTTCCCATTTGCGTCACACATCATGAGCGCCAACTGAGTTGAATAGCTGCGGTCATCGCTCAGGTTGTTGAATATATGCCACCAATTATAACCAAGGCCGCCAATTGAAGTGCCTAGTGATGTCTCTTTAGCAACTACTTTATCATCGCCGTTATTACTATAATCATCGGGGTTATAGGAGGTATCTCTTGGCATACTCAGTGAATTTGCCACCGAAGAATGGTCGGCTGAAAGGGCGGTGATGACGTTCTTGGCTGAAATTGAGCCTTCGGGGAATCCGTCACATGCTTCCATCTTCATTTCGACATTGACATAAAAGCCGTCATAGGCAACTCGAAGAACCTGTACGACGCCCCAAGTCTCACTGAGCATGACATAGAGGGAACCTACACCGTTCCCTTCGTCTTTCAATGCCCACAGAAGGTCGTTGGTAGTCTTCGTGATGTTCGTGAACGTGGTTTCTGTTAGCTCCTGATTTCCCGATGGATAAATCGAGATGATTTGTTGGCTGTTCATGCCTCGGCCAATGCACTCAAAGACGATAGGCCTGTTTGCCCAGGGCTGCATTGCCGTGATTGTGGCAATCTTGCAGAATCGATATTTGCCGTTGCCATCGAAATTGTATTTCGGACTTGACGTAATGATTGACAGCTTTTCATCCAGTTTCCCGTCCGTCTCCCCTTTCGTGTACCTGTCGGCAACTGCGCTGTTAAGATTGTTGATGGAGGA
>JAJVUU010000052.1 GCA_021621525.1 Caryophanales bacterium
AAAAGAACAAACCATCAGAATAGTGCCCTTACACCTGATTTTTTAACTTGCTATGTTATATCTTCCATGGTTCATGGGAATCAAGAAAAGTTAGCATTATCTAACAATAGATCGTATCAGCACCTATATTCCTCTTAAAATTTTTACACAAAAAATTTGGGGCAAATAAATTTGGGTAAAAACCCATCAAGCATCAACAAGCAAAACCATCCATAGAAAATGCCGGACCATCCATTCCTATATATATAGATGGATGAACCGGCATTTTTATTGTCTTTTAATCGAATGTCGCCTGGGAATCCAGGTTGAACTGAGAATTGTACAAGGATGCATAGAAGCCGTTCTTCTTCATCAAGGATTCGTGGTTACCCTGTTCGATGATGTTTCCATCCTTCATGACAAGGATAAGATCGGCATTCCTGATGGTGGAGAGACGATGTGCGATGACAAAGGAAGTCTTTCCCTTGGAAAGCCTGTCCATGGCTTCCTGTATCTTCTCTTCGGTCCTGGTATCGACATTGCTGGTAGCCTCGTCCAGGATGAGCATCGGCGCATTCTTCAGCATGGCCCTGGCGATGGTGATCAGCTGTTTCTGACCTCCGGAGATGGATCCGCCATCCTTGATCTCATAGTTAAGACCGCCCGGAAGAGCTCTGACAAAGTGGGTGAGATGGGCATCATGGATGACGTTCTTGAAGTCTTCCTCACTGACATTCGGCGTATTGTAGGCAAGATTTTCCCTGAGTGTTCCATCGAAGACCCAGGTATCCTGAAGCACCATGGCGAAAAGGGAATGAATCTCTTCTCTCGTCATATCGGATATCTTCACTCCGTCAATCTTGATGTTTCCTGAATTCAGTTCATAGAAGCGCATCAGCAGATTGACCATGGTCGTCTTTCCGGCACCGGTAGGACCGACGATGGCAACCTTCATGCCAGGTTCGACGACGGCAGAGAAGTCATGGATGATTTCCCTGGAATCATCATAGGAGAAGTGGACATGATCGAATTCGACCTTCCCTTTGACCTTCTCCATACCATCCTGAAGGAAATAATGTGCCTTCTTGGTCTCATCGGATAATTCCTCTTCCCCAAGGAAACAGAAAACACGGCTTCCGGAAGCGGTGGCAGACTGCATGGAGTTCATACCCTGGGCAATCTGGGTAAGCGGAGACTGGAACAGATTGACGTACATCAGGAATGCAGTGATCGTTCCCATCGTGATTCCGGACGAGGTCGAATTGATAAGAAGTCCGCCTGCGACACAGACGGCCGCATATCCGAAGTAGGACATGAAGCTCATGACCGGCTGCATCAAGCCACCGAAGAACTCGGCCTTGAACATCGTGGCGCCGAGCTGATGGTTCTTCTTGTCAAAGGCGGCGATGGTCTTGTCTTCGGCGTTGAAAAGCTTGATGATCATCTGACCGTTGTAGTTTTCTTCGACGATGCCGTTGATTTCACCAAGCTGGTTCTGCCTGGCAAGGAACTGCGGTCCGGCAAATTTGAGAAGCAAAGCCAGGATTGCAATCATGATCGGAATCGAGGCGATGCAGACCAAGGCAAGCTGCCAGGATGTCACAAACATGGCGATGATGACGGCGATGAGCATGAAGACGGAGCTTACCAACATGCTAAGGGATTGCTGCATGGACTGCGAAATCATATCGACATCGTTGGTAAGAATGGAGAGGATGTCACCGGTGGAATTGGTATCGAAGAAACGAAGCGGAATATCATTGATCTTCTCGGTGATCTGCTTCCTGAGGTTCTGGGAATACCTCTGGGCGATGGTCGTCATCGTAAAACCGGAAACAAAGTTGCAGAAGGCAGAAACGACGTAGAGCACCGCAAGGATGATACCATAATGGGCAATCTTATCCATATCGATGCTCTGGGAGGTGCTACCCGTTGTGATGACGTTGGTCAAGTCAGAAAGGACACTCGGGGAGATGACGGAAATGACGACATAGGCAATGATGAAAAGAAGGCAGAGAATCAAGGCAGGCAGATACTTCTTCATGGAAACTGCCAGCTGACTCAGGGATTTCTTCATGTTTTCGAAGCTCATTTTCTCGGACGGAGTCATGCCACGTCCATGTCTTCTCATGTTCTGGTTCATAATCCAAGTTCCTCCTTCGAAAGCTGGGAGAGGGCGATGTCACGATAGGTCTCACAGTTGTGAAGCAGTTCTTCATGGGTACCATATCCGACCATCTTTCCCTCATTGAGGACGACGATATGATCGGCATCCATGATGGTACCGATACGCTGTGCGACGATGAGTTTCGTCGCTCCCTTCTCTTTTTCCTTCAGATTGTCCCTGACCTTCCTGTCAGTCTTGAAATCCAAGGCAGAGAAGGAATCATCAAAGACATAGAATTCCGGATGTATGGCGACGGCTCTTGCGATACAGAGTCTCTGTCTCTGACCACCCGAGACATTGGTTCCGCCCTGGGCGATGGGAGAATCATATTTCTGTTCCATCTCCTGGATGAAGGAATCGGCTTCGGCTGTCTTGCAGGCCTCGACGATATCCTCATCGCTCATGTCGGGGTTGCCCAAGGAGACGTTGGACTTGATGTTTCCGGAGAAGAGAAGACCCTTCTGAGGGACAAAACCGACCATGTGTCGGATGGTCTTCTGCTTCAGATTCTTCACGTTGACACCATCCAGGAGGACTTCTCCCTCCGTGGCATCATAAAGTCTGGAGACCAGATTGACGATGGTCGACTTTCCGGAGCCGGTAGCGCCGATGAAGGCGATGGTCTCGCCCTTCTTGGCCTTGAAGGATATATCCGAGATGACGTTGTCATCTCCATCCGGATATTTGAAGGAAACGTTTCTGAATTCGATGGTTCCTGTTTCGGTAAGTCTTCCTTCGACCTCGGGGTCGACGATGGAATTCCTGGTCTCAAGAACCTCAAGGATACGCTTGGCAGAGACATTGGCTCTCGGAAGCATATAGAACATCATCAGAAGCATCATGAAGGCCATGACAATTTGAGTCGAAAGCATCATCATCGAAAGAACCTGGGCATAATCGGTGGTGCCATCATTGATAAGTCCGGCACCGATCCAATAGACAAGCAAAGAGATGAGGTTCATGATGAGGGTGATATAAGGTGAAAGGATGGCCATGGCCCTTCCTGTGAAGAGCTGTGTCTCAGTGAGTTCCTTGTTGGTCTTGTCGAACTTGTCCTTCTGATAATCCTCGGCATTGTAGGCATGGACGACACGGATGCCGTTGACATTTTCCCTGGTCTGTCCGTTGACACGGTCAAGGAGCTTCTGGGCAACCTTGAACTTCGGCATGACAAGGACAAGCATGATGGCAAGGCCGATGACAAGGGCAGCTACACCGATGATGGCAGGAAGCATCAAGGTCCAGGAAATGGACTGAATCTTGCAGATGGCCCAGATGGCCGTGACCGGTGCGGCAAAGAACATTCTCATCATCAGAAGCAAAGACATTTGATACATCTGGACATCGTTGGTGGAACGAGTGATGAGGGAAGCCGTGGAGAAATGATTGATTTCAGCAAGGGAGAAGGATGTGACCTTGTCGTTGATGTCCTTTCTCAGGTTGGTGGCAAGGTTGGAGGAGATACCGGCAGCAAGGACAGAAATCAAAGCCTGGCAGGCTATCATGCCAAGAGCCATGGCAAGCATCATGCCTCCGTTGAACCAGATGTCGCCGACGCTCGCATCGGCAACGGATATGATCATCGCCTCGATGGTGGCAGCATCCTGGTTCATGGTCAAGGCAATCTGGGATGCGATGACACCGGCGCTGTTCTTGATGACTTCCCAGGAGAACGTGTCCGGGTTATACATGGCACCTAGAAGGCTGCCTGGATTATTATGATAAGAAAGATACTGAATGGATTTGGTGATGTTGGAGATATAATCCATCAAGGTCATCGTACAATAGACCTGAAGAATGGTAAGGCCGATGATGAAAACGACGGTGACCCAGTCACGCTTACGAAAATATTGCAATAGTCTGATCATTGTTTTTGACACTCCTTTCCTTTGTTGCGTACGCTGATGACGATGTCCGTGAGTTCGTCAAGCTGCTGAAGCAGGGCATAGAAACGATCTATTCCGAATTCATGGATGACGCAATCGACAAGCAGCACGGAAGATTCATGGCTCTTCCTAGCCTTTTCAAGGCCATCCTTCGTCAGGGTGACCAAGACCTTTCGCTTATCCTCTTTGTCAGGAATACGGCATATCAGCTTCTTCCTTTCAAGGGATTTCAGGGCATTTCCGACTCTTCCCGTACCAACCTTCATGATATCGGCGATATCCCCTGAACATAAGGGTTCCGGATATGATTTCAAAAGAAGTTCAATCATGCCTTTCTCGCCCTTGCTCATATCCTGGACAGGAGTGAGGCATTCATTGATCCTGATCTTTTTTCCGATTGCGAACATTTGTTTTCTTATATCTGCTTCAGTCATAACCCTCCTTTTATCTCACGATATGAGATTTAAGACACGGAGAAACTATATCACAGTTTATCTCATAGTGAAAGAGATTTTTTATCATTTTCAGGATATGGCCGGGAAAGCGGTATTACAGGCATCAAAAAAGGCTCTCTGAATCCTAGGGAGAGCCTATTTCAAAAAACTATTCTTCTTTGTGATCATCCTTGAAATCAAATTGCGTTGCGTTTCCGGTATTCATGATGTCCGCATCCTTCCAAGTCATCCTCTTTTCTTCCTTTTCCTTAGGCATTTCCTTGTCAGGATTATAGACGAATCGACGATTCTTGATCCGATTGAAGATCCTTCCGAAGAGGTAGAAGAAGACGAATATCTCAAGACGTCCCAAGAGCATGCCTATCATCTCGATCCAGAGGATGGCCGATCCGGCAGCAGTCAAGGAATTGACATAACTGGTGATGCCGCAGCCGAGGCCGACGGTACCGACGGCAGAAGAAAATTCAAAGAAGCAGTCGATGAAGGTGAATCCGTCCAAGGTTCCGTCTCCTCTCTTCAGTCCGCATGCATACGTAATCGCGGAAAGAAGGCAGGTTCCGAAAAGGACGACGGCAGCATAGATGCCGATGAAGGTCTCGGCTTCCGTGACTTCTTCCCTGGTGACACGAGTCTTGACACCGAACTTATAGATGGTATGGACACGGAACTGTTCCTGCCTTCCACATGCCGCCTTGATTCTCCAGGCGATATCCATGAAGAGAAGGGCGATACGGTTCTGCTTGATAGCGCCTGTCGTCGATCCGTTCTGCATACCGACCATCATCATCAGTCCAAGAAGGAAAAGAAGATAGGTAGGGAACTTGATGATGGATCCGTTTGCATAGCCGGCGGCTGCCGTAAGGGAATCCATGCCGGAAGCAATCGGAGAAAATCCATAGATGCCGCTTGTAGAAGAACTGTAGACGGAAGTCACCAAGGCATGGGCCTGATAGGAATCGACGGCCTGGAAACCGGCAGTCGACAATCCAGAGATCATTTCAAACGTGCCATAGCGGAAACCGGCAGCGACATTGCCGTTGAAATACTGGGTGAATCCGACAATCATAAACGGCCATACGACAAGGAGGATAGCAAAGAACACCAGATATTCAAAATGACGGAAAGCTTTGATCTTTCCTCTCAGAAGAGAATAGTGGATGACAAAGTTGGTGCCACCTAGGACCATCAGCACCTCCGTGATGACTTCGACAAGGATTCCCCTCCATTCTCCGTGAAGAGAGACTTCCTGGACGAGGGAATTGATATTGTTCATCTTGGTCGAGAAACCACCTGTGGCAACAGCCGTCATGGAATGACACATCGCATCAAAGGGACTTACGCCGACAGCGATATACAGTGCCGTACCGATGGCGACGATACCTAGATATAAAGAGAAGATGAGACGGGCCGACTTGACCAGATTCGGAAGAAGCTTGTCATTGTGTCCTTCCAGAAGATATAGGTTCAAACCGGATTGTTCGCTGATTGCACTCGAAACGACAAGGACAAGGCCGATACCTCCGACCAGTTCCGTCAAGGCTCGATGGAAGAAGAGAAGATGAGAGGCAACGCTCGTCGTCCCATCCCCCAGGTCGACGATTTCCTTCGACCAGTTCATGATGGTCAGACCTGCACTCGTATAGCCAGAAGTCGACTCAAACATCGCCTGAGTGAAATCATACCCAAAAAAGAAATATGGGATGGCTGAAAAGATGATGACAAGGATCCATACGCCGATGACCAGGAAGAGATCTTCTATGGATGACAGCTTTCCCTGTGGCCTTCTGAAGATGAGGGCAAAAAGAAGAACCCCGAGAACCAGTGCAATCGAGCCGGGAATGAGGAAAGCAGGATATTGGTCTGCTTCTTTTGGATAAAAAATAAGCATCACCAGCGGCAAAAGCACCAAGATGCCGATGACGATAAGGAAATAGCCAAAATAACCAAAGACCAGCATCGGTCCCTTGATCAGCTTCGTCCGATCCTGCCTATATTCCATGAGTGATGATGTGAATTTAAAGTTGTTTTTCATCATTCTTCAGTTATTTATCCTCATTCTCTTCAGGATGAGTTTTGTTTTCATCAACACTATGTTCATCTGTCTGATCCGTTGATGAGTAATCGCCATGCGACTCGAGAAGCTCTCTCTTTGCACGCTGATAGGCTTCTTCCTCAATCTGCTGGCGAAGCTGTTCTTCCCTTCTTGCCATCTTGGCCTGAAACTGTTCTTCCTGGCTGGCAAGGGCGGCCTCAACGGCTTGTCTTATCTCAGCCTCATGCTTGGCAATCTCTTCGGCTGCAACCTCATCGGCATGATGCCTGGCCTCTTCCTCCTGGATGGCACGCTGCTTCTGAAGTGCTTCATCCGGTCCGAACTTGAAATAATCGACCAGATCTTCCTGTGCCTCCTGTCCGGAAGCGATGACGATGGTATCACCGACCTGGATCGTCGTATTACCGCGAGGAATGATGACATCAGGATCACGGAAGATGCATGCGATGGTGCCGGTATTGGGAAGGCGAAGCTCGGCAAGCGTCTGCCCGACGCATGGGAAGGACTCCAGGATCTTGACTTCGGTGATGACGATCTTCTCATCTTCCAGGGAAAGAGTGCGGAAGATGGATTCGACATCAGATTCTCCGCGGATTCTTTCGGCAAGAAGATACGATGCCGAAATCGGTGAATCGATGCCAAGCCGCTGGAAGATGGAAACGTTGTTCGGGTTGCTGACGGTGCAGATGGCCTTCTTGATATGGAAAAGTTCCTTGGCAATCTTGCAGACGACAAAATTATCGGCATCCTTCTCCATCAGAGAGACCACCAGATCGAAATTGGTGACATCGGCGATTTCAAAGGAATAGATCTTCGTAGGATCGGAATTGATGACATAAAGGCCATAGTGTTCGCTTAAAAGATCGGCCGTATCATGGTCTTCGTTGATGATGACAATCCTGTTTCCGTGCTTCCGGAAGGCAGAAAGGACATAGTCCGCCTCGGACTTGCCGCCGCAAAGTAAGATATTCATTATTCTATTCCTCCAGGGATTTGATGGACTTATATGCCTGAAGGGACAGCATGGCCGTCGAAATGACTTTGATGCTGGGGTTGGTGAAGATGGCCGCCTTTCTCTCGTCCCTCAGACGAACGATGATATAGGGAGTCTTGAAGATTTCCGAAATCATGCACGCCAAAAAGATGTTGGTGTCATCATCCCTGGTGGCGATGACGACTTCCTTGGCTTCCTCGATATGGGCTTTCCTCAGAACATTGACATCCTGGGCATCGCCTTGGACGGTATAGCCGGAATAACCGGAGTCAAGCTTGCGGAAAGCATCCC
This sequence comes from Caryophanales bacterium, assembly GCA_021621525.1. Lineage (GTDB taxonomy): Bacteria > Bacillota_I > Bacilli_A > RFN20 > CAG-288 > Enterosoma. The sequence goes on from JAJVUU010000052.1 coordinate 7,826, forward strand.
CGTTGATGTCGATGATGGAAGTATAGATTCCATCCATGCTGAGCATGGAAGCGATGGAGGCACCAAGCTTGGAAGCACCGATGACGATGGTCATAGACTTCTGTCTGTTCATGTTTTTCATAAATCAACCCTCATGATGGTCTCAATATTATAGACATAAGAAACGGATGCTGTAAACACAACATCCGTTTCCTCAATCAATATCTTTCTTTCGTCAATTTGGCAATATGGCGATTTTCTTCTCTCGCCTTGATGGTTTCACGCTTGTCGTAATTCTTCTTGCCCTTGCCTAAGGCAATCTGAACCTTCGCATATCCTCTTCTGATATAGACACGGACTGGAACAAGAGTGTAACCTTCCCTTTCGACAGCCTGCTGGAATTTCAGGATCTGTGCTTTGTGGAGAAGAAGCTTCCTGGTCCTGGTAGGCTCATGGGAAAAAATACCATTTGCCTGGTAGACAGGAATGTTCATGTTGAGAATCTGACATTCTCCTGAGCGGATGAGGACATAGGAATCATCCAAAGAGCAATGCCCGAGTCTCATCGACTTGATTTCCGAACCCTTGAGTTCGATTCCGCATTCCGTGAAATCCGATAAGAAATAATTAAAGTGAGCCTTTCTGTTGTTGCAGATAAGGATCTCATCTTTGAATTCTTCTTTTTGGGCCATCAATCAGTTTTCTCTCTTCTTTCTTCCATATCCGCCACGGGAGGAACCCTTGGTGCCATAGGAAGGTTTCCTAGGGCTTCTGCCACCTCTGTCAGAATAGGAGGAACGACGGTCGTCCCTTCCTCTTCCGAAGGAGCCTTCATCCTTCTTATATCCGGAATATCCCTGATGATCGGAGAAAGACTTCCTTGCCGGCTTCTTGTCAAAGCCCCTGTCATTCCTACGTTCGGAGCGATTGCTCATCCTGGAACCGGCACCATAGCTGCCACCACGGCCACCACGGCCGGAGAAGCCACCGGAACGTCCGCCTTTGCAATCAAAGCCACGGCCACCCTTGGAAGAGAAGCCACCCTTGGAACGGCCACCGGAACGTCCGCCTTCCTTCGGCTTGGTAAAGCGAAGAAGCTTATGATACTCTTCTTCGGAGATGTCCATGACAGAAAGGACCTGGATGACCTTTTCTTCGTCATCCGGATACTTGGCCAGGACGGCTCTGATGACATCCACTTCCTTCCACTGTTCAGGAGACGGACGGAAGTCATCCTCTTCTCTCCTGGCTTTCTTCTCAGCGATTCCCTTCTCCGTCTCATCCATACTTTCCAAAGCTGCGGAAAGATTGTCTTCGTTTTCGTTTTCGTTCATTGTTCTTTCACCATAGTCTTCGTCATCTCTTCTAGAGAAGCGAGGCTTTCCTGTCATCATTTCATATTCATCATCATACGTCACCTGAATTCCGTTGAGAGACAGCGACTCTCTTTCTTCCTCAGTGAGGTCCAGAGCATGCTGGTCATAGAATTCCGGCGTAGCAAAGTCAATTTCTTCCTTGGCCGGATTGCTGGCAAGGACCTTGATGTCGATTGGAGTACCGATGCTGAAGGACATATCCGTCAGCTTTCCAAAGACGGCAAAGGACTTCTCATTGTATCTGAAGTAATCCCCATGCATGCAGTGGTAGGCCAGGAATCCTTCGATACCCATATCAAGCTGGACGAACATTCCTCTCTGGACCATGCCGACAACCTTACCATGATAAAGCTCACCGATATGCTGAGTCATATACTTGGCGGCTTCCAAGTCATCGACTTCCCTTTCGATTCCATCAGCCCTTGCTTCAAGATCGGAGAGAGTATCTCCCATATTCTCAAGATAAGAATATTCTTCTTCATAGTCGAATTCCTTCTTATCGATGAGGTAATCCTTGACAAGACGATGGATGATATCATCCGGATATCTTCTGATAGGCGAAGTGAAGTGGCAGTAATCCAGTTCGGAAAGTCCAAAATGGCCCAATTCCTCCGGCGAATATCTTGCCTTGGCCATGCTTCTGAGAACCATATAGGAGACAGCCTCACGTTTGTTGTCGTCCTTGATGGAAGCAAGGAAATCATTGAATCTCGCACCGGAGAGATTGCCGGTCTTCGGGAATTCCGTAAGGAGATCCATTCTCCTTAAGAAATCCTTCAATGTGGAAATCTTCTGAAGCGGTGGGAATTCATGGACACGGTAGAGAACCGGAATCTTGGCGTCCTTGAGAAGCTTGCTGACAGAGACGTTGGCGATGACCATAAGGTCTTCAATCATCTTTTCGGATTCACCCTGGGTTACCTTGGTGACATCTGTCGGCATGCCGTTTTCATCAAGATGATATTTCAATTCCGTGGAATCCAGCTTCATGGCACCCTGGAGAGTTCTTCTCCGGCGAATAGCCTTGGCTGCTTCATGAAGGATTTCGAGGGTTTCAGAGATTTCCTTGCCGTATCCCTGATCCTGTCCCTCAAAGAATGCATTGACACCATTATATGTCAATCTTCCATGGGAAGAAATGACACCACGTTCCACTCTGGAATAGAAGACGTTTCCCAAGGCATCGACGTCCATGGTGACGGAAAGCGTCAATCTATCGACATCAGGATTCAAAGAACAGATACCATTGGAAAGTTCAAAGGGAAGCATCGGAACGACACGGTCGGCAACATAGATGGAGGTGCCGCGCTGTCTGGCTTCCTTATCCAACGGGTGGTTTACCCTGACATAGTGTGTGACATCGGCGATATGGACGGTGATTTCATATCCGTTTCCAAGCCTGACGGCCTCGACGGCATCATCAAAGTCATGAGCATCATCTCCATCGATGGTGATGACACAGTGCTTTCTGAAATCCTTTCTTCCCTGATAATCTGCCTCGGAAAGAGTCTGGGGAATGGCTTTTGCTTCATCCAAGGCTTCTTGCGGGAACTCCAATCTTCCATCGTTTTCAGCGATGATCATGGAGATGTCGGAACCGACATCCTGGGCTGAGACAAGCTTCTTGGTAATCTTGACAGAAATGGTGTTTCCTTCAAAATTGGTGATATCACCTTCAAGGAGATCACCCTGATTGACTTCCAGACCTTCGGCGATGGAAGAGATGAGGACGGTTTTGCCAGCTTCGTTGAGATAAGTGACAAGAAGCTGTTCCTTTCCAGTCCTGGTGAGGGAATAGCGTCCCTTCAGGGAAGAAACGGCTTTGTAATATTCAAGGCAGTGATAGGTATTCTTCTGGAATTCCTTGGCATAGACAAGGTCTCCCAAAAGAAGCTGGTCAGACTCATCGCCAGCCAGACGGACTTCGTTCCCATCCGGAATGGACTTCAGAATAGCGTAGTTTCTCGTCTTGAAAGTCACCTTGGCCAAAAAGACACCCTGATCTTTCAAAAGATAATAAAACGAATTGTGAATGCCGACAAGACCGATGCTCTGCATGTGGGCAAGCATGGCTTCCAGTTCGGCTTTCTGCTGGGCAGTGTAGGCCTCGACCTTTTCCACGAGAGCCTTCAGAGACAGCTGCTGATTCTTAAGCAGCTTTGTGATTTGTGTTTCTGTCATATATTAAATTTCCTATTAAAATCCCGACAATGAAATCAAAAATAAACGGGGGCGGAATTCAGTGCCCCCGATAATCTTCTAAAGATGATTGGCCAAGATGGCAACGACGAAGAAGGCTACGGCAAGCACCGCAGTGATGATGGTCATAATCTTATCGGCACCACGTTCCTTGGTACGGGTAAAGATATTCATCTGGTTACCACCCATGACGGCGCTGGAAGCACCCTGGGACTTGCCTGACTGAAGCAGAACGACACCGATCATGATGAAAGATAAGACAAACAATATGATTTCGCAAACTGAAGCCATTTCAAAACCTCTTAAATTACTAACTTTATTATTATAGGGGCCAAACGGCTCCTATTCAAGAAAATATCTCGTTTTTATGCTTAAACCGCATACACGAGAAGGCTATTTTTCATCCCTTTCGAAAAGAATCGACAGTTCAAAAATGTTATCTTTCGGCCTGAACGTCATATGTCCGCCATATTTTAAGACAATCGTAGCGATACTCTTGAGACCATATCCATGGAATTCCTTGTTCTCCATGCTGGTATTGATGTTCCCTTTGAAACCGTAACTTTTCATATGTGTTATGCATAAGCTTCGTATAATAGTCTTGAAGACGGGGTGAAAAGTATAGAAAAACGTCACTTTCTTGCAAAACCGATTGAAAAAGCGAAACAATCCATGCCGTCGGCCTTGCCTT
>JAJVUU010000053.1 GCA_021621525.1 Caryophanales bacterium
TTTGACTTCGATGAACTTCTCTTCCTGCTTGAGTTCCTGTGGCTTTTGAATGGTGACAGTCAACACACCATTGTTGCAGGAAGCAGCGACATCTTCCTTCTTGACGCTGTTTCCGATATAGAAGCTTCTGGAGAAGGAACCGCTGACTCTTTCAGAACGAAGATACTTGCCATGTCCCTGATTGTCTTTCTTATTGATCTTGCAGGCAATGGTCAGATAGCCCTTGTCCAAAGAAAGACGGATATCTTTCTTGTCGACACCAGGAACCTCGACTTCCAACTGATAGCCACTTTCATTTTCTGAGATATCAGTCTTCATGACTTCCGAAGTGCTGTCATCTCCGAAACAATCGTTGAACAGAGACCAGAACGGATGATAATAGTTTTCCATACGATAACCTTCTCCTTTCCTTTCGTTGTTGAAATTCTTCTTTCCTTCCTCGACATTCATCCGATTTTTATTTTCTTCCATAGGTGTAACCCTCCTTGCATGTTTATCTTTTTTAGCACTCTCTTATCTCAAGTGCTAATTATATTATAGTCATCGATTTAGCAATTGCAAGCATAGAGTGCTAAATTTATTTTTGCAATCTTTAAATATTGCGATAGTTATCGGAATATTTAAGAAAAAATAATTTTAAAAAATATCATTTTAAATCATCAGAATTATAGTTTTTTTGCTACTTTCCGGATTGTTTTCCATTCATGTTTGGTACCAGAATTCCGAGCTATTTGTAATATATAAATAAGAAGAGAGCAAATTTCCCATCAAAACCTTAAATATTCGTTGTAATTTAAAATCCCGTTCTTTATAATATAGAAGACGTCTCCTCCAAGGAGATTATTTTATTTGAAACAATGAGAGGTGATACGATGAGAGAAAAAGTTTCCCTTGTGTGTACCGAATGCGGAGCAAGAAATTACAACGCTTCCAAGAAGAAGGGAGACGGAGTACGTCTCGAAGTCAAGAAGTATTGTCCGAAATGTGGGAAACACACCATTCATAAGGAAGGAAAGTAACACATGAAAAAGATTTCTAAATATTTCCGTGGTGTTTCAGAAGAAGCCAAAAGAGTCCGCTGGCCGGATCAGAGGACTTTGTGGAAAGCCGTCGGCGTCGTCATGGTCATCGCCATCGTCGCAGCCCTGGCCACTGTTCTAAGCGACTATCTGACCGTCTTGATCATGCGCTCATTCGAAATCGCATTGCCGAGCAGCAGCAGTTCCGCTGATTCTTCCAGCACGGAAGCAGCTGCCATGTTGTTCAGATATATCGGAGGATTGTTCTAATGGAAAACGAAGATTATAAGACTTCTGTCGAAGCTACGCTCAAAGAGGAAGCCAAGCAGGGTCCGCTTGCCCACAAATCCGTTCTCGGTGTGGTCAATTCCGGCGATTATGATGACGATGAGGAGAAGAAAGATGAAGGCGGACTACCTGAAAAGGCATGGTACGTCATCAACACCTATGCGATGAGAGAACGTCAGGTCAAGGAAGCCCTCGAAAAGAGAGCCGAGTCTTTCAACATGACCGACAAGATCTTCCGTGTCATCTGTGCCGAATATGAAGAGCCTGTCCTCGACGAAAACGGAAAACAGAAGATGGTCATCGACAAGAAGACAGGGCAGAAAGTTCCCAAGGTCAAGATCAAGAACTATTATCCTGGATACATCTTCGTTGAAATGATCATGACTGATGAAACCTGGTTCGTCGCCAGAAACACCCCCGGCGTCTCCGGTATCACCGGTTCCTCCGGTAAGGGTGCCAAGCCGTTCCCGATTCCAAGAGAAGAAATCGAACCCGTCCTCAAGAGAATGCACATCGAAGATCCGGACATCTATTCCGAATACAAGGTCGGCGATCTTGTCAAGATCATCACCGGAACATTCCAGGATGCCGAAGGTACCATCGAGAGCATCGATCCGGAACGTGGCGAAGTCACTGTCCAGATCACCCTCTTCGGACGTTACAACACCATCCCGGAGAAGTTCTCCGATATCGAGAAGGTTCAGGATACTCCATCCTTCGAAAACTGATTCAACTAAAAAGGGCTGCCTTTACATCATAACCACAGCAGGTTTGATGCAAAGGCAGTTTTTGCTTTATGCAGATTCACTCAACTTGTTTTCTCTTCATCTTGACGATGTTCTGATACAGCGTCTTAAGCTGTCCCTCATAGACAAGCCCATACAGGATTCCGTCGATATCGTTTTTGATATTCTCCATCATGCTCCTATGAACAAAGTCATGAGCAAGGCGTACCGCATTTTCCAAGGAAAGCCCGTTGAGAAGAGAGCCTACCATCACACTGGCAAAGGTATCTCCGGCACCATGATATCTCCCCGGAAGAGGTTCCGTATAATAATATGTCAGTTTACTGTTATCCCTGTTGAAGATGGCACACCCGACATTTCCGTCATTGGCAAAGATACCTGTGACGACAATCTTCCTTGGACCATATTGCGATAAGGCAAGGGTCAGCCTCTGTGCTTCAAGCTCGCTGACGTTCTCTCCGACATAGGGAATCTTCAACAGTTCGCATGCTTCCGTGACATTGGGACAGATGACATCCGCATATTTCAGCAATCCTCTGATTTCATCGACATGCTTCTCGTCAAATCCTGCATACAGTCTTCCGTTGTCGCCAAAGGCGGGATCTACAACGATCATGGTATCCTTTTCCTTAAGCTCCTCAAAGATAGTCTTTACGATTTCCGCCTGCCCATTGCCTAGATAGCCAGTGTAGATGCAGTCAAAATGATGGTTGTAATCCTTCCATTTGCTGACGCTTTCAAGCATCTTGTCAGACAAATCCTGATAAGTCCAGGAAGAGAAGGCGGTATGATTGCTCAAAACAGCCGTAGGAAGTCCGATGGTTTCAACTCCGGAGCAGGACAGAATCGGAAGAGCAACCGTCAGGGAGCACCTTCCCATGCAGGAATAATCCTGGATCGTAAGACATCTTTTCATACCGTTCCTCCTTTTTTCCGGTACATTATACAAGAAGATGCTGTCAATGCAAGCAAAATAAATCCGGCATTGCTGCCGGATGATCATTCATGTATTGATTTTTCAAGAGCGGAATACGGAATGGCAAACAAGTTTGAGAATTTCTTCAGCTCGTCTTCATTAGGAAAGGAGGTTTCCTTTTCCCAGCCCATGACGACCTCATCGTCTACGCCGATATGGTCAGCGACATAGCAAAAATCGACACCATATTCGCGATAGACAGCCTTCAGGATGGAAACGAATTTCATTTTCCGTTCGGAAGAGCCTTTGTCGAATCAGGATTCTGGTCATCGTCATCATCCTCAATGACGGTGATTTCCTGCTCGTCACTGCCTTTGCCAGGCTTATTGCCCTTCCTGAGCTCATTGATGTCGATGATTCTGACTTCGGTGTTGGTAGGATGGTCCTGCTTGTTGATGGAGTGCTGAGTCTCCTGTTCTTCCTGGAACTTCTTTTCCTTGAGCATCTTGTTCGTATTGCGAATCTTGATGACAAGGATAGAAAGAGAAGCGATGCCTAGGATGACAAGCACAACTCCGAGGACAAGAAGCATATAGATTTCGACAGTAGCTTTTTCTCTGACATAGAAGATAAGATAGGCGATGCTGATACCGATGAGAAGTGCGGCAAGGACAAAGGAGATGACGCCTTTGGCAATAGATTTCCTGATACCTTTTCCGACGATCATGTCAACGCCATGGAGAACCAAGAGCAAGGCACATACGATGATGAAGATGGAGACGAAGTAGGAAAGAATCTCATTGATGACGTCTCTTTTGACGAAGAGAACCGTAGCAAGGGAGACCAGAGCTGCACCGATCAGACAATCCTGATTGTAGGGATTGCGATAGAGAAGATATCCGGACAGGACATTCAGAAGTCCGTAAACGCAGAGGATGACACCCAAGGAGATGGAAAGCATGCTTCCGACTTCCGCCTGAGCATCTCTGTTCAGCAAGGCTGTAACGACAAAAAGGATTCCAAGGATAATCAAAATGGCAGCCTGTCCGATTTTGATCCATTTATATACATCGACCCTGTTGTCCGATATCATTTCATCTTTGTTCATGTTAAAAACCTCAACCCAAATATTATAAAGATATAATTCACATTTTAAACCGAAAAATGCATTATTTTCCATTTTGGCACCAGCAAAACGACAGTTTTAGTCATGCTCACCTGTCAAATTCAATAACATAAGAGTATAAGACGCCTTTTTTCTTAGCTTTCTTTGGAATATTCCGAAATGATTTATTGTTTTTTCAGGGGTAGGCAAGTATAATATCCCTACATGCGTTTTTTCGTGCGCATTTAATGTTATTTAGGAGGGTTTACCTTATGAAACGTACTTATCAGCCAAGCAAAATCAAGAGAGTCCATACCTGCGGCTTCAGAGCTAGAATGGCCACCAAAAACGGCAGAAAGGTCTTAGCCAGAAGAAGAGCCAAGGGCAGAGCCCATTTAACTCAGGCCTAATCCCCTGAGTCCTCTTTCGGTTGCGATATGGAAAAAGAATTCAGGATCACAAGATCCGAAGACTTCAAGAAAGTCCTTGACCAGAGACATTGCGCCGGAAAGAATTCGTCCGTTTCGGTATTCTATGCTGAAAACAAAGATTCACACGCACATATCGGCATCTCCGTCTCTAACAAGCTCGGAAATGCCGTGACCCGCGTGAGAGTCAGAAGACAAATTCGGGCTCAGATCAACTTGACCGATGTTCTTACCAAGCCTTATGACATCGTCATCATCGCTCATTTAGGATATCTGGAAAAGTCATTTCAGGAAAACACAGAAATTCTGAGATCCTGTTTCTTACGTCTGGGCTCTCCATCCAAAGGGGAAAAGCATGAGAAATAATTCGAACAGATTTGTAAAGCGTCTGATGATTCTTCTCATTGGAGTCATCGGTATTTTTGGTTTGTCCAGCTGTACAAAGAGCTTCTGTACGACTCAGGACAAAGCAAATCAACTTTATGCATATTATGGCGACCTCTATGAGACCAGTGTCTCATACGATGAGGCCACAAACATCCAGAAAACCAATCGTCAGACCCTGTTCAATACCATGGAAACAAACGGCTATTCCAGATTGGACAAGAAATTCCTGAATTTCATGGATGCCAAGGTCGACAGCTTTGTCAACACCAATTACACGCTTTGGACTGATGGCACACTGGCAAAGATTGAAGACGCCAATACGGCCAAGAGCGTTGCCAAGAGCGTTGCCATCTATGCCGGTCTTGACACAGACGACAACGGCAACAAGAAAGTTGCTGATCTCTTCGCCAACTTCGACAGCTGGTATGATGAAGCGATTCTAGACAGCTCCGTCGGTGTCCTCTATGCTCCGAGTTCGGCATATGTCAGCGTTCTGAAGAGCACCATGACGACCAAGGTCAATGCTCTCCGTGGCTGTTTTGCACCGGAAGGCAGCACCTTCACCCAATATGAGTCTCCGATTTACATCGAAGGCAAGTCCTGGGGAGAAGCCTTCAGCGAATACGGATTCCTGGAAGGACTCTTCGTCTATCCGTTTGCATGGATCGTCCATCAGATTTCCAACATCAACATGAGCAATGGATGGATGCAGATTCTCGCCATCCTCATCATCACCTTGCTGGCACGTATCGTCACCGTCGTCTCCACACTCCTTCAGACAAAGACTCAGGCAAGGCAGCAGCAGATTCAACCTCTGCTCAATCAGCTCGCCAAGAAATATCCTGAAAATCAGACGGATATGGATCAGAGAAGAGCCTATGCCATGGAAACTTCTCAGCTGATGAAGAAGAACAAGATTCATCCGTTCCTTCCGTTGCTAATGATGATTCTTCAGTTCCCGTTGTTCATCTGCGTCTGGTCCTCACTTCAGGACAGTGCCGCACTTGCAGCCGGTAACTGGTTAGGTCTCTCCTTGATTACACCTGTCAGCCAGTGCTTCACATCCTATGGCACGACCAATGGTGCCATGGTCGGAATCTTCATCTTCATTGCCATGACGGTTGCAAACATCCTGGCCAGCGCCACCTCCCTCTTCTTCTCCACCTGGAGAACAAAGAACTTCGGAACCGTCAGCACACAGATGGATGCCAATGGCAATCCTGTCGATCCTAACAAATCCATGAAATGGATGACCATCATCATGAGCGTCTTCGTCATCTTCATGGGTTGGAACTTACCTGCCGGTATGGGTATCTACTGGCTATTCGGTTCTGTCATCTCGATTATCCAAAGTATCATCATGGAAATGGTTCAGACCAGACATCGCCATAATTTTGCCAAGAACACCGGTGATGGTTCTACTCTCGCTGCCGTCAGAAGAAGCAAACATCACTCTGCTGACGGAAAAGCCGATAAGAAGAATAAATCTGATAAGCCTTTATGGAGGTAACGACCTATGAATAAATACGAAGGAAAAACCGAAGAAGAAGCCGTAAAGAAAGCCTGTGAAGATTTAGGCGTAGATCAGAAAGAACTGAAGTATCAGGTCATCTCAGTCAAGAAAACCCTCTTCAGCAAGACTGTCACCATCGGCATCTATTCCATCAACGATGTCATCGTCTTTGCCGACGATTACATCAAACGCTGTCTGCGTGCCCTTGGGCTGGAAGGATCCACCGAAGCCAAGTACGAAGACGGAATCATCAAGCTCAACATCGTCACCAGCAGAAACAAGAACGTCATCGGAAGAAACGGAGATACCCTCCGTTCCATCAACGAACTGACCCGTTCTGCATGCTTCAACCGTTTCGGCGGACATTATGGCATCCTTCTCAACTGCGACGGATACAAGGAAGCCAAATATTCCAAGTTCGAAGCCATCGCCAGAAGATACGCCAGGGAAGTACAGCGTACCCATGAGACTGTCATCCTCGATCCGATGACTTCCGATGAAAGAAGAATCATCCATCAGGTTCTCACGGATGTCCCGAACATCAAGACCCAGTCCCTCGGAACAGGTCACAAGAGACATATCACCATTCAGTATGTCCAAAATACCGTCGTTGTTCCAGCTGATCAGAACGACGACGAAAACAACTGACTTCATCAATCCCGGCATTGCTTCAGGGCATGCCGGGATTTTTTGTGTCAAAATTCAAGCTGAAAACGATAGTCTGTCATCATAAATCCATGCTGTCTGGATTCAACAGGAAATCAATGATATTGATGACCAAGTACCCTTTCTTAGTATGCCATGGTTTTCCTAAATCCTGGGTAACGATTATTTTCTTGAATGAATCACCGATTCTATCCAATGAGGATGTTTCCTGCTTCAGTTTTTCTTCATCAGGAATCGAAAACGCAGACTGAATATAATAACGTCTGCTGCCTTTATTGCAGACAAAATCTACTTCCAACCGGACAATCTGCTGTTTTTGGGATTTGTTCAACACCGCATGATCGATGATACCGACATCGACGTTATAACCACGGATTGTCAATTCGTTATATGTGATGTTCTCCATAAAGGCGGATTGGTTCTCTTCCTTTTTCGGATATGGCAAACTGAATTTCATCCAAAAGAATATAGGACATCTCATTTTTATTTGCGATTTTATCATGCAGATAATCCGAAAGTTTATTTGGATTTCTATATCCCCGGTTCAAATCATCATCCAATGCCAATGTGATGATGTTATCTTCCTTGATTCCGGATTCAAGAAGGCAACTTTTTCCACAGCGTCTCATTCCTGTAACAACCTTTATGGGACCATTTTCTCTTCTGCTGATCGGCTGATTCAAATAGATATCACATTTTATCAATTTCATACAACAGCCTCTTACGGAAGTCCTCCATCACAATGTAGAAGACATTACTGGAGACAAACAGACTACAGGAAACAATGAATACGACAAGGATGGTCATCTGGATGGCATCTCTTGTCTTATACCATTCCGGATCATAGCCGAGTATCTTGTATCCGTGCCGATGAAGTCCATCGCATTGGAATTGGCAACGGTATAGAGAATTCTCTGGGCAGACTGACGGCAGGCTCTGGCATAATAGCCATATCCGCCGACATCCGGACCAAATGCCTTGAAGTTCTTCACATCATCTCCGCCATCAGGAAAATCCGTACCGGCCATGACACCATAAGTCATGGACATTCCGCCGTTTGGATAATAATCCGTGATGGAAAATCCACGCATACCAAGCACATCTCTGAGGCAAAGTACAAAATAAAATCCAGCCTGGTCAGCAAAAATTTTGCTTTTTTTCAGAAGCGATCTCGTTCCTCATCAATTCAATGAAATGGTTTTCATCCAGTCTGATGATATCCTTGACGACAGCCTTGACGGATTTGCGATTGGAAGCCCCATGGGCCTTCATGACAATCTTGTCAGTTCCTAAAAGGATTGCACCGCCAAGTTCATTATAGGCAAACATCTCATAGAGCTGTCTTGCCGTCTTTTCCTCATGGTTCATCTCAGCCATCCTGGCACCGATGAGACCGACAGACTCTGCATTCTTCAAAATGACATTTCCAGAAAATCCGTCGCAGGCAACGACATCTACCTTATCCATAAAGACATCGCTTCCTTCGATGTTTCCAATAAAATTCAAACCGGATTCCTGGAAGAGCGGAAAGGCGGCTCTTCTGAGGGAGTCTCCTTTGGTATCTTCTTTGCCGACATTCATCAATCCGACACGAGGATTGTCAATCCCACAATAAGATTTCATCAATGCTGAGCCAAGCTGACCAAACTGCAGAAGCTTATCTTCCCTGATTTCGATGTTGGCACCGCAATCTACCAGGCAGAACAGCTTATGATGGATGTTATAAAGGAAGCTTGCCAGGACCGGGAAATTGACCTGTGAAAAACAGCCGATGTGCCTGATGGATGAAACAAGGATCATCCCAGTAGGTCCGGCTGAAAAGACGCCGATAGCTTCTCTATGGCTTTTGGCATAGTCAAAGGCATCGACGATGGAACAATGTCCCTTGAAGCGAAGCATCGACATGGCATCATGAATATCATCATCCAGAGGTTTGGAATCCAGAATGACATAGTCATCGATGTTCTCCCCCTCCTTCTTCAGAACCTCATGAATATGCTTTTCAGTTCCTACAAGGACAAATCGATAATTGGGAAAGCAATGGCGGCTGTCAATGGCTCCTTCGACGATTTCCACTTCTCCCCTGTCGGAGCCAAGCGTATCAATCACAATTTCTTTCATATACAAATCATGGAAACATCACCGCTTGAAGAGGTGGAAAAGAGCCAAGGAGAGAAGGGTAGCGACGGCACCAGACACCATCATGATGATGGAAATCGTCTTTGAAAAATCCTCTCTCCCGAAGAAGGCAAGCCCGACCCACAAAGCAGAAAAGACGATGACGGCAAACAAGCACAGCAACGTAAGTTTGAAGTTGCTCCACACGGAATGGCTTCTTTTCAAGGATTCCTTATCGTTTTCCATAAAACCTCCTAGATGGCAAAAGCAAATATCGCAAGCAGGACAAGAACGGCACTCTGCATGATCAAAGCAAAATAGATGGTGATGGAAAAATAAGCCTTGTTTGTCTTATGATGTGCACAAAGCCTTCCAAAGAAAGCACCGAAAGCACCATTTAAAACAGCTGTAGAAAGAAGAGTTTTCTCTTTTATCCTTGTTTTTTCTGAAATTGCCAACTTTTTATCATGCATAAAAAGCGAAAAAGAAGACAAAGACATCAGTACCATCAAGGCAGCATACGAAAGAAACAATATCTGATGATATGTCATATCCTATTTCCTCAATAATAGCAGACCATCTCGGTCTGGAAGGATCCAAAAAGACCGACCTTCTGCTTCACCTTCATAATCAGATGCAGCTCCTTCTCACCACCTGTCTTTTCGACAAGTTCAAAAAGGGAATAATATTTCCTGTCGCTCTTATAGACCAAGGCAAGTTTTCCATCAGAGACGATGTTCTTTTCGACATTATAGGTGTAGAACTGGCTAATTTCAAAATTATATTCCTGGCCCTTTCGGATATCCGCATTTTTGATATCCGTAGAAGAAAGAACATAATCAGCAATGATTTCCTTCCCCTTTACATAGTCCTTGGTCAATTCCTTGGCTTCGATGCCAAAAGCATTGTCCGGCTTGAAAGGATAGATGGTCTTCTCACATCTTCGCCAAAGATAATCGATGACATTCTCACTGCTGAACAGGTTCGTCCTTGTCTCATAAAGATTTTCGTTTTCTTGATCCATAGTCTCATCCTTCTTTTGTCCATTATACAATAATTCGCATACCGATTTCCTTTGCTTTGGACATTTTCTTCAAAACCATCCTATAAGTAGACATGATTGATGGTCTTATCAGGCAAAGGAATCCAAAGCTTTCTCTTAAAGTAGAGACAAAAATCCACTATAATAATGAGCATTCTTAGGAGGAACCTACATGTCCATAGCAGATAAGATATTCATCGACAACATGAATGACATCCTGAACAACGGAGTCTGGGATACCGATTATCCCGTAAGACCACACTGGGAAGACGGGACACCTGCACATACCATCAAGAAATTCGGCATCGTCAACCGTTATGATCTTCAGAAGGAACTGCCGATTCTCACCATAAGGAAGACTGCCTTCAAAAGCTGTCTTGATGAGATACTTTGGATCTGGCAGAAAAAGAGCAACAACATCCACGACCTTCATTCCCACATATGGGATTCCTGGGCCGATGAAAACGGAAGCATCGGTAAGGCCTACGGCTACCAGCTTGGAAAGAAAGCCATCTATCCGGAAGGTGAATTCGATCAGGTAGACAGAGTCCTCTTCGATTTGAAGAACAATCCGCATTCCAGAAGAATCATGACCAACATCTATAATTTCGAAGACCTGCATGAGATGAACCTCTATCCCTGCGCCTATTCGATGACCTTCAACGTATCCGGAAACAAGCTCAACGGCATCCTCAACCAAAGATCGAACGACATGCTGACAGCCAACAACTGGAACGTCCTCCAGTATTCCATTCTCCTGATGATGTTTGCCCAGGTCAGCAATCTTGTACCCGGAGAACTCGTCCACGTCATCGCCGATGCCCATATCTATGACAGACACGTCGATATGGTCAAGGAAATCATCCAGAAGCCTCAGCATAAAGCCCCTGTCTTGAAGATCAATCCGAACGTAAAGAACTTCTACGACTTCAAAAAAGAAGACTTCGAGCTTGTCGGTTACGAATATGAAACCCTGGACAAGAAGATTCCAGTAGCCATCTGATATGAAACTCATCGCCATATTGCATGCCGACAGCAAATGGGGCATCGGAAGAAAGAACGACCTCATGTTCCATCTGAAGAAGGATATGAAGTTCTTCCGCGAGACAACCAAGGGACATACCGTCGCCATGGGAGAGAACACCCTTCTCTCCTTCCCGGAAGGAAAGCCGTTGAAGAACAGGATCAACATCGTGCTCTCCAATGACGTATCCCATGAATACAAGGACGGCATCATCAACGTCCATTCCTTCGAGGATTTCAAGAAGATGATCAAATCATCCTTGGAAAAGGATGACGTCTATATCATCGGTGGAGCAAGCATCTATCATCAGATGCTTCCCTACTGCAATGAAGTCCTTCTCACCAAAGTCTTTGCCGATGGCCATGCCGAAGTCTTCTTCGACAACCTGGATGAAAACAAAGACTATGAACTGATAGAAGAATCCCCTGTCGAAGAAGACAACGGCTATCAGATTCAGTTCACAACCTATCGCAACAACAATCCTCGGAAACTCTGATTTCCTTCTGATGCAAGCCGGATTCATCTCCGGCATTTTTTAATTTCTGTGAAACTTGCTTTATCAGGCAAATCATAGATTTACATCGTCTGTTTGCCTATATCAAAGGTAAAACGGAAATTGCTTCCCGTATCCTTGATTTTAGAGCACGACACAAAAGAATTCACGGATTATTGCGAAGATGACGAAATATAGATGCTGAATTATATTTTCAGGCAGTAAATAAAAGTATGTGTAAAAATAGATAACATAGCTTGTAAGGTAACCTT
>JAJVUU010000003.1 GCA_021621525.1 Caryophanales bacterium
TACGTATTTATCCTGTTGACTATTTTATAGAATTTTCTCTCCATTCACAAGAAAAAGAAAAAAAGCTTGAAATCAAGGGGGCATTGCGATATCATTAATAAGCTCATTTGGGCCTGTAGCTCAGTTGGATAGAGCATCTGCCTTCTAAGCAGAGGGCCGCGTGTTCGAGTCACGCCAGGCTCACCATTGGTGAATTTGAACCTTTCCTTCGGGAAGGGTTCTTTTTTTGCTTTGAATTCAGGATTTCCTCATATATGAATGTTTTTTCAATAGTCTAAAAAGCGCATACAAGAAAGCGGATACTGTCGTTTACGCAAAGAAAATGACAAGTTACGCACAAATCATGAAAAGGGCTTTCATATAGATATATACTCTTGCTAGATAGGAGAAAAGCTATGAAAGCAGAAAACAAATCCAAAAAATCTGTATTCGATTCGCCTTTGTTGTCGACCAAAGCAAAGACGCCGAACCCTGCCCTCTTCCCAGAAGGACTCCTCGGCTTCTTCCTTGGCCCTATGTTTGCGTTGATCTCCAGCGGCATCGTAAACACGTATCTCAGCCAATACTGGAAAAACGTCCTCGGTCTCGGTAAGAGTGCGCCATTGTTCATCACGCTCCTTCCGATCATTTCCAGCATCGTCATCATCGCCGGAAACCTTTTCATCGGAAAGCTGATGGATAGAAAGCCCCGGGCTGCAGGTAAGGCCAGGCCTTTCATTCTATTAGGTCTTCCTTTGCTGGCGATTGCCCTCGTCCTCCTCTTCCTCGTTCCGCTCGAATTTGACAATACAGGTGCACCAAAGGATCCGTCCCTCATCTGTTACTTCATCATCGCCATCGGTTACAACCTCTATTACGCCTTTGCCTATCCGTTCTATTACACTCCACATTCTTCCCTCATCAACCTCTCCTGCAGAGATAGCAACGCAAGATCTCTTCTTGCCACTTTCTCCAATGCATCCCAGGTCGCTGCCTCCGGTCTTGCCGGTATGGCCGGTCCTATCCTTATCGACTTATTAGGACTTCTTCCGAATCCCGAAAAGAATATCACCAATGAGATGGCAAACCAAAAATGGACGATTCTCATGATCATCATGATCGTCCTGCTTGTCATCGGCTGTCTCTTGGAATACTATTTCACCAGAGAAAGAGTCACCGAAGAACAGCTCAGACTCAATCAGGGTACGACAGAAGAAAACAAAGCCAACAAGATTCCGATGAAGGATCAGATCAAGCTTTGTGTCAAGGATAAATATTGGTGGTTCATCATCATCTTCTTCTTCCTCTATCAGTTCGGCGGTATGATGAAGAATATCTCCGTTTCCTTCTATGCCCAGGCATTCTCTTCCAATGGTACGGATATGGGTACTGCATCCATCATCACTACCATCGGTGCCATTCCGACTGCCGTAGGTATGGTTCTCATCTGGCCTCTTGCCACCAAGTTCGGCAAGGCCAAGACCATCAGCGTCGGTGGCTTCCTCGCCTTCTTGATGGGTATGGGCGGCTTCCTTGTCCTCATCCCGTCCATCGGTGACAGCACCGCAGCCTTCTCTACTATTTCTACTTTGTTCTTCTGTTTGAAGGCCCTTGGCACCGTTCCGGCCATGTACATCTCTGTCGCTTTGATTTCCGACGTTATTGACCATCAGGAAGCTCTCACCGGCAAACGTACCGATGGCTTCACCATGGCCGTCTATGGTTCCATCATGGTCGCTATGACCGGTATTGCCAACGGCATCATCACCGGTTTCAACTCTTCCATCACCTGGGATCAGACAAATCCGGAGCCGAACAGACTCCTCAACACCATCCTCTTCTTCGGTGTCGAAGCTGTCTGCTACCTCATCATCGCCATCATGTTCCTCTTCATGAAGGTTGAAAAATTCTCTAAGATCGACCATAAGACCATCATCGCTGACCAAAAGGCAAAATGCCTTGCTTCCGGCAAGGAGTGGATCGAGCCCGAAGTCAGAAAGCAGATGGAAGAAGAAGCCAACAGACGTGATACCGAAAACAACAGAATCGCCTACCTGAAGCACCAGTGCGAAAAGAAGGGGCTTGACTTCGACGCCGAAGAAAAGAAGTATGAAGAAGCCAAGGCCGTGAAAGACAAGCAGGCTCAGGAAAAGAAAGAAGCCAAGGAAAAAGCCACGGCTGAAAAGGCTGCTGCAAAGCAGGCTGAGTTCGATGCCCTTCCGCAGGAGAAGAAGGATGCCATCCTTGCCAAGAAGAAGGCAAAGGAAGCCAAGCTTCTCAAGGAAGAAAAAAAGACAGAAGCCGAATTCGCATTGCTTCGCAAGAAGTTCAACTGACATCATCCATAGAAAGGCCGCCGATTGACGGCCTTTCTATCAATAAAGAGGAAAAAATCATGAAAAACGAAGAAATCCTGAAGAAAATGACGCTCGAAGAAAAAGCCAGCCTCCTCTCCGGAAAGAACTTCTGGGAAACCATGGACTATCCTGAATACGGCATTCCGGGAATGTTCCTGTCCGATGGCCCTCACGGACTGAGAAAGCAGGCTGCCAGCGCTGACCAGCTCGGTCTCAACCCCTCTCTTCCAGCCACATGCTTCCCGACTGCCTCTGCTCTTGCCAACACCTGGAACAGACAGCTTGTCCACGAAATCGGCAATGCCCTTGGCAACGAGGCCGTCAAGCTCCACGTCAACATGCTGCTTGGCCCTGGCATCAACATCAAGAGAAATCCTCGCTGCGGACGAAACTTCGAATATTTTTCAGAGGATCCCTATCTGGCCGGCAAGCTCTCCAGCCAGCTCATCCAGGGTATCCAGGAAAACGGCATTTCGGCCTGTGTCAAACACTATTGTGCAAATTCCCAGGAAACACGCCGTATCAACATGGATTCCATTATCGATCTGAGAGCGCTGAGAGAAATCTATACGACAGCCTTTGAAATCGCCATCAAGGAAGCTCATCCCAAGGCTTTGATGTCTTCCTATAACATGGTCAACGGCTATTACACAAACGAGAACAAGTATCTTGAACTCGATGTCCTAAGGAAAGAATTCCAGTACACCGGTCTCATCGTCACCGACTGGGGCGGAGAAAACGACAGAATCGAAGGACTCCTTGCCTCCAACGAACTCGAAATGCCCGGCAACAACGGCGATACGGACAGAGAGATCATCAAGGCAGTCAAAGACGGACGTCTTGACGAAAAGGTCGTCGACGAATGCGCCGACAGGGTCATCTCCCTTGCCATCGATACCAGCAAGGCCATCAATTACAAGGAAGCCTTCGTCACCACCGACAAAGATGGAAAGAAGCTCACCGGCATGGACTGCTTCCCTGAACTCAGGCTTCAACATCACGAAATAGCCAAGAAAGCCTCTGATGAAACCATGGTCCTTCTCAAGAACAAGGATGGTATCCTTCCCTTGAAGAAGGATGACGAAGTCTGCATCATCGGCGATTTTGCCAATGCGCCTCGTTTCCAGGGTGCCGGTTCCTCCCAGGTCAATTCCACCAGGCTTGACAACTTCACCGACCTGAAGGACAAATACAAATTCAAATATCTCGGCTTCTCCTCCGGCTTCAACCGCTATGGAAAGAAGGATAAGAAGCTCGAAGAAGAAGCTCTTGCCCTGGCAAAGAAGGCCAATGTCATCGTCTACTTCCTCGGCCTTGACGAGGTCACGGAATCCGAAGGTCTCGACAGGGATACCATCGAGCTTCCTAAGAATCAGATTGACCTTCTCAAGAAGCTCCATGGACTTGGGAAGAAGATCGTTGCCGTTCTTTCCAGCGGAAGTGTCGTCAATCTGGATTGGGACGAAAACTGCGATGGTCTTCTCTTCGGAGCTCTTTCCGGACAGGCTGGCTGCAACTCCATCCTTGACATCCTCAACGGCGACCTCACTCCGAGCGGAAAACTCAGCGAGACCTATCCTGTCTCCTATGAAGACGAAGCCACGGCCGATTGCTTCCCGAGCGATGGCATCAATGCACTTTACAAAGAGAGCATCTATGTCGGCTATCGCTATTTCGAGAAGAGCCGGATTGCCGTCAAATATCCCTTCGGCTTCGGCTTAAGCTATACCACCTTTGTCTATCTCGATACCAAGGTCGAGGAAAGTGGTGTCAGACTCAAAGTCAAGAACACCGGCAATGCCAAAGGAAAGGAGATCGTCGAAGTCTACATCGGAAAGAAGGACTCCAGGATCTTCAGACCGGTCAAGGAACTCAAGGGATTCTGCAAGACCAAGCTTTTGGAACCTGGCGAAGAAGAGGAAGTCTTCATTCCGTTTGACGAATATACCTTCCGCTATTTCAACACCAAGACGAACCGCTTCGAAATCGAAGGTGGCCAGTATGAAGTCTATGTCGGTGCTTCCAGTGCCGATATCCGCTTTGAAGGAACTTTGGTCAAGGAAGGTACGACCGATGTCTTGCCTTATGATGAAGCAAAGCTTCCTTCCTACTATTCAGGCAAGGTCAAGAAGGTCAGCGACGAGGAATTCAAGGTTCTCTATGAGAATGAGATTCCAGACGGCAGGCTCCATTTCGTCAACAAGAAGAAGACGAGAATCGCCTTGGACAAGAACAACCTGTTCTGCGACCTCAGGTATGCAAGAGGATGGACGGGAAGACTTGTCTATCACGGACTTCATATGCTCATCAGCTTCGGGACCAAACATAACCGCAAGCTCAGGAATGCCATCGTCATGGGTCCCTGGAGTTTCCCGATGAGGGCTATCTCAAGAATGATGAACATGTCCATGCATAAGGCTGAGGGTCTCATCATGATGTTCGACGGACATTTCTTCAAGGGTTTGCATCAGTTCCTCCATTCCGGCAAGTATTCTCCGAAGTATCCAAAGGATGCCCACTATCGCAAACCTGTCAAAAATTAGCCTTTCTTTTCACAAATGAACAACCTATAATGGTTTAAGTTCAATTTTTAGACGAGGTCAGCATGAAATTAATATCTTTTTGTATTCCTTCCTATAACTCTCAGGATTATATGAGACACTGCATCGATTCCCTCCTCATCGGAGGGGAAGATGTCGAAATCATCATCGTCAACGATGGAAGCAAGGATGACACCGGCAAGATTGCCATGGAATACCAGGAAAAATACCCGACTATCGTGAAAGCCGTAAACAAAGAAAACGGTGGCCACGGAAGCGGTGTCAACAAAGGTATGGAGCTTGCCACGGGACTATATTTCAAAGTCGTCGACAGCGATGACTGGGCCGACGAAAAGGGATATAGGATTCTCCTTGACAACATCCGTGACAGGATCAAGGAAGATAACCTTCCTGATCTATATCTCATGGACTTCCTGTACAACAGGCCAAGCGCCCATGATTCCTATCGAAGGAAATGGGATTTCCAGTTCAAGGCCTACCAAGTCAACCACTGGGACAAGGTCAGGAAATTCGGTACCGGCAAGATGTTTTTGATGCACGCTCTCTTCTACAAGACGGACGTTCTCAGGAAAAACGGAATGAAGCTTCCTGAGCATACTTTCTATGTCGACAACATCTTTGCCTATACCCCGCTTCCCTATGTCAAGAGCATCTATTACATTCCTGAAGTCTTCTATATCTATTTCATCGGCAGGGAAGGACAGTCTGTCGCTTTGCCTAACATGGTCAAGCGATATCAGCAGCAGATCCGTGTCATGAAGGAGATGTTTGATGCCCACACCTATGAAGACATCAAAAACATGCAGAAAGGGCTCAGGCATTACATGCTTCACGCCTTGAATTCCATGATGGTCGTCACCATGATGTTCACGTGTGGTCAAAACACACCGGAAAGAAAACAGGACCTGAAGAATTTCTGGGCTTACTGCAAGGGCAAGGACAAAGAGCTGTATGACGCTCTTCGCCATCGTGGATACTCCCTGGTCTTCAACCACATCCCCTTCGGATTGAGAGGCAAGCTCCTGCTTCTTGGCTACAAAAGTGAATGCAGACGTCACAAATTAGGATGAACCAGTCCCTCTTCGGAGGGACTTTTCTTTGCCTTTTTGCTCCCCGAGGTTGAGGATTCCAGCCTTTTTCACTATAATATTTTCAATCGGAACCACGATCATGACATTTAAAACTGCAATCGTCGAAGACGACGAAAACGCCTATGCCGATCTGAAAGATCTGCTGAAGCGATATTCCAGGGAAAAGAACAAGGAATTCGATGTCCGCCATTATTCAGACGGGCTTGTCTTTCTGGACCACCTGGAACCCTTTGACATCGTCTTCATGGACATCCATCTTCCTGGCATGGATGGTCTTGAAGTCGCAAGAGAGATGCGAAAGCACAACCTCGAATCCTTCCTCTTCTTTGTGACCGACCTTGCCCAATATGCCATCAAAGGATATGAAGTCGATGCCATCGACTATATCGTCAAGCCTGTCATCTATGACCATCTGGCCATGAGGCTTGATAAGGTCGTAACGCTTTTGGAAGACACCCACAACCAACCAAAGATCACCGTGAAGTCAGACTCCGGCATCCATCTGCTCAAGCCTGATGACATCTATTATGTCGATATTCTCGGCCATCGGCTTTCCTTCCATACCAAACACGGGGAATATTCCACCTATGGAAGCCTCAACGAAGTCGAAAAGGAACTTCCTGCAGCTGACTTCATCCGGTGCAACCACTGCTATCTCATCAACATGAAATACGTCACTTCCATCGAAAAGAATGCCATCGTCGTCATGGATGAGGAGCTGGCGATGTCAAGGACCAAGAGAAAAGCCTTCTTGGAAGCCTTCAGCGAATATCAGACGAGACACAACTGATGAAGATCACACTGGAAAACCTGTTCAACATCCTTGTCGAAGATGAATTTCTTTTCCTGTGCTTCTATTTTTCCTGGAACTTCAAGAAAAGGAATCATTTCCCGATACGTCTCATCCTATGTATCATCCTAGCCCAAATCGTTCCCTTTTTATCCCAAAGCATCGATACCGGCAATTTCATCTTTTCGATGACGCTCAACTATATCATCGTCTTCCTTCTCGGGCCGCTTTGTCTTTATTTTTGCTTTGACTATCCCTTCAACTCCTCCATGTTCCTTTCCGTCGTATCCTATTCCTTCCGCCATACCATCTATCTTCTCTGGCAAGTCATCATCGAAATCTTGGAAGACAGTTTCTTTTTAGACCTTTCGTCCTTCTCATGGATCTGGATCGTCGTTACCTTTCCCTTGGTCCTTCCAAGCATTCCCATTGCCATCTTCCTATATCTTCGCATCAAGAAATACCCAAGCGTTGCCGTTCCTAGCCTAAACGTCATCCTCGCCTCTTCCAGTGCGATGCTTGTCACCATCATCCTGAACAATTTCATCCTGTCCTTTGACTTCTCCAAAATCGATCATACCATCCATTATATATTGAACATCTTTGCCCTTCTCTGCAGCTTCATGATCATCCTGATCTTGATGGGGAACGTCAAGGAAGTATCCCTGAAAGGGGAAATCGTTGCCATCAACCAGCTTCGCCATCAGGAAGAAAAGCAATATGAAATCTCCAAGGAATCCATCGACCTCATCAACATCAAATGCCATGATCTGAGACATCAGATAAGACAGCTCAACAACCAGGAGAAAATCTCCAGGGAAGACCTTGCCGAAATCGAAAACGCCATCCGTATCTACGACACCAAGATGAAGACAGGCAATTCCTCCATGGATGTCATCCTTCAGGAAAAGCTGCTTCTATGCAACAAAAACAATATCGCCTCCGACTTCATCATCGACGGAAAGCAACTTTCCTTCATGAAGGAAAGTGACATCTATTCCCTCTTTGGGAACATCCTCGACAACGCCATCGATGCCGTAAGCCGCATTCCTTCTCCCAACAAGAGGACCATCGCCCTCAAGGTCAAAAGGATTGCCGGAGGCGTCTTTGCCAGCGCCGAGAATCCCTTCCAAGGGGAGATACAGTATAAAGACGGTCTTCCCGTCACTACCAAGAAAGACTTGCGTTATCACGGCTTCGGCATGAAGTCCATCCGCAACATCGTCAACTACTATAACGGAACCTTGACCATCACTTCCGATGGCCGCATCTACAAGATTTCCATCTTCTTCCCGGAAAAGGAAGAAAAGTCCGATTGACAGAAAGGAGCCTTATGAAAAAAAGACATGTGATTCTATTGCTTCCCTTCCTTCTGGGAAGCTGCAGCAAGGAAGAGATATCCTCCACACCGGAAAAGCCTGGGGTCATCATCCTCAAGGAGCAAAGCAAGTCTTCCCTTCTTGTCGGTGACACCTATCAGATAGAAGGGGAAATCCAGTCCGAGTATGAAGACTCCCTCCTTTTTGCTTCCCTGACCAAGGAGGTCCTTTCCGTGGATGAAAGCGGGCTTGTCACAGCCTTGAAGAAGGGGACGGGAAGGATACAGATTTCATCAAAACGAAATCCGGAAACCAGTGCCATCCTCTCCTTCCAGGTCTATGACAGGATTTCCGATTCTTTTCCTGCTCTTGGCCAGTTCCTGGATACCTTTACACAGGCTGACGAAAGTCAGGGCTATGACATCGATATGTCCTTCCTTGTCGACTTAGGCAAGATCAAAGCCAACATCATGAATCTCATCGAAACAACCATCCTGGATCTGAGCTATGACGAAAATCCCGATTCCGACAAGCGCTTCTGCCTAGACATGTCTTTCTTCCACCAAAAGAAGGATGAGGATTTCTATCAGGCCTCGATATATCTTGAAAATGCCTTATCCAAAGTCCTGAAGAACAATACTTTACTCAATACCATCTTCAAGAACACGGATTTGCGTGGAACGCTCTATTCTGGTCTTTTCTCCTCCTTCAATACATCCTATGGCGATTATCTCTCCCAGGATGACTTTGCCAGACTGGACACGATGAATCTCTATTCCTATGGCCTGAGTGATATCTACTCGACCTTGGAACGGAAAGAAGGTGAAAGTATCATTCCCTTTGCCTTTGGAAAAGATAACATCCTCTCCCTCCTTTCTCCCTATATCGATGATTTGCTTCCTTTGATCAAAGAAAAGGATACTTCAAGTCTACCTACAAAAGACGACCTCTCTCTCATCGAAGGGATGATGGCCAACTATCTTACAGAAAAAAAGACCGGAGATTCTGTAACCTATTCCCTGAAAAGCGATATCGTAAAAATCATCGATCAGAAATACCAGCAGATTCTTCCAAATCATGAGATCAGCAAGGAAGTCCAGTCCACTGAGGTGAAAATCAGTTTTCCTGAAAAGATCACTGGACTGTATCTAAGCATCGATAACACCTTCTACGAAGGAAAAAGCAAGGCTAAGCTTGTCCTGCAGGGAAAAAGAAGCCAAACGGAAGAAGCATATCCCTTCCTTGAACTGGACATATCGAAACCCGTGATGTCAGACAAGGCTTCCTCGAAAGACAGAACCGACCGTTTCCAAGCGTACCTCAATGCCAGCCAACCTTCCAGCAGCATCGACGGCACCGCTCAGGTCAGCCCCGTTTCCCTCATCAAGGAAGCTGACCAGATATATATCGCCGAAAAGGATTATAAGGCTTCCGGAGACAAGTTCCAGGCCAAGAAAAACGAACTCCTTGGCTACTACTTCAATAGCGGCATTTCAGAAGAAAAGAGAAATCTCCTCTATCCGATGTATGAAAGAATCAAGTCCTTGGATTATTCAAATCAGGACTATGCCTTCTCCTATGCCGAAAAAAGTGAAGTCGGTGATGATGAGACCATCCCCTTTGGCTTGAACCATCTTTACCAAGGAAAGAACCTGAACGATTTCTCCTCCACCTATGAAAGCTCAAACGAGGACATCATCGATGTCGATGCCTTTGGAAATGTCAGTGGAGTAAAAGGAATCTATAATGGTGACGTAAAAGATGACAACACCAAATCAGCCGACGTCGAAGCCACGATAACAGCCACCATGAATCAAAACGGGCAGGACACCTTCAAGAAGGATCTGTCCTTTACAAAGACCTTTACCTATACAGGAAAGGAAAGAGCCTTCCCTACGACCCTTTCGTCCTTCAAGGAATCTGCCTCCTTCAACAAAGAGACAAGAGAACTGACACTTGACGAGAACGCTCAGTTCCAATTGAAGAGCATTCTCAATCTGCCATCTTCCCTGACAAGCATCACGTTTAGTAGCAGCGATGACAAGCTCGTATCGACAACCCTTCTGTCACTCAGCGATACCATAAACGTCCATAGCATCTATGAGAATTCCAAGAAAGTCCAGAGAGACCTCTGTGGCATCAAGGCAACCGTTCGTTACATGGATGGTCTCACACCAAAGAAGGAAACACTGGTCTTCTATATCCGCGTCAGAAAAGCCTAAAAAAACAAACTTAAGATAGTCTAAAGCGAGAACATCCCATATCATTGAAAAAGAGACATCAGAAAAAGAGCTATGAAAAGAGAAAATTGTGTTCAACGAAAAGATTTCAAATCTCCAGCACAAGGACAACCACGGCTATTTGATTTGCAAGGATTGCATCATGAAAACAGCAGGAAGATTTGATTTCATCAACAGCATTTTAAACGAAAACAACCCAACTATCGAGATTGAAATACCCAACGCTGATATCTTAATTCCCTATACGATGGCTAGTTTTGAAAATGCTCCAATCATACTTGAGTCTGCTTTCTCATACTCCAATCACAAAAAGGATTTGCCATCTATCGGATACATGTGTGATATCCATGGCGATATGATGGAAAACAGGCTTTCCCTTGTCGGGACAGCTGTGATAACAGATCTTGAAACAATCAAAAAATAGAATCTAGAGCTGTAACCGCCACATTCTCTTTTGAATTCGATTGCAACAGTAGCGATTCTCAGAAAATCAATATCCATGGAAATCACATCATTTTATGTGAATGTCCTCAAGAAGATCTTGCGGATGAACAAAGCTCTTCTGCGGATGATGGCTTATGCATTCCTAAAGAGGAAGCTATATTCACTTGCATGGATTCAGGGGAAAAAATCATAAGAAATTTCCATAGGATTTATATCGATAGTTCAAACCAAGCCGTCAATCAATGGTGCAACGAAATGAATCATTGGTTTTCCAAGGCGTTGAAATTAAGATTGAGTCCGGATAACCAGACGTTAACCGAAACTCGACTCAGGGATTGGTTCTTTGCTGCTGGAGCATATATCGATGAATATATTCAGGTCTGTTCGCTGAATGAAGAAAGAAAATATGACGAATTTATCCGCTTAGTCCTTGACTATGAAGATGTCATGAAAGCAGTAAATGAATTGTTTAGATAATTTTCAGTAGACAGATTCTATATGGAACTCATTCCTTTTGCATATAGAAAAAAACTGAACGTATTATAACAAATTGATTTAAATAATCATAAGAGGTTTTATATTCAAAATCATTTCACGCATTATCGATTTTATGGATGTTTTCCTCTCATCTTCCCTTTGCCATATCGGTAATGGTGACGACACCCAATAGTTTTTCCGTCTTTCTTCCATGCTGAGTGACAAGGACCAAAGCAAGGTTCTTATCATGTTCCTTGTTCTTGAAAAGCTCAGGATAGATGCTGTCGACTAAGTCATATCTGGATACAAAGAGGAACCTCTCGCCTAAATGAGAATCCACCGGAAGGAATTCCATGAAATCCTTCACCTTCATCGTGGAAGGATTTTCAAGTTCTTCGTTCATGGAAACATAATCGAAGATGGTCGTCCGTGAGAAAATTCCCTGTACGACCCCATCCTCATCAAGGACCGGAATATGGCTTAGGGATTTGTATTCCATCGTCTTCAACACGGAAAAGAGAGAATCGTCCACCCTACAGGATACGATGTCCTTGCTTGCAATCCCATAGCATGTCTGCGGGTGGATGATTTTGTTCTTCAGGATGAGAAAACGATTCAAAAAGGATTCGCTTGGCACACAGACATCGTTTTCATGGCTTAGGATATTTCTTAAATCCGAACAGGTCTTCAAAAAATCATAATTGCCATAATCACAGATATAGGGATTCTTTCTTTGATAATAGATATCGTTGAGTGCCCTGGAAAAGGAGACATGCCCCTCATCCTTGATCCTGGCAATGGAAAGAACCTCGTTTTCAAGTTCTTTGAAGGCCGATAGAAAGACTTCCGCCCGTTCTTTTTCCGTCATACCTTTATTTCTTTTCGGAATGAAGGATGATGGAATTCACGGTGCTGTCAAGATAGGGTACATCAAGTCCTTCGACATTTCCTGCATCCATGGCTTTGGCGATATCCTGATCGAATGGTACTTCATCAAAGGTCGGAATGCCATGCCTTTTTCCGATTTCTGAATCCATCTTCCCATAGATGTCGATTCTGTTGTTGCAGCACGGGCACTTGACATAAGCCATGTTCTCGACCAAGGAAAGAAGAGGAACGGAAAGCATATCTGCCATCTTGGCAGACTTCTCGACGACCATGTTGACCATAGACTGAGGAGAGGTGACAAGGACAGCTGAGGTGATCTTGAATTTCTGGAACACGGTGAGAGAATTGTCACCGGTTCCCGGAGCCATGTCGATGATAAGATAATCACAATCCCACTTCACTTCAGAATAGAATTGTTCGATAAGGGTGGATATCATGGCACCACGCCAGACGATAGGATCTTCCGGATTGTCCAAAAGAAGGTTTGACGACATGACCTGGATGCCGGTCTTGGTCTTCACCGGTTCGATGATGCCGCTCTCCGAATAAGTCGGCCCCTTGATACCGAAGCAGAAAGGGATGGAAGGGCCAGTGATATCCGCATCGAGGATACCAACCTTATATCCCTTCCTCTGAAGGGCGACAGCCAGATAGGCGGAAGTAAAGGACTTTCCGACTCCTCCCTTTCCGGACATGACGGCAATGCAGTTGTCGACCCTGCTGTTGAAGGCAAGGCCGGTCTTCGGAATGAACGGTGCCTTGGATGTATCTGTCTTATGATTGTTATCTGCCATTTTGGTTACCTCGTTGAAATATCCATATTATAAACCATTTGTTCATCGTTTCTTATAGTCTTCGAACAATTTCATCGCCATCGTAAAATAGACGTGGTCAAGATGGCTGGCTCCCAGCTCTTTCCCACCATAGTATCTGACGATATAGATGCCGAAGGAAGAGATACCGTCTCTTTCAAAGAACCGACTCGCCTTCTTCATGGAACTGATGGGTTCCCTGTCATCGCTTGCTTCAAGGACTTCGGAGCCGAACTTGTTCTTGAACCTGACGACATGGAGGAGATGTTTGGCATCCGGGTGTTCTTCCTCCAGTTTCCGAAGGATGGCCCTGTTGTCTTCTTCTCCGTCCAAAGCATAGGAGAAGGCAAGAAAGCGGCTTTTCTTTTCTTCATAATTGGTCTGATTCAATAATTTAAACATATAATTTTTGACTTCAATTCTTATTTTCCCTACAATATAGTAACATAGAAAGGGTGTTTCATATGGCAAAATATAGACTCATCGTCGACTCCAGCTGCGATTTACCAGTCGATTTCTATACCAAATACAACATCGGTGTCACCGATCTCGTCGTCAATTTCAACGAAAGGCAGTATCTGGACAGAAAAGACATCACCTCCAAGGAAATCATCGACAAATATAAAGAAACCGGAATTTTCCCAAAGACTTCTGCCTTGAACATTCCGGAACTCGAAAGCATGATGTCCGATGCTCTCAAAGACTATGATCATCTTTTCTATCTTCCGATTTCTTCCTATATTTCCAGCATCAACAACAATGCCCATCTCGCCATGTCGACTCTGAATGTCTCGGACAAGGTCACCGTTTTGGATTCTCTCTCCCTTTCCGGAGGAACAGCCTTGGAAGCCATCGGCATCAGCGAAGACATCAACAAAGGCCTGTCCGTCGAAGAAATCATCCAAAACCACGAAGAGAGGGCCAAGAAGATTTCCATGTCCTTCGTCATCCAGACGATGGAATTCCTTCACAAGGGTGGCAGATGCTCGGGACTGACCTATCTCCTAGGAAATAAGTTCTCCATCCATCCCATCGTCCGTCTTGAAAACGGAAAGATGGTCGTCCATTCCCTGGTCAGGGGAAAGGATCTCAGCAAGGGCATCGCCAAGATGCTTGACGAATTCAAGAAGGAATTCGAATCCGACAACATCGATTTTTCCTATCCGATCATGATTCCCCATGTCACCGGCGAATATGGTGTCAACAAGATCGAACACGAACTCAAGGAATTGGTCGGCGAGAACATGCTTCTCCCCATCGATGCCAGCGGCATCATCACCTGCCACTGCGGTGAAAATACCGTCGGTCTGGGATACATGCTCAAGAAACCTCTTCTCAATTCCAAATGACAAATCATGCTGTCGGCTTATCCGACAGCATTTTTCTACAAAAAAACTGCCAGACCAAAATTGGGAATGGCAGCTATTTTTATTGGATATAATCCTGTATAGCCTCGATTTTTTCTTGATAGAAGACAGGTTCGACAACACCCTTTTCTTCATACACCTTGGCGATGGTGGTAGGAATAAGAGTACCGTTTTCCAAGACAGGAAGAGACGTGATGTACTCTTCAAGAGGTTTTACGTTCTCTGAAGAAGTATCGACTTTCGTATGCCCGACAAGCTTCGAATTATGGTTCTCATACTCGGAAAGAGAGAGGAAGTAATTGAATTTCTTCTCCTCTGAAGTGATGCCTTCTTCAGCAAAGGAATCCTTTCTTCCAAGCAGGGTGAAAATCATAAGAAGCTCCGATTTGCTGAAATACAGCTTGTCGGCCGAAAGCTTCGTCGTGGTCATCTTGATGATTCCGTCCAGACCGTTTCCTTCGATAGGATTGATGAAGAAGTAATCATTCTGATAGAAGAAGTCACCATCGACATGGAGCCTGGAAAGAAGAGGATTCTTCAATGCCTGAGACAAGGCGCCGGCGAGAATCTCACTGGCAAGCTTGCTGCGATAGAAATCCGTATTTCCATCCTCGCCGTTCGTGAAATCGATGCACTGGGACATCCAGTCGGCAAAATGGATGAGAGAGAAGTCCGTCGACTCCTTGTCAAGGTTTGGAACCATGGTATAGATAGAGGAAAAGAGACCTTTTACCATATCAAGATCATGTAAGAAGACGGTTTTCGATGGAATAGAGAATAGCAGGTCTTCGAAAATCCATACATCGGCATTTTCGCCATAAGGCGTATTCTTGCTTTCCCTCAGGATGGTATCAAAGGTAAAGACCTGACCATCCGCATCCTTAGGAATCGCCTTGGAAAGAAGATGATAGACGATATAGCTCCTGTTTTCCTTGAAGCAGTTCATCTGACCCATCTCATAGAGGAAACCTAAATCCATGTCCGTGACATCAAGAGAATCGAAATCACTTCCTGATTGAATCATATCCTTCAAAGAAGAATCAAAGATGATGTTCAGAAGATGATCGATATCATTCTTCCAATATCTTTTCACATCATCCGGACTCAGGATATGAATGTCAAAGACAAAGGGATGTATGGTCCTGGTATCATCCTTGGGGTCCTTGATATACTCGGCAAGGTTCATCTGATTGACCATCGTCTTCAACATATAGACAGGATAGCGATAGAAGACCTTGCTATCCATCATGGCTTCAAGCAATTGACTGATTTTTTCCTTTTCGAGTCCGCTGATCTGGAAATCTATTTTTCCGGAAGCGCCACTTCCGATTCCCTGAAGAAGAGAGAGGATCTTCTTGAGATGGATGATTTCCGAAGCCATCTGCTGACTACCAATATCAAGAAGCATGCCATCAAGAACAGGCTCGACATAGCCTTCATGGTCGATCATCGTCACGGAGGAAGAAAGACCGGACATTTCGATGATTCCCTTCATGAAGTAACCCATCGGGGAGAACTTGTATCCTGCCTTCTTCGTATTGAGAAGCTTGGAGGAAGACAAAGAATCCAGCAATTCATCAAGTTCATCAAGAAGAGTCTTGCTGCTTGGATCTTCTGGACGGACATGCTTTTCCTGAAGTTCAAAGATATGCGAGAAGATATATTCCAGACGATTGGTCCCTTCATAGGTCTCTACAGCCATCTTGGAAAGTCTTGTCAGCATGGAAATCTCATTTTTGGCCTCCTCGCTTGAAAGATTGAGGAAACTATCGAAGTCGATGCTGGAGATAAAACCATCGAGTTCCTTTGGCATGTCGATGGAAGAAATGACATTCTTGAAGACCTGTGCAAGCATCTTTCTTAGAAGCTGGCTGTCAAGCAGGTCTTGGATATCATCGGCAAAAGTATCAGGTAGTTTTCCGTCGGCAAAGGCATCCGGGTCATTCTTCATATACTTTTGAAGATGAGAAATCAAGGCACATAGCGTATGGATTTCACCCTTTTCCGAATAAGGATAGTCGACATCATCGCCTTGATAGTTCTTCATCGACTTGGTGGTCTTATTGCTTGTAGGGTCAAATGTCGTCCATCCCGTCATAGAAGAGAGATTGAAGAGGTCTTTGGAAAATTCCGTTCCACCTAGAAGGCTGGAAAGATGATTCTTGTCAAAGATGGAATAGATGGCTTCTCCGAAAGGATCCTTGCCATCGACATGCTGTTTCCCAGGATTAATGATGTTCATCTGGGAAAAGATGGTGAGCATGCTGTTGAGCCTTTCAGGGTCAAGGCTTCCAAAATCAAGATGCTCAAGATCCATCATCTGGATCAAGGAAAGAAGCTTGGCGATATCATCGCTGTCTTCCTTCCAGTAAGCATTCCTCATCTCGTTGAGTTTTAAGGGAAGTCCAATCTGGACAAAGTAATCATTGAGGGAAGAATCGATGATTTGAAGAATGGAAGGGCCGAAGATTTTGCTGTCCATGGCCGTCGAAATCATTTCTCCGACAGCATCGCAGTCTTTGATATCCGTGATTTTCTTGGATTCCGAAGCGATGAAATCAGCATTCTTGGAGAGAGACTTCAGCACGCTGCCGATGGTCTTGATTTCACCATCCCAGTCATCGGCATCAAACTGGAATTCTTCCAAGGTAGGAAGGCGGAAGCCGATTTCCTTGAACATATCGATATTGAACAATCCGTTGAGGAAGGTATAGACGTTGACGTTCTTCTGCTTCTCGGAAGTGACACCGGTCAGCTGGTCGGAATTGAAGAAAGATGAACCTGTGACAAAGCCAAGAAGATCATCGATGACACCAAGATTCACCATTTCCGTGATCTTCGTGGCCGTGCCCTTGGTCGAATCGGACATCAGGGAAGTGAATTTCTGGATTTCAGGCATCAGTCCAAGAAGCGTCTTGAAATCCTGGATGAAGGAATCGCTGTCATAATTGAAGTTATAGGGAGTCAATCCGTAAAGATAATTGGAAAAGTCGAAATCATTGCTGAAAAGAAGGCTCTTCATCAAGGAAGGATACATTTCCTTGAACAGATTGGAATCCACGCTCTTGTCAAGGAGTCGGACAAGCTGGTCCGTCGTATTGGGATCGCGGATATCGATCCTATCCAGATGTTCCAGGTCGATAGCCGAATTCTTCTCGAAAAGGATATCCATCATATCGAACATCGTATTGAATTCGTTCCTGTACTTCGCTACGGAATAACCTTGGAAGATTTTGTCGAAATCTATGTCCTTGACAAAAGAAGAGAGGCTCGGCACGGTCGAAAGAGTGCTTGACAGAATCGTCGGAACGGAAATCACCTTGAACAGGGTCGTATCAAGGATTCCCTTTTCCTGTTTGTCCTTATCATCGCTTCCGACGATGAGATCACAAAGTTCTTTTCTTTTATCAGCATCCTTCATGCTGGTAAGCATGCCTTGGGTGATTTTATCGGTCTTGAAATCGGACGTGATGTCAAAGCCGATGTTGCGGAAGAAGCGAAGGGCTGCCCTGGCATAGATACGCAAATCATCAGACCAGTCGACGTTTTCATACTTTTCGCTTTCCATCGGAAGGACGTCGTATCCCATGTTGTGAAGGTAATGGGCAAGAGCAGAGACGATATGGGAAATGTTCTTCTTGAAGGTCTGCAGCTGGCCAAGCTCAGAGACAGCGTCAGCATATCCATCGATCTGCCCGTCTGTCAAAGTGCTGGTATTGAAGGTGAAGTTCTTGAAATCTATCTTTTCACCGGTGAGCATCGGCTCTATGCAGCCATCATATACTTCGGAATAGATGGAACTGATGATGGTGAGTTCATTCTTCCAGTCGACATTGCTGAAATCAAGCTGCTCGATGGCAAAGGTATTGCCTGAAATATAGTTCATTCCGACATCGATAAGAGGTGGAACGAGAGCCATCATCATCGGATTGTTGATGACGGAATCGATAAGGCTGGTCACAGTAGCCTTGGAAAGAAGCTGGGCAAAGTTGACGGTCACTGCCTTCGAGGCCTGGTCATAGGAAATCGTCTCATCCTTGAAGAGCGGTTTGGAAACATCGAACACCGAGTCGATCAAGCCATTGAAGGAAACCTGCGTTCCATTGACGCTGACGGCGGTAGCCTTGTTCATGACGAGGGAATCAAAGCCGAAAAGCGAGGTCGTATGATATAGAAGCGAGGAATCCACGACATCCATATAGCCGGAAATCCTATCTCTCTCCTGCTGATTCACGCCCACCGTACCCAAGATGTCATCGATACCATCCCTGTTCTTCAGGGCATTGGTGGCAAGGGCACTGAAGGGAGCCAGAAGGACGATGACGAAGAGGAACTGCTGGACAGCTCCAAGGATGGCGCCCGGAACCTTGAGAAGCGGCCATGTCTTCTTGGCCTTCTTCCTGACCGTTCCATCGTCCTCAAGAAGTCCCTGTTGCAGGACATCGCTTCCTTTCTTGGATTTTCTTGCTTTTCTTTCCTTCTTGTTCTCGACAGGAAGGATGAAGCGGAAGATGCCTTGATATAGGATGAGGGTCAATAGAGAGGCAATCAGCTGAATGACGACCATGCCAAGGAAAAACACCAAGAAGGCAAGAAGGGAATTGACGATGGCAAAGACCGTCGCATAGATAGATAATCCGCTGATAGGCGAAATGAGACCGGCTTCCGTGATGAGGTTAGCCAAATACGTCTGCAATGTGATAGCGCTTTCTGAATGTACGATTCCTTGGATGTTGATGTTTCCGATGGCATTGGCTATATAGGGTGAAACAAAGACAAGGACGACAATCAGAATTGTTTTGACGATGGTTTTGAGGGTCGTCTTGTAGATTCCTTTCCAAAAGCCTATCAGACCAGCCAAAAGGGAGGCGAGGATGACAGCGACGAAAAGAAGAATCATCAGAAGGCTCAGTGTATCATTGGACATAGGGATTTTTTATTTATTATAGCAAACGAACGCCGCTCTCATCTATAATAATTGTCAAATCATCCGAGGTACCCCATGGAATTATTCAACAATGAAGATTCATCGACAAAAAAATATGTCCCTGACAACAACATCAAAGGTTTCTTCCCCCGTTCGGAACTGAATGACTGGACACCCTTATGGGAGAAACTTGCCTTTTTCCTGATCGGCTTTCTAGGCCTGAAGCTTTATTCCCTCATCGTGCAATACATCATCCTGGCAACACCCCTCGTTTCCATCAAGGATGGTGTGGTCAGCGTATCCAATCTGGCCTATGCCCTGATCAATTTCTTCACCTATTTCCTTTTGGTCATCACTTTTGTCCTGTTCATCTTCCTTGACAGGAGAAAGACATATCAGAGGTTCTTCAACGAACTCAAGCAACCCAAGACCTACCTTTGGGCTCTTGTCGCCTTCGGCATGGTGATCGCCTTGCAGAACATCCTCAGCCTTTCCTTCTCTGCCATCTTTCCGTTCTATGGAAGCAACGCCAACCAGAATTCCATCGAGACGATCTTTGCCGCTTCTCCTGTTTTGATTTTCATCATGACCGTCTTCTTTGCTCCCTTCTGCGAAGAGCTGACCTATCGTATCGGACTTGTCGACACCGTCGGCCACAAATACAATCTGAGATGGCTTGGCATCGCCATATCCGCACTTGTCTTCGGTCTCATCCATGCAGACATCATCAACTCCTTCCGTGACCTCGCCAACGGAATCGCCTCCGGCTTAGGCGATGCGGAAATCACCAATTTGAAGAACAATCTGTATAACGAGCTGCTCAACCTTCCTGTGTATATGTTCTCCGGCTTTGCCCTCGGCTTTGTCTATGCAAAGTCCGGCAAGATCACTTCCAGCATGATGGGACATATGGGTGTCAACCTTTTCTCCATGGTCGTCACCATCATCCAGATGGCTTCCAAAAATGCATAATCCATCCCAGGAAAGAACTTTTGGTCTATCCTCTTTCTGGATAAAGGTCATCGCCTGTCTTCTGATGGCCTTGGACCATATCGCATTGCTATTCATCCCTCTTGGAAGCGGCATGGAGATTCCGCTTCCCTATTATCTTCTCAGGGCTATTGGCAAGATGGCTTTCCCCATCTTTGCCTTCCTGGCCGTCGAAGGTGCCTATAAGACGAAGAACGTCAAATGGTACCTGCTTCGTCTTGGAGGGATGGCCTTGCTTCTTGACGGCATCGGATATGCCTTCGGGGGCATCTTCCAAATCAAGATTGCCGACAATCCTCTCATCGGCAATGCGTTCACCGATATGTTCCTGGGTGTCCTTGCCATCACCCTTTTAAGAAAGAAGAACCGCTATTCCCTTCTTGCCGTCCTCCCCATCCTATATGCCGTCTTTTCCGACTTTACGATATCAGACACCTATGGCACCCTCTTCAAGTCCGATTGGGGAACATTCAGCATCTGTCTCTTTGTCGCCTACTTCATCTTCCGTGAGTTGGCAGACGTCTATGCAAAAAGGAAAAGCCAGCAATATGGTGTCCCGTTCACACAAGAGAGCATCTTCCGCCTGGAAAGAGATTCCATGCTCATCGGCTTGATTCTCATCGAAGCCGTCTTCTACCTGATTTACCGCATCGACAGGACGTGCTTCATCATACCAAATGAGTTCGTCCCCATCGGAACCTATTCGACCTTGGCTGCCGTGATCCTCTTCTTCTATAACGGCAAGAAGGGATATTCCAGCAAATATATCCAATATGGTTTCTATCTCTACTATCCCCTTCATCTCCTCATCCTCGGCATCATTTCCATGTTCTGTGGCGTTCTTGCAGGCATGTAAGCAAATCGATTGCAGTTTCATGCGTTTTGGTTTATCTTGTAGAAAAGGAGAATCAGCCTATGATCAAGAAACTAGAAAAAATGGAAGATTTCGTCACTACCATCAAAAATGAAAAGAAGGTCCTCGTCGATTTCAACGCAACCTGGTGTGGTCCATGCAGGATGATGGGCAGGGTCATCGAGGATGTCGAAGAGGATTATCCTGACATCACCTTCCTCAAGGTCGATACCGATCAATTCCCGCAGATTGCCCAGCAGTTCGGCATCATGTCGATTCCTACCCTCATCCCCTTCATCGACGGAAAGAGAAACTTCATCGTGGAAGAAGGCGAAAAGAAGGATGTCCTGCTCGGAGCAAGGGACGAGGATGCTTTCCGCAACATCCTTGGCGATACTTTCAGCATCTGAAGACAAAATCCGGGATTTCCGGATTTTTTCGATGCTACAGTTGAAACTGATTTTGTGTCGTACTAAAATATCCCACGTATCGGGGTATATACATATGAAAAAACTTACAGAGGAAGAAAAAGAAGATAAGAAATCAGCAAAAAAACAGGCTAAGGAACAGAGAAAGGCTGAAGGAAAGACTCTTTGGCAGGAATTCAAGAAGTTCATCTCCAGAGGCAACGTCCTTGACATGGCCGTCGGTGTCATCATGGGCTCTGCCTTCTCCGCCATCGTCACTGCCTTCACCAACATTCTCTTAAGCGTCTGCACCTGGGGTGTCCCGGGCGGTCTCAAAGGGCTTGTCACCGTCCTTCCGGCTGCCAATCCAGCACAGAAGGGTATGGATGTTACCAATGGTCTTGGACAGTTCTTCAAGGCCGGGGATTTGCAGAATCTTGCCAAGAGCTATGCCGACGCAACCTATGGCGCTGATGTCGTAGCCAAGAATCCGACCTTGATTGAAAACGTCAAGAACACCATTCTCAGCAAGTACACGCTTCACGGCACCACCTACACCTACAACATGTCTGCCGTCATCGACTGGGGAACCTTCATCAATGCCATCATCTCCTTCCTCATCATCGCTCTCACCCTGTTTGTCATCGTCAAGGTCTTCCACAGCATCAATGACAAGAGAAAGGCTTTCGAAGCCCAGATGGCTCTCAAGGTCCAGCAGGCCAAGGAAGCTGACGGAAAAGAATCCGATAAGACAGACGAAGAAGCCAAGTAAATCCACAAGTCAGAAAGTCAGACTCAAGGCAGATTCCTTCCGGGTCTGCCTTTTTTCGTGCAATGGAAAACCAGGCCGCAGCCTGGTTTTCAAACGACTAATGGTTTTCCTGATAATAGTTCGGAGCTTCCTTGGTGATATCGATGTCATGAGGATGGGATTCCTTGAGGGAAGCCGAGGTGATCTTGACAAACTCGCTCTTCTCCTGAAGTTCCTTGATCGAAGAGACGCCAAGATAGCCCATACCGGAACGAATGCCGCCGAGAAGTTCAAATATGACATCCCCTGCCGAGCCACGGAAGGGAACTCTTCCTTCGACACCTTCGGGAACAAGCTTCCTGTGTCCGCTCTGGAAATAGCGGTCCGCAGAACCATGCGCCTGTTGCATGGCCCCTAATGAACCCATGCCACGATAGACTTTATATTCACGTCCATGATAGATTTCCGTATCCCCTGGAGCTTCTTCGCATCCGCCGAAGATGGCACCCATCATGACGGTGTCCGCACCGGCGGCAAGAGCCTTGGTGATGTCACCCGAATACTTGATTCCGCCATCTCCGATGATCGGGCATCCGAATTCCTCGCTGGCACGCTTGGCTTCCATGATGGCCGTGATCTGGGGTACGCCCATACCGGAGATGATACGTGTCGTACAGATGGATCCAGGACCCATGCCGACCTTGACGGCATCTGCTCCGGCTTCCATCAGGTCTTTTGCACCTTCGTAGGTAGCGACGTTTCCGGCGATGACATCCACATCCGGGAAGTTCTTCTTGAGTTCCTTCAGGGCAAGGATGACGTTCTTGCTGTCTCCATGGGCAGAATCCAATACCAGGACATCGACACCGGCATCGATGAGAGCCTTGGCTCTCAACAGATAATCCTTGGTGATGCCGATACCGGCACCGCAGAGAAGCCTTCCATATTTATCCTTGGCAGAATTGGGGAACTGCTGGATCTTGTCGATATCCTTGATGGTGATGAGGCCTTTCAGATGGAATCCTTCGTCGACGATCGGGAGTTTTTCCTTCTTGGCCCTGGATAGGATGCCTTTGGCTTCCTCCAAAGTGGTTCCAAGCCTTCCGACGACAAGGTTGTCCTTTGTCATGACAGAAGAAATCTTCTGTTCCATGTCCGTCTCGAATTTGAGATCCCTGTTGGTGATGATGCCGACGAGTCTGTTCTCCTCATCCGTGACCGGAATGCCGCTGATATGATAGTCAGCCATGATTTTCAGGGCATCGTTGAGTGTCCTGTCTCCGGAAAGGGTGATGGGATCGGTGATGACACCGTTTTCGCTCCTCTTGACCTTGTCGACCTCCTTGGCCTGTGCTTCGATGGTCATATTCTTGTGAATGATACCGATACCGCCCTCCCTGGCTAAGGCGATAGCCATGGCCGATTCGGTGACCGTATCCATGGCAGCCGAAAGAAGAGGGATGTTCAAGGTGATGTGTTTGGTCAGTCTTGCCTTGAGGGATACCATGTCCGGTGTAATTTCGGAATACCTCGGAAGCAAGAGGACGTCATCGAACGTAATGCCTTCCATGACAATCTTGTTTTTCATTTTGTGCTCCTTTTCTATGTACCATATCTCATCATCCCGGATTTATATGTGGAATATACTACCTATGAAAAGGTTGTTTTTCAAGACCAAAATGACAAATCCGAAAAAACGTCATCTCATGACGACTTCAAAGCACATGTCCTTCTTGTAATGGGAACGGATGCTGACCTGATAATGATAGGTATCGCAGATCTGCTTGACGATGGCAAGGCCAAGGCCGCTTCCCTTGCGTTCATTGTCATCCCCGGATTTTCCCTGATAGAATCGTTCAAAGACCTTTTCCCTATCCTCATCATGGACCTGGCAGCCCGTATTATAGACACGGAAGACGATGTTCTTCTTTTCATTCCTCAGGCTGACACGGATGATTTTCTCCCCCTGGGTATATTTCATGGCGTTGTCCAAAAGGAGATTGACCAGCCTTGTCAGGTTCTTCCGGTCGGCCTTTTCAAGGACGATGCCTTCTTCGATGTCATAGCTGTAGTCGATTTCCCGTTCGAAGGATACGGCGTCAAAAGAGAGGCACAGGTTCATAACAAGCTCGGAAAGACGGACTTCCTCAAGGACCTTGGGTGCTGTCTCAAGCTTGGATAAGGCGATCATGTCCAGGACGGTTTCATTCATGTTCTTGCATTGCTGGATGATGTTGCGGACATAGTCGGCATTCTCCGGATTGCGGTCGGAGAGGACTTCCGCCTCGGCCGTGATGATGGCAAGAGGCGTCTTGAGTTCATGGCTGGCATTGGCGACAAATTCCTTTTCATGCCGGATGGTATCCTTGGTAGGCTTCATGACGCGGTTGGAGATGACATAGACGGCAGGTATCATCAAAAGAAAGCCGATGCCCAGGACAAGAAGAAGGGTCATCGCAAAAGAAGAGTTGGCCTCAAGCTCGCTCTTCCTGTCGATGCCGGCATAGACCAAAGTCTCGTCAGGGACATCGATAGGTCTGGTGATGAGATCGGGACTCTTCTCGATATCCAGGTTCTTCTCGATATATTCGGAATCCATGACGGAAAAGTAGTAATCTTCAAAGAGAAAATCACTTCTTGAATCCACCGTGGGATAATTCTTCAGGCAATACTCGACATAACCACGGTTGACATCATTGTCGTTGTCCTTGGGTAGAAAGGTAGAGCCATCGGAATCGATGATGTAGACAAAAATCTGGGAATTCCCGTCAATAAGGATGTCATCTTCGCTATAATAGCCGTATGTCGCATTGATGGAATTGACGATGACCTGGTTAAGCTGAGTATAGGCATTGCCCCTGATGTTCCTCTTCTGAAAAGCAGGCACAAGAAAACCGACCAGGATTTCAAAGACGGCCATGACGGACATGACGAGGACGGTGATGAAGATACGTTCCCGGAAGATGAGCCTTCTAGCGTCCGTACCGCTGCTTTTAGCCCTGTTCTTCATCTTTATTGGTGACAAGCTTGTAGCCGACATTGCGGACAGATTTGATAAAGGTGTCCGACTTGATGAATTCCAGCTTCTTTCTCAGGAATGATATATAAACCTCGACGGAATTGTAGTTGTTGTCAGGGTTGTCCATACCCCAGACCTTCTCCATGATCAAAGATTTTTCAGTGATCTTCTTTGAATTGTTCATGAGGAGTTCCATGATCTGGAACTCCTTCAGGGACAATGCGATGGAGCTGTCGTTCTTGATCATCATATGATTGAGCTTGTCAAGCTTGATATCGCCAAAGGAGACGTCATCGGGTACGATGGTACCTTTTCTTCTTGTCAGAACGAAAAGTCTTGCAAGAAGCTCCTCTAGGACAAAAGGCTTGGTCAGGTAATCATCGGCACCTGCAAGAAGACATTCGACCTTGTCTTCCGTGGAACTCTTTGCCGTCAGGACGATGATAGGAGTCTGGTTCTTCTCCGTCCTCAGATCGCGGATGATGGAAAGTCCGTCCTTATAGGGAAGCATCAGATCGAGGACCATCACGTCATAGCAGTTCTTCCTTGCCTCTTTGAAGCCTTCCAGGCCGTCATACCTTACGGTGCAGTCGACCTTCCTCATCTTCAGGTATTCCTTGATGGCGTCGGCAAGCTGAACCTTGTCTTCTACCACGAGTACTTTCATTGCTGGTCCTCCTTATCGATATAATAAGATATATTCTAGAATAATCCTGAGGTTGACGGCAACTCTCCAGAGAGAAAAGTGTTGATTTTGTCTTTCCGATGGGCATAATGTTCCTTAGAGGCTTTTCACCATGGATGATAAAAAGAGATTGAGTAAAACAAAAATGAAGACCGATCCGATTCCTTCTTCGCTGGCACCCGATTTCATCAAGGCGAGCCAGATCAAGGAACGCCAGAACCAGAAAATCACCAGAAAACCGGGTAATTATACTTCAAAGTAAGGTTTTCATCTGATTTTCTTGATTGCTTTTCCAAAATGTACATATTCCTTTCAACCATGGGAATATGTTTTTTATATACGTTTTCTTTTTGCTATAATCAGCCTGAAAGGAAGGAAAGCATGATGAAACATGAATTTCTGAACAAAGTGATCTATCAGGTATTCGTCCGCAACTATTCCAGGGACGGAACATTGAAAGCGGTAACAGATTCTCTGAATGAAATCTTCCATAACGGAGCGGATATCCTCTATCTCATGCCGATATCCCCTATCGGAAGAAAGAACAGAAAAGGAAGCAAAGGTTCTCCCTACAGCATCATGGATTATCGAAGCATCGATGAGGAAACGGGAACATTCGAAGATCTTGAAGAACTCACCAGAGCCGTCCACTCAAGAAACGGAAAGGTCATCCTTGATATGGTCTTCAACCATACATCCTGTGATTCTTTGCTCAGCAAAGAACACCCGGACTTCTTCTATCATGACAAAAATGGAAACTTTGCCAACAAAGTCGGTTCCTGGGCTGACGTCATTGACCTAGACCATGCAAACGAAGCCTTGGAAGACTATCTTGTCGATACCTTGAAACTCTATGAAGAGCATGGCATCGACGGTTTTCGCTTCGACGTAGCCAGTCTGATTCCGCCATCCTTCTTCAAAAAGGCCAAGGAAGCCTTGAAGGAAGATACCATCTTCCTAGGCGAAGCGATTGACACATCCTTCTTAGAATATACAAGAAGCCTTGGCTTTCCAGCCTATAGCAACGGAGAACTATGTCAAAGCGGCATGGACCTTCTTTATCCCTATGCTTCCTTTCAACCTCTTCACGAATTCCTTCAGACAAAGGAAGTGAGCAGACTGGAGCAGTTCAAATTCGCCTATATGCTGGAAGAAGCCTCTATCCCACAGGGACACTACATCACCAGGGCCATCGAAAACCACGACAGAGAAAGAATCGCATCCTATAGCCAGGATGAGGATTTCACCAGGTCTCTTGTATCCTTCACCTTCTTCACACCTGGTCCGGCCTTCGTCTATGCCGGAGAAGAATACAAGGCCAAAGAAACTCCGAATCTATTTGAAAAAGATGTCATCAGTCATAAGGTACAGGATAAAGACTATTATGACTTCTATCAAAGACTTGTTTCCCTGAAGAAGCGTGATAAGAACAAGACTACGCTGGGAAGCCTTGTCCTGGATAGTATTCCTGGAACACTGCTTCTGAAGAACACTTTCAAGGATGAAAAAGAGGAAATCGGCTTCTTCAACTTCACCGGAAAAGAAGTCAGTTTCCAAATAGAAGCAGGAACCTATGTCGACCTTCTGGAAGACAAGACCTATCATTCATTGGGAAGTCTGACATCCAAAAAAGCACTTTGGCTGAAGAGAATCGACTGATTCTTCATTTGTCCTGAGAGATGCTGCAGGAGATGACGTTTGCATGGTTGCAAAGGATCTCTTGCAGCTCTTTCAATGCCTTTTTCTGGGAAAGGAAGGCAAACTTCACTTCGATTCTGAGATTGAACTGACCATCTTCCTTCTTGATGTTGCTGACGGAGAAGGTCTTGATGACAAGGCTGAGATTGGAAGCATATTCATGAATTTCAGAGACAAGAAGATCGTCCTGTTTGGCTTCGATGACGACAACAGGACTTTTTCTTTCAATCTTCATTTCAAAGAAGTTCAGGCCAAGAAGGAAGACCATGGCAAGAAGCGAGACAAGGATGGCTTCCAGGACGAATCCACATCCACATGCCATACCGATGGCAGAACATAGCCAGATGGTCACAGCCGTGGTAAGACCACGTATATGATGTCCGCTCTTGATGACCGTTCCGGCACCGACAAAACCGACGCCTCCAAGGATGCCGGCTGCGATTCTGGTCGCATCATACGTCAATGACTGGAAACTATAGACATCTTGTCTGATATACCCGACGGCATAGATGGAAATCGACATGAGAAGACAGCAGGCAATAGAAATCAAGACATGGGTCCTCAATCCGGCAGACTGACCCTTCATCTCACGTTCAAAGCCGATGATGGAAGCACATAGACCTGCGATAAGGCATGTCAAGACGACGTATAAGGCGATACCATAGCCATCGTATCTGTTGAGTAAACTGCGAAACCAGGAATCCATAATAAAAACAGCCCTTTCGTGGCACTATTATACCATGAAAGGGCTTGCAATGTCTGTGATTTGATTGTTATTCTGCCGGATAATAAACACTTCCATATGTGGCCG
The DNA here is from genome assembly GCA_021621525.1 of Caryophanales bacterium. Taxonomy (GTDB): domain Bacteria; phylum Bacillota_I; class Bacilli_A; order RFN20; family CAG-288; genus Enterosoma. The sequence continues at coordinate 28,467 of JAJVUU010000003.1, forward strand.
GAGATAAGACACCGGCTAAGGAAGCACCGATTCCAAGAAGGGCAAGGACAAGATACATGATAGACATCAGCTTGTTGCTACCGCCGTCATCTTCCTTATTCCCTTTGATGAGGTTGACGATTTCGAAAACAACCAAGGCAACACCAAGGACAAGTCCGAAATAGCCAAGGAAAGACAGCTTGAGAGCAGGGATGCTGGAAAGGACGCCGAACAGGTATTCGATGGCTAGATAGAGAGGCATCAGCTTTTCAAAGGAAGGAAGCGTGAAGCTGGAGGTAGTATCTCCGGCATACTGCTTCTTGAAGGATGCAAAGATAGGATAGTCCATGGCGATGAAAAGAGGTTTGGCAAGGACGGCCAGGACAAAGAATCCCATCACCATGCTAGGAAGGATGTAACCGATGTTATAGGTGAAGGAATAGATGACTCCAGCGGGAGTAAAGTCAGTGCAAAGGCCGCTTGTTGCCTCATAGTCAAAGGAGCTGGTAAAGACGATGAGACCGCTCATGAAGGAAGAGAGGAAACGGACGACACAGCAGAGAGCCAGGGCAGCAAAGGGAGCCCAGACTTCTTTCTTGTAGAAGGGCTTGCGGAAGAGTCCGGCAAGTCCGCAGCATCCGAATCCGATCACATAGTCCAAAAGAAGAGAGAGCAAGACAGCAAGGACGTTCGGTGTCCAGCTGATGACGCCGTCCATGAAGAAATTGATAATACCGAAGGCAACACCGACAAACGTTCCATAAAGAGGTCCGCAATACATTCCTGCCAAGACAAGCGGAACCATCGTAACGGAGATGCTTCCTCCGTTTGGCCACTTGAGAAACGGAATGAACTTGCTGACGCCCTCAAGGACGATCGCAAGGGCAAGCATCATCGCACTCACGATGATCTTTGTCACAGCCATGTGTGACTTGCTTCTGTTGGAAGCTGGTTTGGATGAAAAATCCATAGAATCCTTTCCGGCTATAAAAATAGCCTTGGTCCCTATTGAACCAAGACTATCCAAAAATAACAAGTTGATGATTGTTACTCCCTACACTGGTCTTGACCAACAGGTTCGAAGCGTCGGGTGTCAACCCTCTCAACTGCAATGCAGTCCCGCCGTAATACGAGAGTTAGTATAGTGAGTCCGTTTTGAAAATGCAAGAGGTATCAGCTTTTAAGATGTGCCTGTATGGTCGGAATGACATCTTCCATCCGGATGATGGGATAGTCATTCTTTTCTTTTCCGTGCGTAAGGATGCACCCATCAATCAGATATCCTTGGATGCCTAGACTTGCTCCACATTCCATGTCTTCGATGACATCGTTTCCAAAAAGAAGGACCTCGTCCGGTTTCAGGGAGAACTTCTCAAGCAGCGTCTTGAAATAGCTTGGATTCGGTTTGCAGGAGCAGGAATTGGAGTAGTCCGTGACATAATCAAAATCCGAACCCTTCAGATCGATGAAGGAAAGACGTGTCTCCTGGGCTTCCCTCGGGAAGATCGGATTGGTAGAAAGGATGGTATGTTTCAAATGCTGTCTGCAGAAAGAAACGATATCCCTGGCCAACAGGTTTTCCTTGCAGGCTTCCTTGGTCTTCTTGAATTCGTTTAGATAGAAGGACGTAAAGATGGGAAGGTCCTTCTTGGGATCCTTGGAAGGAAAGTCCTTGGAAAAGCTATCCCAGAAGACTTCTTCATTCGTCCTGAGAGAGGTGTTTGAGACCATCTTCATCAGTCCGTTCATGATGGAGGAGACAAGCTTATCTGCCTCATAGCCATAGGGCATCAGCTTCTTTGCGATTTCCTTCATGTAAAGCTTGGTGAAATATTTCTCATCCATCGGCAAAAGAGTTCCGTCGAGATCAAAAAAGACAGCCTGTATCATGTGTTTTCCTCCGTATTGACCATGTTATCATACTTGTTTCCACCGAATTTGGAAAGGCAAACTGAAGTAATCGAACAATATCGCTGATTTTGTTTGCTTTTTCATTCTCGTTTCCGTATTCTATCTTTATGAACAAATCAGATAGTCTAACCGTCCAACGCAAGGCCGTCACGAAAAAGAAAGGCCTTCTTCTCGTCTTCCTTCTTGTTCTTGTCCTTCTTCTTGCTCTTCTATCCATGCTTCTCGGAACAGGTTCCATTTCCTTTGTTGAATCCTTCCTGGCCATATTCGGAAAAGGCGAGGAGATGACAAGAAACATCCTGCTTCAGATACGTCTTCCCAGGATGCTTGGTGCCCTCTTTGTCGGTGGCGGTCTTTCCATCGCCGGCCTTGTCATGCAGACAAGCCTTGACAACGACATGGCAAGCCCGCAGACGCTCGGTGTCTCCAGTGCATCCGTCTTCGGAGCAAACCTATCGATTCTCGTCTTCTCTTCCTCCTTCTTCCTTTCGACGACCCTCTTTGCCTTTCTCTTCGGCATCCTTTCCATCCTCTTCATCATGGTCCTCTCCATGAGGAACCACTTCAGGACCGTCACCATCGTCCTATCCGGCCTTGCCTTGTCCTCTCTCTTCCAGGCTATGACAGCCATATTACAATATTTTGCCGATTCGAACTCTCTTTCCGAAGCCATCTACTGGACCTTCGGAGACCTTTCGAGAATATCTTTGGACGACCTTTTTCCGCTTGGAATCGCCTCCTTTTCAGGATTGATCTTCTTTATGATGGAAAGCATGTCTTTAAACGGAATGTCCCTTGGAGAAAAGGAAGCAAAAAGCCTTGGCATTCCCTTAGGAAGAAAGAGAATCGTCTTTCTTCTTGTCTCCTCCTGCATGGTTTCGCTCCTCTTATCCTATTGTGGCATCATCGCCTTCTTAGGATTGATTGCACCCCACATCGCAAAGAAGATATTCCATCTTGATCACAGGTTCCTACTTCCTGGAACGTTCCTGATCGGACAGGTTATCCTCCTTGTCTCCGACATGGCTTCCAGGCTGCTTCTTTCCGGTATCAGCCTTCCCGTCGGTGCCGTCCTTTCCATCCTGGGCGTTCCGTTCCTGCTCCTTTTGATCCTCAGAAAGGAAAAGAGCTATGCTTGAAATACACTCTCTTTCATTTTCTTATGGAAAGAAGGTGATTCTTTCTGATATCCATCTTTCTCTTTCTGATGCAAAGACCGGATGTCTCCTATCCAAGAACGGGGAAGGAAAGACGACTTTGATGGAATGTATCCTTGGCTTGTTAAGACCGGAGAAAGGTGAGATGCTTCTTGACGGGGAGGACATCCTGAAGAAGAAGCCGAAGGAGAGGGCAAAGCTCATATCCTATGTCCCACAGGACTTCCACCTTCCCCCGATGAGCCTTTATGACTACCTTCTGCTGAAGAGGATTCCAAGCATGGATACCCGCCCAGGGGAGAAAGACAAGAAGGCCGTAGAGGGTGTCATAGACCGTTTCAACCTCCATGACTTTGCCTTCCAGGACATCTCCAGGCTGAGCCTGGGACAGAAACAGAAGATCCTTGTCGCCTCAAGTCTGCTAAACCAACCAAGAATGATCATCCTGGATGAACCGACGGCCTCTTTAGACATCTTCCATCAGCTGGAGGTCATCTCCTACCTAAAGGAGTACCAGAAGGAAACAGGCTGCCTTCTTCTGATGAGCCTGCATGACGTCAACCTTGCCTTGCAGACCTGCGACACCTTCTATCTTCTGAAGGACCAACACATCCTGTATCAGGGAGATAGATGTGTCATCAATGAGAAGACCATCGAAGACATCTATGGCGTCAAGGCCGAATTTCTAAAAAACGATGACGACGAATTCATGATTTATAGAAAAAGAAAGGATACGGAACAATGAGAAAACATTCGCTTCTATTACTCTCCATCCTCCTTCTTTCTTCCTGCAGCGTCAAGAACAGCGAGGAAGGAATCCAAGTGACCGACACCCTGGAAAGAAGCCACATCATTTCCAAGGACAAAAGAAGCCGTGTCGTCTGCATCGGGGCGGGTGCTCTCCGTCTCTACTCCTATATCGGAGATAGAAATCTCTTATGTGGAGTCGAGGACATCGATTCGGGAAACGAGGATGCCAATCCCTTCAAAGGCATCTCAAGACCATACTATGACCTGAACAAGGATTTCTATGAGGCGCTTCCAAGCTGCGGAAAGGGTGGTCCGAAGAACCAGCAGGCCGAAGCGGAAAGGATTCTCTCCTGCAATCCTGACATCGTCATCTCCGAATACCAGGACAAGAAAGCGAGCGACGACCTTGAGCAGAAGCTCGGCGTACCTGTCATCAACGTCAGTTATGGCAAAAACTCCGTCTTTGACGATAATATCAAGAAATCTCTAAACATCCTGGGAAAGGTCTTCTCCAAGGAAGAACGGGCCAAGGAGCTTACCTCCTATATCGACACCTGCAAAAAGGAACTTTCAGAAAAGAAGAGCGAAGAAGAGAAGACATGCTACATCGGCTGCCTTGGCAACTATGGCGTACAGGATATCTATTCGACCTCGAGTGACTATCCTCTCTTCAACGTCAGCGGAGTGAAGAACGTCCTCTCGGGAAGCATCGAACTGACCAACGGAAGAATCGACAGCGAGAAGTTCTTCTCCCTCGACATGGATTACATCTTTTTGGATGCAGCCGGAACGGAAACATTCAAAGGCGTCTATACGAAGAAAAAGAATCTCTTCGATTCCATCGATGCCGTCAAAAAAGGTGAAGTCTATCTAGAGATGCCCTTCAACGCCTACTATACCAATCTCGAGGTTGCCTTGATGGATGCCTACTTCATCGCTTCCAGCTATCATAAGGATGCCTATCAAGGCTTTGACATCAAAGAGAAGTCAGAGGAAATTTCTAAGATGTTCCTCCAGGAGGAATGCTATGACAAGTTCATCAGCAAGGCAAAGTACTCCTATGGTGGATTCCAGAAGATTTCCTCATTGAGCGATTTCTTCGGAGGAAAAGCAAGTGAGTGAGATCAGCGACTTCTTTGACGGCATGGCACCATCCTGGGATGAAAGAGGAAGGCATGACGAAAAGATGATTGACGCTCTTCTTTCTCCCTGCATGATAAGACCGGGTGACAGGGTTCTGGATTTAGGGTGCGGCACCGGTGTCATCAGCAAGAAGCTCTCCCTTCTTAGCAAGAGCGGCGTTCTCTGCATGGATGCATCCGAGAAGATGATTGCCATTGCAAAGGAAAAATACAGGGACGAAAAACTTCTTTCCTTCATCCAAGCCGATTTCTATTCCTTTGCCGGGGAAGGTTTTGACGTAATCGTATGTTTTGACGCCTATCCCCATTTCGTAGATGTGGCTTCCTTCAAGAAGAAGGCCTTTGAGCTTCTGAAGAACCAAGGAAGGCTATGCATCCTTCATGACTTATCCAGAAAAGCATTGGAGCATTGTCATTCAGGACATGCCTCTACGCTTTCAAGAATCATCGAAAAGCCAGAAAAAGAAGCTCAGTTCTACATGGATTGTTTTAAAATAGTCACAGCGGAAGAAGATGATTCTTCCTATGAGCTTATCCTGGAGAAAAAGAATGGACAAACGAAAACAAAAGTCAAAGGAGAAAATCTATGAAGGTCTTTCCCTCCTCATCGAGAAGGAAGGCTTCCAGAGCATCAGCGTCGAAGACATATTGAAGGCTAGCGGAGTATCCCGTAGCACGTTCTACGCCCATTTCAAGAAGAAGGAGGACGTTCTTTCAGACATTTGCAGCACCATCTTCGACCATGTCTTTTCAGCCCATCTCGAAAAAGAAAAGAATCACGACTTTTCCTCCTACGACATCTTCGACTACACCCATTACATCACCCATATGTTCTACCACATCAAGGAAGAGGGAGGTTCCATAAGAAGGATTCTTCTTTCCGATGGAAGGGATATCTTTCTAAACGACCTTGAAAACAGGCTCTCTCCCTTCATCGATCTTCTCATCAGAAGCGGAGATTTCAAAAAGGACGTCCCGGAGAAGCTTCTCTCCCTGCAGCTCACAAAAGGGCTTGTCTATCTTCTTTCCTACTGGGTCGAAAAAGACTTCGACAGGTCTCCAGAAGAAGAGACTTCCTATTTCCTGGAACTCTATAGGACGAAAAGACCATGAAAGAAACAAGACTTTCCAACAACGAAATCAACCGCCTGACCAGGAATGCCATCCAGGAGGCATTGGTCTATCTTCTCTCCAAGAAGGAGATCAACGACATCTCGGTGACCGAAATCGTCTCCAAGGCCGGTGTCTCAAGAAGCGCCTATTATCGCAACTATTCCTCCAAGGAAGAGATACTTTTTGACTTTTCAAACTCAATCTTCACAACCCTCTTCAAGGACCTGATCAAGAAGGAGCTGGTGATGAATCCGGAAGCCTGGTACCATCATCTATTCAGCCAGATCAAGGAAAACCAGAGGATCGTAAAGCTCATCTTCAAGGCCGGTCTTGACAACTATGGCGAATACATTCCTCCCCTGAACATCGAACTCTATGACAAGAAGCAGATTTATCAGGTAAACCTCCTCATTCCCGCCCTCGTCAGCGTTGCAAAGCTCTGGACGGAGAATGACTTCGACTTGTCCGTGGATGAGATCTCCGCCATATGTTTCGAGATCTTTCCGCATATTTCCTGGATTGTCAAACCCATAGAGGACTGAATTCCATTTACAAATCATCGAATTGGTGAAACAAAAGCCCCTTGTTTTGTATCCCTTGTCACTTTCACTTGATGATTGATTCTTAGGGTGCTACAATTGCAACGTCGGATTTTCGCTTTTATATATTATAGGAATATATGACAGCTGAAATTCATTTAGAATTGATGAAAGGACAAATTATCATGAACGAAAACGAAGTCAAGCAGGATTTGAAGGATTTCATCGTCGAAAACCTCGGCGTCGATGCCGATGCCTTGCAGTTCTCCACTCCGCTGTTCGAGGGAACCGAAATCGGACTCGACAGCATCGACAGCATCGAAATCATCTCCCACATCGATGAGAAGTATCAGGTCTCCATGACCGGCGTCGCCAAAGAGAACTTCAGAAGCATTGATACCATCGCTGCTTATATCATTGCCAACAAGAAGTAAACATCGAACAAACCTAAAAAGTGGCACATGCCACTTTTTTTCATCAATTTCAAAGATAAACAATTTCAAAGGATAACCAACATGACAGAAAACAAGAACCGTGTCGTCGTCACCGGTATGGGTATGATTACCTCCATCGGCAACAGCGTCGACGAATGCTTCAAGAACGCCGTTGACGGCGTCAGCGGAATCAAGGATATCGAAAGCGTCTCCACCGAAGGCTGCTATGCCAAAAAGGCCAGCGAAGTCAGGACAGACCTTTCCGACATCTCTCCTGACCGCTATCTTGACAGAGCCACCAAGCTTGCCATCCATGCATTGAAGGAAGCCCTCCATGATTCCGGGTACACTGATTTTGAAAACAGTCCGAGAGTCAGCTGCATCATCGGCAATTGCGTCGCCGGCGTCGATTCCATCGAAGACTACTATAAGAACGGCAAGGATGAAAAAGACATCCTGGAGATGCCGATGAGCGCCATCTCAAGCCAGGTCGCTTCCTATTGCCATTGCGGAGGCTTTGTCACCGCCATCGCCAATGCCTGTGCAGCCGGAACCATCTCCATTGCCTATGCAAGCGACCTCATCCGCGAAGGAAAGGCCGACATCGTCGTCTGTGGCGGAACCGATGCCTTTGCCAGCGTCCCCTATGCAGGCTTCCTTGCTCTCCATGCCATGGATGCAGAAAGATGTTCTCCCTTCAACCATACCACAGGTATCAACCTTGGCGAAGGAAGCGGCATCCTCATCCTTGAATCCTATGAGCACGCCTTGAAGAGAAAGGCCCACATGTATTGCGAAGTCCTCTCCAGCGGCGTATCCACCGACGCCCACCACATCACTGCCCCGAGAGAAGACGGCGAAGGACAGATGAACGCCATCAACTGGGCCATCAAGACTTCCGGAATCAAACCTTGTGACATCGGCTATGTCAATGCCCATGGTACCGGAACACACAAGAACGACTATGCCGAATTCCTTTCTCTGAAGACCATCTTCGGTGCAGATGACAAGGACTTAAGCGTCTCTTCGACCAAAGCCATGGTCGGACATTGCCTTGGTGCAGCAGGGTCCATCGAAGCCATCTTCTCCATCAAGGCCTTGAATACCGGCCTTGTTCCTCCGACCCTTGGTTTCTCTGAGGAAGATATGCCACAGCTGAAGGAAAACGCAGGTGAGATCGACTTTGTCCCGAATGTCGCCAAGAAGAAGGAACTCCACTATGTCATGAACAATTCCTTCGCCTTTGGCGGAAACAACGCCTCCATCATCTTCTCCGACAAAGAGGGAGATGTTGATTTTAAGAAGGTGCATGACAACATCGTCATCACCGGCTTTGGTCTTGTCACTCCTTTGGGACTCGGCCTGGATAACTATATCGAAAAATGCAATTCCGGCGAACATGTCGAATCCAACAACGTCCACTCTCTGATCACCAACGACGACTTCAAGAAGATCGGCATCCCGATGAGCGTCTATCGCAAATGGGATACCGTCAGCCAGATGGAAACCTATTCCGGCGTCGACTGCCTGAAGAACGCAGGTCTTGAAGTCACTCCCGACAATGCCACCACATATGGCATCGTCGATGGCACCAGCGAAGGCGCTTTGGGCATGGGTTGCCTCTTTGAAGAGACCCTTGCGGAAAAAGGCAATGCCGCAGGTTCTGCCTTCAAGTTCCCCAACACCGTCTATAATGCAGCCGCAGGATATCTTTCCATCTATACCGGAATCAAGGGTTACAATGTCACCATCTGCAACTCCTTCCAGTCCGGTCTTGCCAGCCTCGGCTATGCCAGCGACATCATCCAAAGCGGCAAGGAAGAAGTCATCCTTGCAAGCGGCAGCGATGAAAACATCAGTGTCACAAGCGAGCTCTATGAAAAGCTCGGTCTTGTAGCCGACAGCTATGTCGAACCATACAGCCAGAGTAAGGGATTCGTCCTTTCTGACGGAGCCGTCACCTTCGCCCTGGAAACCCTTGAGCATGCCAAGGCAAGGAATGCCAAAGTCTATTGCAGGGTTCTCTCCCATGCCGAAAGCAACCATGGCGTTCCCTTTGGAACATTGAAGGGTTCTCAAGAAGCTTTGAAGAGAGCCATCGAAGAAGCCTTATCCGATGCCCACCTTCAGAAAGAAGACATCTCCCTCGTCGCCGGATTTGCCAACGGCTTGAAGGAAGTCGATGACATCGAAAAGGAAATCCTTTCCGAAGTATTCTTTACCAGGCTCGAGAGCCTCCCTGTCCTCTCCGTCAAGAAGAGAATGGGTGAAGGAAGAGCAGCTACGGCCCTTCTTGCTGCCTTGGATGGCGCCTTGCTTCTTTCCGACACCATCAAGGAAGCCAAGGACTGCTATCTTCTGAAGAAGGATGGTGTCGAAAAGACATCCATCCAGTCTTCCGACGTCAAGTATGTATTAGCCATCTCGTTCGGTGCCGGTGGAAGCTATTCTGCCGTCATCCTGTCCAGAAATTAAGGAGTCAAACATGAAAGTTGCCATTGTCACCGGTTCCAGCAAAGGAATCGGAAAAGGTGTTGCCATCCGTCTTGCCAAGGACGGATATACCGTTGTCATCAATTATTCCCATTCCCAGGCTCCGGCCGAGGAAGTTCTCAAGACCATCACCGAAAACGGAGGAAATGCCATCCTTTACAAGGCTGACGTCTCCAAGCTCGACGAAGTCAAGAAGATGGTCAATGATGTATACAGGCAGTTCGGCCAGATCGACGTCCTTGTCAACAACGCCGGCATCGTCAGGGATGAATATCTCCTCATGATGAACCCGGACAATCTGGATACCTGCCTTGACCTCAACATCAAGGGTTATTTCTACTGCACCCAGCAGGTCGCCCTGAAGATGATGAGAAAGAAGCATGGCGCCATCGTCAACATGTCTTCCGTCTCCGGAAAGTTCGCCCTTCCCGGCCAGACGGTCTATTCTGCCACCAAGGGCGCCGTCAATTCCTTCACAGCCACGGCTGCCAAGGAACTTGCCAGGTACGGCATCCGTGTCAACGCCATCGCTCCGGGATTCATCAAGACCGAGATGCTTGACCATATTCCCGAAGATCAGATGAAGGCAAACCTCGACAAGATTCCGCTTCACCGCTTGGGTGAAGTCGAAGACATCGCCAACGTCGTCTCCATGCTCGTCAGCGACGAGGCTGGCTATCTCACCGGCCAGGTCATCACTTTGGACGGAGGCCTCTCGCTATGAAAAGCATCATGAACATCAACGACATCAACAAGAAGATCAGACAGCGTCCTCCCTTCCAGATGATCGAAAAGGTCATCGAACTTGAACCTGACGTCTCTGCCACGGGAATCAAGAATGTTTCCGTCAACGAACCTTACTTCATGGGTCACTTCCCGGGTACGCCCATCATGCCGGGTGTCCTCATCATCGAGTGCTGCGCCCAGCTCTCCTCCCTCGTCATCGATTCCGACGGCGTCAAGGAAGGCCAGGTCTATGTCCTTCTCAAGGTCGACAGCTTCAAGTTCATCAAGCCGGTCATCCCGGGAGATACGCTTGTCATCACCGTGAAGAAGAGCAAAGTCCTCGGACCTCTTACCACCTTTGATGCCATCGTCAAGGTCGATGACGTCATCTATGCCAAAGGAAGCATGACCTTCACCTCTGTTTCGAAGGAACAGATCTATGGCGAGTGATTATTCTTCCTCCATAAAGAAAGTACTCGTCCTCAACTCTTCGCCAAGAAGAAACCTGTCCAACACCATGGTCGTCACCAAGGCCTTCTTGGAAGGCTTGAACCAGGACCGCGCCTTGGAGGTCGAAACCATCAACGTCGCCGACTTGAAGGTGACACCTTGCCTTGGCTGTCTTTCCTGCTGGGGAAGGACGGAAGGAAAGTGCATCATCAGAAACGATGACATCCCTGCCTTGAAAGAGAAGATTCTGAATAGCGACATCGTCATCTCTTCCTTCCCGCTTTACTTCTTCTCCATGCCAGGCATATTGAAGGTCGTCACCGACAGGCTCCTATCATTGATGCTGACCTATGAAGGACAGAAGGCTCCATTAAACGGGGAATCCTTCCATGGCTTACGATATGATGACCCAAAGAAGAGATTCGTAGTCATTTCGACCTGCGCCTATACCGACACAAGCTGCTATCAGTCTCTTCTCTCAGAGCTTAACGCCATCTGCGGAAAGAGCAGGTATACCCCGATTCTCGTTCCCCAGATGAAGACGCTGGTCGACCTGAAAAACGAAAACAAGCTTAACCGCTACCTGGAAAAATTCAGGATGGCAGGCGAACATTTCCGCGAGGATGGCTGCTTAAAGGAAGAAGAGCTCTCTCTTCTTTCAAAGCCACCCTTCAGTGAAGGAGCCTACAAGATCTTCCTGGGGAAGTTCTGGGAAGAGGAACGTAACAAAGGAAAGTGAGGATATTCCATGTTTGATGAAATCAAGGAACTGCTGATTGATTCTGCCAACGTCGACATGAAGAAGATCAAACCCGAAGCAAGGCTCAAGGAAGACCTCGGGTTCGATTCCTTATATGCCGTGGAGATGGCTCTCGAACTCGAGACCCATTTCTCCATCAAAATCACCCCCGACGACCTCAAATCCCTCATCACCGTCAAGGATGTCGTCGACATGGTCGAAAAGAAGAAAGGAGCCAACCATCAATGAAATTGGATGAAATCGAAAAAGTCATCAAGCTGTTTGAGAAGGCCGACATCTCCTCTTTGGAAGTGGAAGATGAAGGAATCAAGATCAAGCTCACCAAGGAGATGACACCCGTCATCGTCAATTCAGAGGTCTCAAAGGGCCTCAAGGAAGTCCCTTCCAGGACGGAGAAAGCCAAGGACGATGAGGATGAAAAGAACACCATCAAGTCTCCGCTTGTCGGAACCTACCATCAGGCACCCTTCCAGGACGGAAAGCCTTTCGTGAAGGTCGGAAGCGTCGTCCACAAGGGTGACAAGCTCTGCATCATCGAAGCCATGAAGGTCATGAATGAGATCAAGGCTCCCAGAGACGGGACCATCACCAAGATTTTCTGTGAAGAAGGAAGCATGGTCGAATTTGACCAGCCTCTCTTCGTCCTAGGGGACTGATATGTTCAAGAAGATATTGATTGCCAACCGCGGAGAAATCGCCGTCAGGATCATAAGGGCATGCAAGGAGATGGGCATCAAGACCGTCGCCGTCTATTCCACGGCCGACAAGAATGCCCTCCACGTCCAGTTTGCCGATGAAGCCGTCTGCATCGGTGGCCCCAATTCCGACCAGTCATACCTCAATATGGCAAGCATCCTTTCGGCTGCCTGCATGACCGGCGCCGATGCCATCCATCCGGGATTCGGCTTCTTAAGCGAGTCTCCTCTCTTTGCAAGGATGGTCATCGCCTGCGGCCTCAGCTGGATCGGACCCAATCCGGAAGTCATGGAAAAGATGGGCAACAAATCCGAGGCCATCTCCATGATGAAGTCAGCCGGTGTCCCCATCGTCCCGGGAAGCTATGGCGCAGTCAATGCCGAACAGGGTCTTGAAATCGCCCGCGAGATCGGTTTTCCCGTCCTCATCAAGGCTTCTGCCGGAGGCGGAGGAAAAGGTATCCGTCAGGTCTCCAACGAAAAGGAATTCATGGACATGTTCCAGGAGGCCAAGGAAGAAGCCAAGAAGTTCTTCGGCAATGACGAATTATATATCGAGAAGCTTGTCCTCAATCCGAGGCACGTCGAAGTGCAGGTCGTGGGAGACAAGTATGGCCATCATATCCATCTCTTCGAGAGGAACTGCTCCATGCAGAGAAGGAAGCAGAAGATCCTTGAAGAAGCTCCCTGCCAGTCCATTTCCAAAGAGCTCAGGACAAAGCTTCATGAAGCAGCTTTGCTAGCCTGCAAGGCCGTCGATTATGATTCGGTGGGGACCATCGAATTTTTGGTCGACGAGGATGAGAACTTCTATTTCATCGAAATGAACACAAGAATCCAGGTCGAACATTCCATCACCGAGGAAATCACCGGCATCGACATCGTCAAGCTGATGATCAAGATTGCTGGCGGCCTTCCCTTGCCTTATAGGCAGGAAGACATCCATTGCAACGGATTTGCCATCGAATGCCGTATCAACGCCGAGGATATCAGCAAGGATTTCCGTCCCCAGGCCGGAAAGATCAACTTCCTCAACCTCCCCGGAGGAAAAGGTGTCCGTATCGATACTGCCGTCTATCCCGGCTATACCATCCCTCCCTTCTATGATTCGATGATCCTGAAGCTGATCGTCCATGGCGAAAACCGTCTGGAATGCATCCGCAAGATGAGGGAAGCCTTGGCTGAGCTCATCATCGAAGGCGTTCCGACGACCATCGAATTCCATTATTATCTGATGCATCACGCAAAATACATTCTCGGCAACTTCACGACCGCCTTCGTCGAAGAAGCCCTCAAGGAGCTAGAGGACAATGTCAAACTCATTCGATAAAAGAAAAGAAGAGCTCAAGGAGTTCAACACTGCTCTCGACAAGCTGCAGATCCGCAAATCGGAGTCCAGTGCACCAAGGGAAGTCCCGGAAGGTTTTCTGGTTGCCTGCCCTCATTGTTCCAAGACCCTTCTCAGTGAAGAATTCTCTTCCAATCTCTATGTCTGCCCAAGCTGTGGATACCACGCAAGGCTCCATGCCAGGGAGAGGCTTCAAGAAGTCATGGACGAAGGGTATGAGTTCTTGTTTACCGACCTGAAGGAAAAATATACTTCCTTCCCGGATTACAAGGAAAAATTGGAAAAGGCCAAGGACTCAAGCCAGGATGACGAATCCATCCTTGCCGTCAGAGGAAAGATCAACGGCATCTCCTGTCTTGTCGGTGTCATGGATTCCTATTTCATGATGGGAAGCATGGGAAGCGTCTGCGGAGAAAGGGTGACCCTTCTTGCCGAGACGGCCTTGAAGGAACATAAGCCTCTCATCCTCTTCACCTGTTCTGGCGGAGCCAGGATGCAGGAGGGTGTCATCTCCCTCTTCCAGATGGCCAAGACCAGCCAGGCCATCGGAAAGCTTCGTGAAAAGGAGCTTTTCATCGCCGTCCTGACGGATCCGACGACAGGAGGCGTCTCCGCTTCCTTTGCCAGCCTTGCCGACATCACCTTGGCTGAGCCCAAGGCTCTCATCGGCTTTGCCGGAAAGAGAGTCATCGAACAGACCATCAAGGAAACCCTGCCAAAAGATTTCCAGACCGCCGAATTCCTTCTCGCCAAGGGTTACATCGACAACATCGTCGAAAGAAAGGATATGAAGAAAACACTTGCCCTCCTGCTCAAGCTTCATAATTACAGATCATGATTTTAGAAGAAAATGAAATGAAGATAGAAGCCTTGGAAGAAGAGCTTCTCACTTTGAATCCCCAGGACGAAAACTATCAGAAGACGAAGGAAGAGCTCAAGAAGCTGAAGATTGAAACCTACTCCAACCTCTCTCCGTGGGACCGCGTCTGCATCGCAAGAAGCGACAAGAGAATCAAGTCCAAGGCCCTGATCAGCCATCTTCTGACGGAATTCTATGAACTTCACGGTGACCAGTATTATAGCGATGACCAGGCCATCATCTCAGGAATCGGATATCTAGGCAACATGCCTGTCACGGTCCTAGCCCAGGCAAAAGGTTCCGATACCAACGAGAAGATCATGCGCAATTTCGGCATGACCTCTCCCGAAGGCTTCCGCAAGACGCTTCGTCTTGCCAAGGAAGCCGAAAAGTTCCATCGTCCGATCCTTGCCATCGTCGACACATCCGGTGCCTATCCTGGAAAAGGAGCCGAAGAAAGAGGTCAGGCCCGTGCCATCGCTGAAAACCTCATGGAATTCAGCAGGCTAAGGACACCTATCATCTCCATGGTCCTTTCCGAAGGTGGAAGCGGAGGTGCCCTTGCCTTGACTGTATCCGACTACATCTACATGTTTGAAAATGCTGTCTACAGCGTCCTTTCTCCCGAAGGCTTCTCAAGCATCCTCTTCAAAGGTAGCATCAAGCCGGAGGAAGCCGTCAACTACATGAAGATGACCAGTCACGATCTCAAGGATTATGGCATCATCGATGAAATCATCAAGGAACCTTTGGGAGGTCTTAGATACCTCTCCTTGGAATATGCAAACAACCTGAAGGAGAACCTTCTCCATAAATTCGACGAGCTTTCGAAGCTTGATGAAGAAGAGCTTCTCAAGAGAAGATACGACAAATTCAGAAAGATAGGTAACTGACATGAAAATAGCTTTTTTGTTCGCTGGCCAGGGTGCCCAGCAAGTCGGCATGGGAAAGGATTTCTATGACAATCTCATCTCTGCCAAGGAAACCTATGACCAATTTTCCGAAATCCGTGACCTTTGCTTCCTAGACAAGGATGGCGTCCTCAACCAGACCGCCTATGCCCAGAAGGCCATGCTTCTGACTTCCTTCGTGATCGCTGACAGCTTAAGAAGGGAAGGAATCCTTCCTGAATATGTCTGCGGACTTTCTCTCGGCGAGTATTCTGCCTTGACATTTGCCGATGTCTGGCCGCTTCATGATGCTCTGGAGATCATCAAGAACCGTGGGAGAATCATGCAGGATGCACTTCCTCTTGGTACGACCAAGATGGTCGCTGTCCTCAATCTGGACAGAGCCAGCATCTTGGAGTGTCTTGGTCAGGTCAAGAGCGGTGTCGTCGAGATCGCCAACTACAACTGCCCGGGTCAGATCGTCATCACCGGCGAAAACAAGGCCGTCGATGAAGCAGTCGAGCTTCTCAAGCCAAAGGCAAGAAGATGTGTCCCCTTGAATGTCTCCGGAGCCTTCCATTGCTCCCTTTTAAACGAAGCTGGCAAAAAGCTCAGGACCGTCTTAGACAGATTCAGTCCTGACAAGCCTTCCTACAAGGTTCTCTATAACGTCTCCGGAAAGGAAGAAGATGCTCCCATCAACGATATCCTCGAAAGACAGATCTGTCATTCCGTCTATTTTGAAGACACCATCGAAAACCTGCTGAAGGATGGTGTCGACACCTTCGTCGAAATCGGACCCGGCAAGACGCTTTCCGGCTTCGTCAGGAAGACGGCAAAGACACCCATCAGCATCATCAACGTCTCGGACTATCCTTCCTTCCTGGAAGCCCTGAAGGTATTGAAGGCCTAAGATGGAATATCCGATCCGTTTTGTCAAGGAACTAGAAGGTTACTCTCTTTTCCATACCCAGGAAATCGATTCGACCAATTCCTACTTCAAAAGGGAATTCTCCTATTTCAAGGATAAAAGCCTTCTTGTCGCCGATCATCAGACCTCGGGACGGGGACGATTCATCCGCAAATGGGAGGACGACGAAAAAGACCTCATCTTCTCTCTCCTGAGGAAGAATTCACTTCGTTATGAGATCCTGATGCCTCTATCCATCCTGAACGTCATAAGGAGGCATCAGATACCATCTTTCATCAAGTGGCCCAATGACATCTATGTCGAAGGAAAGAAACTGTCGGGAATCCTCATCGAAGATATCTTCGATGGAAGCAGTTTGCTTTGCCAGGTCATCGGTGTTGGCATCAATTTCCTAGAAAAGCCCAGTCTCAATGCGATTGGCATCTCTTCCTTCATCGACATCGATAAGGATACACTCCTAGAGGAAATCCTCCTGGAGCTTTCCCTTCTTGAAACAAAGCCATTTGAAGAAAACCTCCTTGAATACACGAAGAACAACCTCATCTATCATAGACACATCCTTTTTCACTCAAAAGAGCTTGTTGTCGAGGGCTTTACCAAGGAAGGGCACCTTCTATGCCGTGACAAGGATGAAAACGAAATCATCATCCGAAGCGATGAAATCAATATCAAGGACAGCTTAAAAAATGAATGATACCATGATCACTTCCGAAATCAGCTATTCGCAGGTCGACTCTGGCATGCATGTCACCTTGACTGCCCTGGCCAAGCTGGTTGAAGATGCGACGACGAAATTCCTCATGGCGAAGAATCTCTCTGGAGAAGAGCTCAACAACATCTACCACGCCATCATCGTCGTGCTAAGAAACCACATCTACTTCCACAAGAGAATCCATCTTGGAGACATCATCCAGGCCAAGGTGGATGTCATCAAGAAGTCAAGTGTCGCCTTCATCCTGAGAACCAACCTGTTTCGCATCTCTGAATATGACCCGTCCGTCACCTCCTACATCCAGCTTTCCAGCATCGACATGCAGACAAGAAGGCTGAGGAATCTGGATGACTTCAAGTCCTTCCACAGCCTTGATGTCCTCAAGGAGGACTTCCCTTTGAAAGGTATCTTCAACAAATATACCCAGTACAACAAAGAGCCGGAGACGGAAAGAGAAGTCCTTGTCGAATCCACCGACATCGACTACAGCAACCATCTCAACAACATTTCCTATATCCGTTACTTCCTCAACATGCTCAAAAGCAAGGAGCTGCGCCATCTTCCCTACAAGGAGATGGAGGTCAACTACATCAAGGAAGCAAGGGAAGGAGAGAAGGTCATAATCGGCTATACCAAAGAAGACAAGGCCATGTACTTCCGCATGCAGGACATGCAGGGAAACATCCTGACGAAAGCAAAAATCACGCTATGAGGTAGCGTGATTTTTTATGGCCGTGAATTCACAGTCTGACATCCAAAGACTCTTAATACTCCACCCTCTTTGACATGCTTTGATGCTTGAGTCCGCTCATATCAGAACTTTGCCTGTAAAGGTTCTTGCTCATATAATAGCATTCCTGATAGAAGTCGGTCCTCTGAGTTTCAAAGGAGGAGATATCATAGACATTGATATCGCTATAGTCTCCTTCATATCTCTTTCCGTTCTTCAGTGTGGCTATCGGAAGAGAGAGATTGCTCAAAGGAGAGAAGGATTCCATACCAGGGTCATACTTCTTTCCGTCTTTTTCCTTGAGGCAGAAGATATAGGAGGCATCCTCCTGAGAATATAGCTTTCCATACTTCTCAAAGAGAGACTTTGCCTGTTCCAGGGAAGAGGCGTTCATCAGGCTTGTCGTATACATATCGGCAAGGAAGGCATCATCCAGATAGACGGAAACCTGATCGAAGAAGTTGACGCTGTATCCCGTCTTCGGATTCAAAATATGGCTTCGTATCCGGAAATCATCTCCATCCTTCTCGATGAAATAGTTCTCATAATATCCGGAGGTAGAAAGGTTGAATCCACCTTGGACGGATATCATGACTTCATAGTCATTGTAGACGTTTTTATCTTCCTTCTGTTCCTGATAGGCAGGATTGACATAGCGGATGTTCCAGTTCTTCTTATCCGGCCTTATGCCGCTTGCCTTGATGGAACTCGTTCCGGAATTCAGGATCATGCAGATATCCGGATATTCCCTTTTGAAGCCATCGACGATCTTTTCCGTGGCATAGCCTTTGGCACAACCTCCAAGAGAGATTTCCAGAGGTCTGAGGTTACCATTTTCATCCCTTAGGGAGTGGAAAAGGACTTCGCTTGTCTCAGGATAGAATGTGAGGATGTCCTTCATTTCCTCCTGGGTAGGAAGAGATGCGACATAATAGGCTATCTCCTTCTTTTCATCCTCCGAGAAGGAAGAGAAGGGGAGATTTGCCATCTCGGAAAGAGCGAAGTCGAGCTTGGTCTGCTCAGGATCTCCTTCCATCGATTGGATGCGGGCAATCTTATCTTCATAGATATCATTGATCTTTCCTAGGAAGATATTGAACGTTCCTTCGCTCTGAAGGGAGAATTCATAGCTTTTCTTCAGAAAATCATATAGATAAGGATCGACCTGGACTTTCTCATCCTTTCCATAGCTGTCGTTGATGCTCTTGACATTGACAAGCGGCAACCCGTCCAAGGTATAGGAATGGTGCCTGTCGCTGAGAGCGTGGTCATACTCCAGTTCGAAGGTAAAGTCATCCTTGATACGCTGGATCTGCTCTGAGGTGTAGTCTCCTTCATGGCAATAGACATTTCCGGATATATATGTATTGAAAGGCATCACAAAGGAGGAATCCGTCAGTTTCAATCTTTCCGAAGATGAGACCGTCGGAAGATAGACGACCTCCCCTAGGGAGAAGATGACCTCCTTTGTAGCATTCCTGTCAGAACACGAGGCGAGCACAAGAAGCGATGAGAACAATAGCAGTGGTTTCTTTTTCATGAGATAAAATACGCCAAGATTTCTCCTGGCGTATGCATTATACCAAAAACGGATTACTTAAGATAGGAACCGGCAAGAAGAGCGATTCTCACCCAGGACGGATATTCGACAAGAGTGGCACCGGTAGCGGTATCGTTGAAGTTCCAATCCTTGTTTCCGTCAGCATTCTGGCCAAAGGAAGGATTCAAAGTCTTGAAGTCGATGCCTTCAAAGGACTTTTCGACCTTCTGGATGTTCCATTTCCAATGGGAACCGTCAAGAGTCTTTGGATCCTCGGCTTTGCCGCTCCAATAAGTGTTTCCATATTCAGCCTTGGTAGCCGTAGTGTACTTAAGGATGGCAGGGAAGGTTTCTTCACCATTGGCATCGGAAGAAATCCTGACCTGATGTTCGAAGACGGCGTTGTAGAAGTCAGCGCTTCTGGAAACATTGGAAGTGTAATATTCATAGGCATCATTGATGCCGGAGGCAGACCAGCTGGCAGGATCGAACTGTGCGACGGTTTCATCCGTATACGGATTGGCCGTGAAGATGGTTCCATCGACGGACAGATACTTGGCGACCTTTCCCTGGACCGTGCCATAGCCCTTGAACTTGTAGTCGACGGTGGGATAGGAGACGCTCTCTTCATCCGGAACCATGGCATAGTAGCCTAAGAATTCAACGGTCTCGTTGAGGAAGGCTTTCTTGACCTTGTTGTGCTCATCACAAACAAGTTCGACCTTGGCGATGCAGGCCTTGTTTCCACCGACCGTATCGCTGGACATATCCGGAGAATAGGAAACGGAAGCATGGGTCTCGCCTTTAAAAGCCAACTGGGCAAGCTTGACATAGATTTCACCAGCCGTCAAAGTGGCACCGGTATCGACACCATTGACGACCCAGGTGAAGGAAGACTTGCCTTGGCTGTCCTTTCTGGTCAGCTTCTGGATGGTAGCTGTATCGGCAAGGTTCTTTCCCTTGAGGGCATCCTCAATCTTGTAGACGTTCCATTTCCACTGGGAACCTTCGATCTGCTTTTTGGACTCGTTGCCGACGACCCAGTAATTGGTATCGTAACTGGCCTTGCTGTAGGTGTTGATGGCGATGGATTCATCCTTCTTGCCATCCTTGTCGGAAGCATAGACATAATTGTTCACCAAGGAATAATAAAGGGAGGCAAGCTTATCCTGGTTTGCAAGAAGGGCATCCTCATCCTTGGCAAAGCTGGAATAATAGTCGTTGAAGGAATCATCTCCGTTCTTATAGGTAAATTTACCATCGGCATAGCTGCCAGTCCAGACCTTTCCATCGACAGTGATGTACTTGGCACGATGAGCCATGGACTTTTTTCCCCAGTTATTGACTTCACCGGAAATGACATTTTCACCCTGGGTGACATCGCTCTTGATGGCACCGGTATAGTCGGAGTGAAACTTGACTTCATCGAAACGAGCCTTGACGACCTTGTTGTCGGCAACCTGGATTTCAGCACGGATGATATTCTCGGAATCGACACCATAGGCAACACGGATCTGGACATTGTCAAGGTCATCGAAGACCTGGCCACCATAGTTGTTTCCGGAACCTGTACTTGTAGAGCTGTCATCCTGCTTCGTGGATTCTCTGCCGGTGCTGTCGGCAGGATTACTTGAAGTATATCCTCTGGCAGTGCATCCGACCAAAGACAACACGGCAAGAGCAGACAAGACTAAAACTTTTTTCTTCATTGAACCAATTTCTCCTTTCAGTTGAACCTGAAAATCTTATATTTCAATAAGCGATACCATTATACTAGCTTTTTCAAAAAAAGGATAATTTAACAACCTTTTTCGCATTTGTTTTTCATAATCCGCTATAATGGTTTCCATGGAAAGCGAAAACAGCATCAAAAATCAGCATGACCGATTGAAATTCCAGCCTCTGAAGGACTCTCTTTTGATTCTTTTGGCTGTCGTAATCATCGTTGTCGTCTCCCTTGCTAGCTTCCTTGCCAAGCCAAAAAGCGGAAACGCATGCGTTGAAATCAAATATCAGGATCACCTTCTCTTCGATAAGGATGACAAAGATAAAAGCACGGCCATCTCTTTTCCCTCAGAAGGAGAGAAGAGACTGACCTTCCAAAAACAGGAGGCCGGCATCTATATTCCTGGTCTTTCGCAGTTTGAATTCCTTTCCGACAGTCTCACCATCACCCTATATAGCGACAAGTCCGTCGAAATCAGGAAGGAAGACATCACCTGTCCCAACCACGACTGTTCCAAGATGGGAAGGGTCTATCAGTCCTACACGCCTATCGTCTGTCTTCCTAACCAGATACAGGTAGTCATCGTCGATCAGAAATATCCGGAGTTCATCAACTGATGAAAACAAAGCGTCTCGTCATCCTGTCCATGCTTGTGGCTCTCAGCGTCATCCTCCATTATGTGGAATCCTTGATTCCTCCTTTTTTGCCAATCGTCGGATTCAGGCTGGGACTCAGCAACCTCATCACCCTCTTTGCCCTCTTCTTCTATGGTGGGGGAAGCTATGTCTTTGTCATGCTTGTAAAAGTCCTTTTGGTCGCCCTCATTTCCTCAGGCTTCTCCATCCAGTTCTTCATGTCCCTGACAGGAAGCATCCTATCGATGCTTATGGCCCTGTTCCTTTATTACGTCATACGTTCCAGCATCTATTCAAACAGCATCATGGCAAGTCTCTTCCATACCTTGGGTCAGCTTCTCATGTATGCCATCTTCTTCAACACCTTCTACATCTTTTCCTACCTTGCCATCCTCGGGCCTCTGTCTCTGTTGACCGGCCTATTCAATGCCATCTTAGTAAAGACACTCATCCGCAGGCTTCCGAAGTCCGTTCTCAGCGATGAGAAGAGGAGAAGAAGATAGCGCTTTCTCATCTTGTATACATGTTTTCGTTCAAGAAATTGTTTCATTGGAAAAGTTAGTCATTTATAACTGCTTTTTTGCTTTGATTTCTTTGTTTTTTAGCCTTTTGCTCTAGAATTTCACACCTCATTCAAGTAAAATTGTTGAAGAGGTATTTTTTTGCCGTCTGCTGTTTATTTTGTCACATACGAGGAGGTCGTATCATGCCAGAACAATACAAGTCCGTCAAGCCTACCCATCAGGGAGAGAAGAACCCGAGCGAAAAGATTCTCAAGCTCGGAAAGAAGATCACCGATGTCATCCCACACAAAATCAAGGGTGTGACAAGCCAGGATGCCGAATACTGGGGTCTGAAGGAACTCATCACGGATGAAATGGCTGATGTCGCCTTGACCATGAAGGTGAGACATCACTATCCGTTTGAAGAGATTCTGAAGCTCAATCCGAGCTACCAGGACAAGCCAGAGGAGCTCAAGAAGCTTCTGGAAGAAATGGCCTACGTCGGTCTTCTCGAATTCGATTATGGAAATCATTATAACGATGACGGACCTATCAAGGATGCGCCGAGAATCAAGAGATACATGCTTCCGACCTTTGTTCCAGGAAGTGCCGAATTCCTCAACATGCATCCGGAAGTCTTAAAGGAACATCCTGCCCTCGCTTCCTTCTTTGAAAGAATGACCTTTGTGCCTCTGGCCAAGGTCACTCCGATGATTCCGGAAGGCGGAGACGGTGTCGGCATGCATGTCATTCCTGTCGAGAAGGCCATCTCCATGGAAAGCAAGTCCCTTCCCATCGAACATCTTTCCTATTGGCTGAAGAAATATGACGGTCATCTCTCTGCGGGATTATGTTCGTGCCGTGTCTCGAGAGCCGCCCTCAAAGAGGGCTGTGCCGATGATCCGGAAGACTGGTGCATCGGTGTCGGCGATATGGCCGACTATTGCGTAGAGACCAACAAAGGTCATTACATCACCAAGGAAGAAGCCCTGGAAATCTTCAAAAAGAGTGAAAAGAATGGTTTCGTCCATCAGATTACCAACATCGACGGAAAAGACAAGATCATCGGTATCTGCAACTGCGACGTCAAAATCTGCAACGCCTTGAGAACGAGCCTTCTCTTCAATACGCCCAACATGTCCAGATCCGCCTATACCGCCAAAGTCGAACCGACCAAATGCGTCGCCTGCGGCCTTTGCGTCGAGAACTGCCCTGCCGGTGCCGTCAAGCTCGGTCAGAAGCTATGCAAGAAAGACGGCACGAAGCAAACCTATCCCAAGGCTCCGCTTCCAGACAACTTGCCATGGGGCAAGTATGCCTGGGATGAAGAATACCGTGATACCGCAAGGATGAACGATACCTATGAGACAGGTACGGCTCCCTGCAAGGTCGCCTGCCCTGCCCATGTACCAGTCCAAGGTTATCTCAAGATGGCCCATGAAGGGAAATACAGGGAAGCCCTTGAACTCATCAAGACCCAGAATCCTTTCCCTGCCGTCTGCGGAAGAATCTGCAACAAGAGATGCGAACAGGAATGCACCCGTGCAGGAATCGACAAAGCCGTCAGCATCGATGCCGTCAAGAAATTCGTTGCCGACTATGACATCCACAGCGAGAGCCGTCTCATTCCCGAAAAGATCGTTCCATGCATCAGAGGAAAGTTCGATGAGAAGATTGCTATCATCGGTGCAGGTCCGGCTGGCCTTTCTGCCGCCTTCTATCTTGCCCAGATGGGATATACGCCGACCGTCTTCGAGAAGAATGCCATGCCTGGTGGCATGCTCATGTACGGCATCCCTTCCTATAAGCTGGAGAAGGATGTCATCGAAGCGGAGATCGACATCATCAGAAAGATGGGTGTTGAAATCAGATGCGGTGTCGAAGTCGGAAAAGACATCACGATTTCCAAGCTCAGGGAAGAAGGATACAAAGCCTTCTATGTCGCTATCGGCTGCCAGGGTGGAAAGCGTCCTGGCGTAGCAAACGATGATGCAAAGGGAACCGAAATTGCCGTCGACTACCTTCGTGAATCCTTTGAAAAGAAGGAAGAATTCACCGGTGACGTCGTCGTCATCGGTGGAGGCAATGTCGCCGTCGACTGTGCAAGGAATGCCCATCGTCTCAAAGCCAACAAGGTCACCATGATTTCCTTGGAAGACAGGGATACCATGCCGGCAAGCAGGGAAGAGATTGAAGAGACCCTTGAAGAGAACATCGACATCATCAATTCCTATGGGCCCAAGGAAGTACTCATCGACGAAGAAGGTAAGGTCACAGGCATCCTCATGAAGAAATGCACGAGCGTGCTTGATCCAGAGACCAAGGCCTTCAATCCGAAATATGATGAAGAAGACACCATCGAAATCAAGGCTGACAAGATCGTCTTCGCCATCGGGCAGACCATCCTTTGGGGTGATTTGCTCAAGGATACCAAGGTCACATTCTGGCATGGCAACTATCCTATCGCCGACAAGATGACCTATCAGACCGCTGACGATGACATCTTCGTCGGAGGAGACGTCTATACCGGTCCGAAGTTTGTCATCGATGCCATCGCAGCCGGACATGCCGTTGCCGATGCCTTGCATAGACACGTCCATGAGAATGCTTCCATGACCATCGGCTATAACAGAAGACATTTCGAACCTCTCAACAAGAAGGACATCCAGTTCCCGGACTATGACCATGCCGGAAGACAGGAAGCCGGAATGGATGAAAGCATCGATTATAAGAATTCCTTCAAGGATGCCCATAAGACCCTGACCGAAGAACAGGTGAAGATGGAGACGGCAAGATGTCTCTCCTGCGGTGCATCCGTCGTCGACCCAAACAAGTGCATCGGATGCGGTATCTGCACCACCAAGTGCAAATTCGATGCCATCCATCTCGTCAGAGACCATCCGAAGGCCTCCACCATGCGCAGATCCGAAGACAAGGTTCTTCCGCTTCTCGGCCATTCCATCGTCAGAGGCATGAAGATCATCGCCCATGCTCCAAGCAAGGAAGCCCGCATGATGAGAAAGAAGAAGAAAGCCTTCGATAAGCTCTACGAAAAGAGGAAGGCCACCATGCCGGATACCGGAAACTCTGCTTCCTACAATGCATGAGCTTTCCATCGTCTTTGACGTCATCGACAAGGTGGAGGAGCTAGCCGAGCAAAACCATGTCAAGAAGGTCACCGGACTGACCATGGAACTTGGTGAAGTCTCCTCTGTCCTTCCTGATTATTTCAGGGACTGCTATGACTGGGCCATCAAGAAGACGACCTACATGAAGGAATGCCATCTTGATATCGTCATCCTCAAAGCCACTTCCTTCTGCAAGGACTGCCATGAGATATACGACACCATGAAGTATGCCAAGACCTGCCCCAAGTGTCACAGTGAGAACACCTATCTCCTGAATGGAGACGAGATCAACATCCGTGACATCAAAGTCGTCGAAGAGACAGAAGAAGAAAAATAAGAGGTTTAAAAAGGGGCTGTCAGAAAAGTCAGTTCAAAGCTTGACAAATCTGACAGACCCTTTTTCATTCTATATGAACCGCTGATATAGGATAAGACTACTGCAAATACGATGATTGTATACTTCCATCGTTTAAAAATGGAGAAATCATTTATGGTGCATTCAGTGTTGGTGAAAACGGTGAATTGTCTTTAGATAAGAAAGTTTTAACGGAGATGAAACAAGCTGAGCTGCTTAAAAAGTTATTTAGTAATGATATCTCCATAGACGCTGCTATAAAATCCGATGACAAGGAACTTATAGATATAGAATTTGCTAATTATGATAGGACGGCAAAGTACTATGTTAATCAAAAAGCCAAAGGCTTAATTAAAGAAAATAGGTAAGCGTCAATTCCATCATCCAAAACCAACGAAAATACCGGTCCTGTTTCACCAAGCGGTGATTTCGGGCCGGCTTTTTTGCACGTTCAG
>JAJVUU010000110.1 GCA_021621525.1 Caryophanales bacterium
TCGTGCTTATGTACTAGACAGTACAGAAACTGTACGAACAGCCCAAGAAAAACATCATACACAAGCTAGCTCCACGGTCGCACTTGGCCGTACCCTCATTGCCAGTCAAATCTTGGCGGCAAACGAGAAAGGAGATACTAAAATTACGGTCAAAGTCCTTGGGACTAGCTCACTCGGAGCCATCATCACCGTGGCAGATACCAAGGGAAATGTTAAAGGCTACGTGCAAAATCCTGGAGTGGATATCAAGAAGACAGCAACTGGTGAAGTCCTGGTGGGACCATTTGTCGGAAACGGAGAATTCCTGGTCATCACTGACTATGGTACGGGCAATCCTTATAACTCCATGACCCCTCTTGTCACAGGTGAAATCGGAGAAGACCTGGCCTTTTATCTGACGGAAAGCCAACAAACACCTTCTGCAGTTGGACTCAATGTTCTGTTGGATGACGAAGACAAGGTTAAAGTGGCGGGT
The DNA here is from genome assembly GCA_021621525.1 of Caryophanales bacterium. Taxonomy (GTDB): domain Bacteria; phylum Bacillota_I; class Bacilli_A; order RFN20; family CAG-288; genus Enterosoma. Next base: position 476 of record JAJVUU010000110.1, read on the forward strand.
GGCTTCTTGCTTCAAGTCTTGCCAAATGCCAAGGAAGAAGAAATCGCGCGCTTTGAAAAACGCATCCAAGAAATGCCTGCCATCTCCACACTTTTGGAATCTGAAGACCATATTGAAGCTCTTCTTGCTGCTATCTATGGGGATGAACCTTTCAAACGCCTCTCTGAAGAAGAACTTCGCTTCCAGTGCGACTGCAGCCGTGAGCGTTTCTTGAACGCTTTAGCAAGTCTGCCAGCTAGTGATCTAAAAGAGATGAAAGATGAAGATCACGGTGCAGAGATTACCTGCCAATTCTGCCAAACACACTACCACTTTGACGAAAATGACTTGGAGGAACTCATTCGTGACAAATCTTAATACGCCATTTATGATCGGGGATGTCGAAATCCCTAACCGTACCGTCCTAGCCCCAATGGCCGGAGTGACCAACTCAGCCTTCCGGACCATTGCCAAAGAACTGGGAGCAGGGCTCGTTGTGATGGAAATGGTCTCTGACAAGGGAATCCAGTACAACAATGAAAAGACGCTTCACATGCTCCATATCGATGAAGGAGAAAATCCTGTATCGATCCAACTCTTTGGAAGTGACGAAGATAGCCTCGCACGCGCAGCTGAATTTATCCAAGAAAATACCAAGACCGATATCGTCGATATCAACATGGGTTGCCCGGTGAATAAAATCGTCAAGAACGAGGCTGGTGCGATGTGGCTCAAGGACCCAGACAAGATCTACTCCATCATCAATAAGGTTCAATCCGTCCTAGATATTCCATTGACGGTCAAGATGCGGACGGGTTGGTCGGACCCTTCCCTAGCAGTTGAGAACGCCCTCGCTGCTGAAGCTGCGGGTGTCTCTGCCCTTGCCATGCATGGACGGACTCGGGAGCAAATGTATACGGGGCATGCGGATCTTGAGACCCTTCACAAGGTTGCACAAGCCCTGACTAAGATTCCATTTATCGCAAACGGAGATATCCGTACGGTTCAAGATGCCAAACAACGGATCGAAGAAGTCGGTGCTGATGCGGTCATGATTGGTCGCGCTGCTATGGGTAATCCTTATCTCTTCAACCAAATCAACCACTACTTTGAAACAGGTGAAATCCTGCCTGATTTGACTTTTGAAGACAAGATGAAGATCGCTTACGAACACTTGAAACGCTTGATCGATCTCAAAGGTGAGCACATTGCCGTTCGTGAATTCCGTGGCCTCGCCCCTCACTACCTCCGTGGTACCTCAGGTGCAGCCAAACTACGTGGCGCCATCTCCCAAGCTAGTACTCTGGCTGAGATTGAAGAACTCTTACAATTAAAAGCATAGAAACACAAAAAGCGAGAGTGGGACAGAAATCGGTAATTCGTTAGAATTCGATTTCGTCGTCCCACCT
>JAJVUU010000054.1 GCA_021621525.1 Caryophanales bacterium
TTTTCTTAAATTTAATTTCATTTCTAAAATTGTAAGCGGTTCGAAACAAAAAAACATGAACAACAATCTTCGCAAAAGCGGTATCTTCCTACCTATATTCTCCCTTCCCGGAGAGTATGGAATCGGTTCCATCGGGAAGAGTGCGCACGAGTTCATCGACTTTCTTGCCGGATGTGGATTCTCCTATTGGGTTGTCCTTCCTGTCGGTTCGACGGGATTTGCGGATTCCCCTTACCAGGCCTTCTCCAACCGTGCCCTGAATCACTATCTTATCGATTTCAATGATCTGATTGACAAAGGGCTTCTCAAAAAGAAGGATTTCACGGATGTCGAATGGGGAGATGATCCTCGAAGGATTGATTACTCTCGGATTTACAGGAACAAGTCCAGGATTCTCAAGATTGCCTTCAAACGTTTCAAGAAAGGCTATAGTACCTATCAAAGAGGCTACACTACCTTCTTGAGGAAGAACAGGTTTCTGGATTATGCCTGCTTCATGTGTCTCAAGGAAGAGAATCAGGGAAAGCCCTGGAATGAGTTCAGTTCCATCTACCATGAGTATTCTCTGGATTCCTTTGAGAAGTTCCGTCACGAACACAAGGATGATGTCGAGTTCTACATCTGGACGCAGTATATCTTCCTTCGTCAGTGGGAACAGCTTCATTCCTATGCCAGGCAGAAAGGCATTCAGCTTGTCGGTATCCTGCCCATGCACATCTCCTATGATTCCATCGACGTGTATAAGCATCACCGGAATTTCCTCCTTGATGAAGAGGGAAAGATGGAATATGTCGCAGGCTATCCTCCGGATGTATTCTATTCCAAAGGACAGGTCTGGGGAATGCCTCTGTATGACTTCGACTATCTTAAGAGGAATGGCTATCGTCTTTTCAGGGACCGGCTGAACTTCTATATGAATCTCTTCGATTTCGTCATCCTTGACCATTTCCGTGGATATCTTGAGAATTATATTCTTCCTTATGGAAGCCAAGACGGTCTCAACGGAAGATGGGAGAAGACGGAAGGAAAGATGGTCCTGAAGAACTTCATCCCTGATATGAGCAGGGTGATTGCCGAAGACGTCGACTTCCATTCCGATGAGATGGATGAAGTCCTGCAGGAGTTCAGGATCAAGGATGAGAGAGTCATCGAATTCGGTTATCCAAGAGAGATGGGAAACAACAACCAACCATCCAATTATACGTTCAACAACATTTCCTTTTCTTCCACACATGACTGTCAGCCTTTGAGGCAGTATCTTGACGGCCTCAATTCCTCGGATAGGAAGCTTGCCGAAGCACAGATCAACAAGGACTGCCGTCACTTCGGTGTCGACTTGGTGGCACCAGGTGATACATCGGCCCAGGTAGAAGCATTGCTTCAGCTCAACCTTGCATCGCTTTCGAGCGTTGCCGTCCAGTCGATGAACGATCTGCTCGGCCAGGGCAAGGAAGGACGTATCAACACGCCCTCTACGGTTGGAAACAACTGGGTATATCGAATCACCAAGGATGATCTGTCGAGTTCCTTGATGAGGCATCTGCTCGCACTGAACAAGCGATACGGACGCTGTTGAAACATCGGTTTCAATGGGGCATTAGAATCTTAAGCCTCATGGAAATAGTCGGTATGGTACGTTTTGTTAGAGAACATAAAGGGGGATCAAAAATTTATGAAACACTCTAAATTATTCGGTTTGGTTGCGTTGTCTGTTCTTTCTTTGGTCGGATGCACTCACGGTGCCACAAGCAGTTCTGCAGGCGGTGCAAGCAATTCTGCAACTCCGACACAGAAGGAAAAACTGGTGATCGGTGGTCCGTCACTTCAGAAAGATTGGATCAAGACTGAAGTCGAGACTTTCCTTACTCAGAACAATCTTTCCGACAAGTACACCGTCGAGAACTATACGTTGGGTGAAAGCGATGTCAATAACGCCGATAAGATTTCTGACTGGACCGTCGGACCGGACCTCTTCGCCTATGCTTCCGATCAGACTCTCGGACTTGTTCAGAAAGGTATCCTTGGCGAAGTTCCGTCTACCTTTGCCAGCGACATGAAGAAGAACATGGCTGATGAAGCTATCGCTGCTGCCAAGGTCGGCACCAAGATGTATGGCTATCCTTATGCCGGAGACAACGGATACTTCCTTTATTACAACAAGAGCGTCTTCAAGGGTCAGGAAGATAAGCTTAACACCATCGACGGCATTGTTGAAGTCTGCAATGCCAACGAACTGAAGTTCTCCTATAAGCTTGCCGAACCCTTCTTCTCCGTCGGTCTTCTCTTCACCTTCGGTGCAAGATATAATGTCACTCTTTCTACCGATGAGACCAGCATCGCCGGCATCACCGCAGACTTCAATACAGAAAAGGGTCTCAAGGCTGCCAAGGCCATGAGAAGCATCGTTCAGAATGCGACCATCGATACGACCAAGGAGGGCCAGAAGGCTCCGACGACGGCAAATGGTTTAGGTGCCTGCGTCGATGGCTCCTGGAATGCTGCCACCTATTCTGAGGCCATGGGCAAAGACTATGGATGCGTCAAGCTTCCTACCGTCACTGTCGATGGTGAAACCAAGAACCTCTCTGCCTTCTTAGGCTATAAGCTCTATGGCGTCAACAAGCAGAAATCCCAGTCTTCCGAAAAGCTTGCCGTCCTTCATAAACTTGCCAACTACCTTGTCTCTTCTTCTGTTCAGGAAAAGAGATTCGATGATCTGACCATCGCTCCTACAGATAAGAAGGTCAAGGCCTTGGACAAGGTTCAGAAAACTCCGCACGTCAAGGCTCTTGCCGATCAGGCCCAGTTCGCCGTTGCCCAGACGATCGTTCCCAATGGTGCCTGGACGGAAGCCACCAATCCGTATACTCCTATCCTTGCCAAGGGTAGCGCTACCATCACGGATGACGATCTCCAGAGTTACATGGAGTCCTTCAACGTCGCCGTCACAACCAAGTAAACAAATAAAGTCATGCCGTATATGTGATGTGGGCTGAAAGCCCACATCACATTTGTTGATTATTCTGCTTCATAAGGAGGAAATATGGACAGCCAACAGTACACACTTCAGAACAGCTTGGAATATCTGTCTTTGAACCGTTTCCAAAGAATCGGATATAAGATTTCCCACTTTTTTGGCGACATCCCAAAGAATACGACAAAAAAGATTTCTGCCATTCCTTCGAAGGCAAGAAAAAAGGGCCTTGCCATAACCAATGTCTTCCGCAACATCAAGAGAGCGGGAGAAAGAGGTGACATCTTTACAAGGCTTTCGTTCCTTTTCATGGGAGCTGGTCTTGTAACAAGGCATCAGATCATCCGTGGTGCCCTCTATTTTTTATATGAAGTCTTCTTTATCTTGTTTATGGTCATGATTGGAGGAAGCGCCTTAAGTCAGCTTCCGACTCTAGGCACGCTCGGTCAGGTCGAATACAAGATTTTTGATGACACAGGCATCCTTGATTTGACAACTTCTGTTTATGTCGATAATTCGTTTACCATACTTTTATATTCCATCCTTTCGTTTGTCTTCATCGGAATCCTTGTCTTTTTATGGTATAACCAACTCAGGGATTCCCTCAATCTCCAAGAAAAGGGATACATCGGAAAATATGCTTCCGACAAGGAAACGCTGAAAAACGTCCTTGATAAGTCTTATGACAAGACTCTTCTCTTCATCCCGATGGCAGGCTTGGCCATCTTTACCATCATTCCTATCGTCATGATGATTGCCATTGCCTTCACGGACTATGATTACATGCATATCACTCCGACGAAGCTATTCGATTGGGTCGGCTTCTACAATCTTTCCCAGGTCTTCTCTTCTACAGGCTTGGCTTCTGGAACTGCCTTTGTCAGGACTTTCTTCCAGGTTCTTCTCTGGACTTTGCTCTGGGCCTTTTTTGCTACCTTCTCCAACTATTTCCTTGGCATGATTGTCGCTATGATCATCAATATCAAGGGTATCAAGCTCAAGAAGGTGTGGAGGACCATTCTCATCACGACCATCGCCGTTCCTCAGTTCATCTCTTTGATGCTTGTCTCCTTCATGTTCGGCAATTCCAGCTTCTCCATCGTCAACGCCCTTCTTCTCAACTGGGGATGGATTGAGTCTCCGATTGGATGGCTTGCGGATTCTTCCTATGGTGCCTTGCTTCCCAAGGTCATCATCATCCTTATCAACACCTGGGTCGGTATCCCTTATACCATGTTGATCTGCACCGGCCTTCTGATGAACATTCCGGATGACTTATATGAGTCTGCCAGGATCGATGGTGCTTCTCCCATCAAGATGTATTTCAAGATCACTCTTCCGTACATGCTCTTTGTCACCGGACCGTATCTTCTTTCCCAGTTCATCGGAAATATCAACAACTTCAACGTCATCTACCTTCTTTCCGGAGGCGGACCTGGCTTCACCTTTGACTTATCAAGTGAGAATGTTCCGACATCCCTGATTTCTTCGGGAATCGGAAAGACGGACCTTCTGATCACATGGATCTACAAGCTTACGACCAACAGGAGTTTCGACTATGGCCTAGCCAGCGTCTTAGGCATCCTGGTCTTTGTCATCATCGCCTTCTTCTCTCTCATCTTCTATGGCCATTCTTCCAGCGTCAACAATGAGGAGGCATTCCAGTAATGAGTGATTCCAAGACACATTATCGTTCCCATAAGAGGAAAATCCTGACCAGAAACATCTGTGTCTATGTCTTCCTTGTGGTGCTTTCCATCATTTGGCTGATACCTTTTGTCTATCTCGTCTTCCAGTCTTTGTCTTCTTCCTATAACCCTTCTATGTTCGTCCCTGCCCTTCCGACAGCCGAGAACATCGCTAATGGTGTCAACGTCATGACGTTCAAGAACTATGAGACGTTGTTTACGGATACGAGATATACTTTTGGAAAATGGTATTTCAACACCCTTATCATTGCCTGTATCGCCTCTGTCTGTGAAACTGTTCTGATTCTAGGAACATCCTATGCCCTATCCAGGCTTCGCTTCCGTGGAAGAAAAGGAATCATGAAGCTGATCCTGGTTCTCGGCATGTTCCCTGGCTTCCTTAGCATGATGATCATCTACTTCATCCTGAAGCTGATCGGATTGAGCGGAAACATCTACTCCTTGATTCTCATCTACATCGGTGGCTCGGCCATGCAGTATTACATTGCCAAGGGTTTCTTCGATACGATTCCAAAGTCCTTGGATGAGGCTGCCATGATCGATGGTGCCAACAAAAACACAATCTTCTTCAAGGTCATCATGCCGCTTAGCAAACCGATTGTCGTCTATACGTTCTTGATCACGTTCATCGCTCCATGGGGCGACTTCATGATGGCAAGCATCCTTGCCGGAGGAGATAACTCCATGTGGACGGTCGCCGTAGGCTTGAGAGCCATGATCACCACGCTCACGGATCAGCAGGCCTATTTCCCCGTCTTCTGTGCAGGTGGTGTCGTGACTTCCGTTCCGATTATGATTCTCTTCTTCTGGCTTCAGAAATACTATGTCGAAGGTGTCACCGGTGGCGCCGTCAAAGGATAGAAAAAATGAAAAAGATTCCTGTTCTCCTTTTTGCATCCCTGCTTTGTTCCTGTAGCAATGCCGGGAATTCCTCTGCCCTTGACGAAATCAAGGAAAATCGTATCGAAGATGATTACAGGAATTATTATGAAATCTTCGTTCCTTCCTTTGCCGATTCCGACAATGATGGCGTAGGTGACCTGAAGGGCATCGATGACAAGATCGACTATCTTGCCGATATCGGATATAACGGTATCTGGCTGACTCCGATCAATTCCTCTCCAAGCTATCACAAGTATGACATCCAGGATTATTTCTCCGTCGATTCTTCCTTCGGAACCATGGATGACCTGAAGAATCTTGTCCGTCATGCCCATCAGAAGAAGATGAAGGTCATCATGGATGGAGTCTTCAATCATTCTTCCTACTACAATCCCTGGTTTGAGAAATGCATCCTGGCACACAGGAAACGCCTTCTTGGTAAAAGCCTTGATGATGAAGAAAAAGATTACGAGTCGCTCTATGTCATCAAGGATGGTTCCGCCCCTCAGGATGGAAAGACCTATGCCAAGGCAGGTGCCAATGACTTCTACTATGAATGCAACTTCTCGGGCGATATGCCTGAGTTCGACTTCGAAAGCGAATTCACCTTCACGAAGATAAAGTCTGTCATCGACTACTATATGTCAGATGAAATCGGCATTGACGGATTCCGCCTTGACGCTGTCCTGTATTACGATTTCCATGATACGGAAAGCAATGTCAGGATTCTTGACAGGATTGCCAAGATGGTTCATGACAATCATGGCTATGTCGTCGGTGAATGCTTTGATTCCCTATCTACCATCAAGCAGTATTACCAAAGCGGGTGCGATTCCTTCTTCTACTTCCCGGGACAGGGAAACAGCGGTTTCATGGTCGAATCCCTTGGAATGTCAGGAGGATTCAAGAAAAAGTATCTTGATGGCATGCTTGACATGATAGCAGCTGCATCAGGACATATTCCGGCACCGTTTCTGGACAACCACGACGTTCCGAGGGTGACCAGAGGCGGAAACATCAGACAGACGAAGTTCCTTCTAGGCCTCAGGGATATGCTGAATGGTTCCGTCTTCAACTATTATGGAGATGAAATCGGCATGAGTTCGAGCAAGGTCAGTCATGGTGACTACGCTGACAGCAACTACCGTACCCATTACTATTGGGATGATTCCAGTCATGCCTATGAGACGAAGGATGTGCCTCATGCCAATGCTCAGACACAGTATTATCCTGATAGCAAGAGTCAGCTTGAGGATGATAATTCAATCCTGAACTATGAGAAGCATGCCTTGCGGATGAGAAATACCTATCCTGCCATCGCAAGAGGCACAGTCTCCCAGACGCCTGAGGATGAAGCACTCAATCAGGATAGCCAGGACAACCTTATCCTTGCCTTCGATAAGACCTATGAATCCGATACGATACGGATGCTCTTCAATTTCTCTGATACGCAATCCTATACTTATGATATGAAAGACAAGAAGATGGCAGACATCCTTCTTGTCGATGTGACGACTCAGCCTTCGGTCGAAGGGAACATGTTGACTCTTCCTCCGTATGGCATTGCTCTACTGAAATAAAGGAGATTGATTATGGCCAGTCTGAAACTAGAACACATATATAAGGTCTATCCTAACGGCACCAAGGCCGTCAACGATATTTCCTTGGATATCCAGAATGGTGAGTTCATCGTTTTTGTCGGCCCCAGCGGGTGTGGCAAATCCACGACTTTGAGAATGATCGCCGGACTTGAGGACATCACCGCCGGTGAACTTTATATCGACAACAACATCGTCAACGATGTCGAACCAAAGGACAGGGATATCGCCATGGTTTTCCAAAACTATGCCTTGTATCCGCATATGACCGTCTATGAGAACATGGCATTCGGTCTGAAACTGAGACATGTTCCGGACGATGTCGTCCAGGAAAAGGTCCTTTGGGCAGCGGACATCCTCGGCATCAAGGATTATCTTGACAGGAAGCCGAGGAATATGTCCGGCGGCCAGAGACAGCGTGTTGCCTTGGGCCGTTCCATTCTCCGTGATCCGAAGGTCATGCTTCTTGATGAGCCTTTGAGCAACCTTGATGCAAAGCTTCGTACCCAGATGAGGACGGAAATCGCCAAACTTCACCAGAAACTGAAGACGACCTTCATCTATGTCACCCATGATCAGACGGAAGCCATGACCCTCGGAGACAGGGTTGTCGTCATGAAAGGTGGAAGGATTCAGCAGGTCGATACTCCGAAGAACCTATACAACTATCCTTCCAACAAGTTTGTCGCCGGCTTCATCGGTACTCCGCAGATGAACTTCTTCCCGGTTACGCTTCTTCGTGAGCAGGACAAGGTCAAGGTCCATTTCAAGGACAATGACTGTGATTTGGAGTGTGATTACAATCAGCTTATCAAGGTTCTTCCTGAATACCTTGACGGAAAGCATGACATCGTTCTGGGAATCCGCTGTGAAGCTGTCTCCCTGTGCAAACCCGGAGAGAGTGGTCTCTCCTGCAAGGTCAGCCACTTTGAGGAACTTGGAAGCGAGTGCCTCATCTATGGCAACATCACCAATGATGAAGAGATTGATTCTTCCAAGGGCCAAATCATCATCAAGGTCAAGGAAATCGATTCCATCAAGCCAGGCGACGTCATCAATGTCAGGCTTGACATGGAGAAAACCTACTTCTTTGATGAAAAGACGGAAGAGACGATTGTCCCTAGAATCCCGAATTATAATTCATTTGATGTTTCCGTCAAGAACAATACCATCATGTTGCTTTCCAGCAGGATCAGACTTCCTGAAATCTTAGAGACGCCTGATATCGAACACTGTGAGCTTCGTCTCCCAAGCGATGCCGTCATCTTCAACAAGCCTGGTATCAAATGCCTCGTCAAGGAAATCGAGACCATCGGCAATAAAAAGCTTGTCCATCTCCTTCTGGATAATCGTGTCTTCTTTGCTTTGGCTTCCGATAAGGATGATGTTTCTGTCAATCAGGAAATCGAAGTCGCCTTTGACTTCACCAGGCTGACGCTTATCAATGCCAAGGAAGATACCGTTCTATTCAAACCGATTGCTCCTTTTGACAGCTTCCATGCAAGCTTCTACAACTATCAGTCTGTGATTAGCAAGCTTGGCGAAGGTTCCTTCAAGGAATATCGTGACAACAAAATAAAGGCTGCCAATGACTACATGGATGCCAAGATCATGCTTGAAAACCAGGATTATGATAAGAAGAAGCTTGAAATCGACAACCGTGATTCCGAGGCCTTCAAAAACGAAGTTCAGAAGAAGTATGATGAGCTCGTTCTTGAAAACAACAGGAAAATCAAGGAAACCAGGGAAGAGACAGATAAGAAAATCAAGGAACTCACCCTGAAGCTGAAGTCTGACAAGGCAGAGCTGAAGGCGAAGAATGATGCTCTCTTCAAGGAGAAGAAGGATAAGGAAGAAAAGGAATTCAAGGAATTCAAGGAGAACAATACCGACAAGGAAGCTCTCAAACGCAGAGTCGATGAATATCATATCTTCAAGGACAATTATCAGACGGATAAGGAAAATTCCTTCAATCTTGCCTTCAATGGTCTGACCATGGACTATGAGTCGAAGGTTTCTTCCTTAAAGGCGAGCCGCCGTCGTCTTGTCGATGTCTTGAAGAAGGAAATCAAAGACTGCAAGAACGAACTGGATCAGGCCAGCAATCCTTACGGATATCTGGACAAGGAACACCGCATGAACCTGTCCAGACTTTCCAAGGAGAAGCAGAAGGCGGTCAGCAAGGCCGGCTTTGTCTTCTTCCTCCAGTTTGTCTCTGACTATTATGCTCTTTGCTCTGACATCATCTCCAACAAGCTTGTCCAAGGCCTTGGAACGAGAGTCTTTTCCAAGGAGTTCCGTGTCGATATGCCTCATGACGCCTATCAGATCGTTGAAAACGGAGGTATCGAAGTCGTTGTCGAGAACAATCTCAACTATGGTGACGTCTTCTTTGTCCGTTGCTCCTATCAGTATTCAGGAGAAAGCAAATTCCTCTATCTGAAGTCTGACAAGGCCTATAAGAAGGAAAGCAAGCTTCATGTGACTCTTGATCTGAGCCGCAGCCAGATCACTGAAACGGATATGAACATCCGTCTTTACTAAGGAGGATTCCTATGAAAAAACATTGGATGATTCCTGGTCTGTGTCTTTTGCTTCTCGCTTCCTGTTCTTCGCGAAACGAAGTAGACTGGAAGAAGGATGTCAATTCCAGGCTTCCTGACTATCAGGAAGTGAATTATACGAAGTATTCCCCAAGTACGGCTGGTGAAATCAGCGCCAGCAAGGATGGAAATAAGATTCCTTTTGCCTTCCTCAAGCCAGAGGATTCCTATGCTCTTCCTTCCGGAAAGTATAACGAGGCAACGAAAAGCTTCGATAATGGAAAATCCTATCTCTTTCTTCTTCCTATCCGCATATCGAAGGAGAACTTCCTTTCCAAGGATGACAATGATGCCGGATCTGGATATGGTGTCTTCCTGGAACAGTTCTGCTATTCCTATGACTATGTGACCAAGCTTCAGTTCAGGACGAACAAGGATGGCGGATTTGAATTCTATACGAAGGGTACTTCCAAGATGTTTACGATCAACAATTACTATTGCACGGATGGACCAGATGATGCTTCGGTCTCTGTCTATGGAAGATATGATTTTACGGCTACCTATGATTCTGACGGACTTCTTGTAAAAGAAAGCTGCCAAAGTGTTGACTATCAGTCAAAAAGTGATTATGTTGATGTGAGCTGCACCTACAGCTATCTTTGATACCCATGAAACTGAAAAAGACTTCCCTTCTTCTTGTCATCGCCCTATGTTCCTGTGCCAACGGCAATGTTCCCGAGGAAATCAATTCTTTTCTCAACGGCTGTTCTCTGAAGAAGGCCAAGGAGCAGATTCATAGCATCGACTATCGTTATGAATCCCATACTTTTGATAAGGAAGGGGAAGTCGGTTCTTCTTCGATGCATGTCCTTTATGACCGCAAGGAAGATGACTTCTATAAATACCAGGTGGAGGACTATACAGGCAGTTCCATCCTGAAATATGATGGCTATGACGTCATGAAGCAGGAAATCTTCACCTATCCTCTCGAGGATAAGTATGTCGTGGATACTTATCAGTATCGACGCCTTGATGATGCCTCTTCTCTTGAAAAGGTGAAGTATTCCAGCGTCAGCTATTTCAAGGAAAACAGCGAAGAACTCATCTATTCGATCTTTTCTTCCAAGACGGAGGGAATCGGAAACAGCGGAGGGCTCTATTACGGAGATTTCTTTGCGGACATCCGTTCCTACTATCCCTATATGAAGGTTGAGGATGATGTCCTTGTCTACACTTTGGAGAACTACCCCTATAAAAGTCAGACGGAACAGGGATATATCAATGAAGTGATTAAAATGGATTTGCTTGGCATGATATTATCTCTTGAGCAGAATGCCAAGAATTCCACCACAGGCATGTCGACTACCCTTTCCCTGAAGGCAGACTACAACGGCGAAATCGAAAGGGTTGAACGTCCTTAGTCTTGTTCCAAGAGCCAATCCAGGCCTTTCAGCATACGAGATTCTTCATCGATGAAATGTCCTCCATGATTCAGTTCAAAAAGGACATTTTTTGATTGTCTGTTGAAGATGTCCAATGCCTCGAATTGGCAAGTCAGGCCCTTAGACAGAAATCGGTTGTTTCCCTTTGATTCCTGGTCTCCAAGGGAAAGATAGATGTTCCTGGCATAGCTTTCGTGTTCTTTGAGATAATCGATGAAGTTAGGATACCATAAGGAACCTGAGATGCTTCCGACGGAGGAAAAGAGATTGCTCATGGTAGAAGCGTAGATGCTGAAAAGCCCTGCCAGAGAATAACCAAGAAGGATTCTTTTCTCTGGCTTCCTCTTCATGAGGCTCTCGACCTTGACAAGAATCTCATCTGTGAGTCTCTTAAGGAAAACGGGACCGCCTCCTTTGAAGTCTGCCCCACCATGGAAGACTCTTTCATGTGGATAGGGGGAAAGAAGGGAAAACCAATCATCGATGATGATGTTGACTAGAAGGAAGGAATGTTCTTCAATGATTTCGTCGTAGACGTGTTCCAATGGATTGGAAGACAAAAGAAAAA
>JAJVUU010000055.1 GCA_021621525.1 Caryophanales bacterium
TCCTGGAATCCTTCAAAGGCTCCAGGATTTATCAGGAGATGAAGAAGCTGTCAGAGAAAATCTATCAGGATGACAAGCTTGTCTCCCTTTCGGAAGAACGGGATTCCTATATTGCCATGGCCGAAAAGGAAACAGACGAGAAGAAGAAACATGATTTTCTTGTCCTATCGAATCAAAAGGATGAGGAACTCAGAAGGAACCCTCTCATGGCAGAATATCTTGATAGGTATCAGAAACTGAGACATATCCTTGTCATGATTTCGGACAGGCTGACAAAGGAAATCAAAAAGTATGATTAGAATCATTGGTGGCATCTATAAAGGAAGGTATCTGGAGATACCAAACAGCAAAGTCACGCGCCCGACCATGGACAAAGTCCGTCAGGCTATTTTCAATGTGCTTCAGAAGAAGCCGGAGAATGCCATATGCTGCGATTTGTTTGCCGGATCCGGAGCCATGGGCCTGGAAGCTCTCTCACGAGGCGCTAGGAAATGCTACTTCATCGATAAGGACAGAGGCACCTTCCTCGTCTTGAAAAATAATATCAAGGCCTTAGGTATTCAGCCAGAGAATCATGAATTGTTTTTGGGGGATTATCGTGTGTTCATCAAAAGAAATCCGGAATTGAAACTGGATATCCTATTTCTAGACCCACCATATAGGATGAATATCAATGCCAATATCATCAGGGATATGAGCCAGAGGGACATGTTTTCAAAGAATGCCGTCATCGTTTCCGAACAGGAACCGGTCAATGAAGAAATCGAAGGATATGCCATGAAGGAATATCGATATGGTGCAAAGCACGTAGCCGTATATACCAAGGAGGATTGATATGAAGATTGCAGTATATCCTGGATCGTTTGATCCTCTCACCAATGGGCATGTCGATGTTGCTTTGAGGGCAAAGAAATTCTTTGATAAAGTCTATATCATGATCGCTGATAACCCAATGAAGGCCGGACATTATATGTTCACATGCCAAGAGCGTGTGGATATGGCCAAGGAAGTCTTTCAGGGATATGAAGGATTTGAAATCGTATCCACCCAGCATCTGGTCGTCAAGGAAGCCAAGAAGCTTCATGCCCAGGCACTCATCCGTGGCTTGAGAGCCGTGACGGATTATGAGGCAGAATATCAGCTCCACGAGGTCAACGAATATCTGGAGCCTGATATTGATATGGTCTATCTCATGGCTAAGAAGAATCAGGCCTTCATCTCCTCTTCTGCCATCAAGGAACTCTTCTTCCAAAACCAGGATATCAGCAGCCTTGTTCCCCTTCAGGTTGTAAGGAAGATGAACGAAAAATTCCATAAAAACGAAAGATGATCTGAAAGCAGGTCATCTTTTTTGGTTATTCTCGAGAAAGTAGCAGTATTGTGTGCGGAATTCATCGATGGCAGGAAAATAGATGTCTTCCAGGATTTTATACCTTACAAAACCATTTTTGGTGGCGACTTTCCTGGATGCGATGTTGTCCTTGTGACAGGAGATGAGAAGAACATCCGCCTTTTTATGGGAAAACACGTATTCCGTAAGTGTCTTTACGACATCGCTGACGATACCCTTGTTCTGATATCTTGGGTGTAGGACATATCCTAGCTCAAAGCATTTCATCCCCTTGAAATCCTGGCATAGGGAACTATCTTTTGTCATGGATATGGAACCTATGACATGTCTGTTCTTCTTGCTTACGATGGCAACGCAGCCATCATTGATAAGGAAATAATTGTATAACACAGCTTTGGTGACATCTTTTGAGACGTGATGTTTCCAACCGGCATTCTCTCCGACTCCAGGAATGGAGGAGTATGCAAAAATGTCATCAAGGTCTTTTTCCTTGAAATGACGAAGATAGACGTCTTTGGTCTCTAGGTATCCTTGTTCATTCATAAGAGAAGTATAGCACAAAAAAAGCAGCTCTTGCGAGCTGCTGATTTTACTTTGTGACGACCTGGAAGTTGTAGATGTCAAGCATGAGCTTGGCAACATCGGTCTCAGAGCTGTTGGATAAGCTTCCAACGGTATCGAAGATGACCTTTGTCATATCGAATTTGCCATTGGAACCCTTCTTTCTGCTATAGGTGATGAAGAGGGGAGTTTCCATGGTAGAAACATTTGCACCAGTATCCAATCTCTTTTCAAGAGTTTCTTCGGTAACGGAAGAAGACTGATGCGTATCATCCTGCTTGAGATAGACTTCCTTGACGGAATCCATCACATTCTGCTGTTCTTCGAGACTGATATAGGGATTGTCGTATTTGCTTCTGGTTCCTTCATAATCAGCGATATTGTCGCTGTCATTCGGGCACCAGCTGACATCAATGGAATAGAACTTCAGATTTCCTTCACCATAATTCTTGTTGAAGTTGTTGTACCAGGTTTCAATCCTGCTCTGAAGATTGGTGCAATCTGTATCGTTCTGTTTATAATAAAGAACGACGAATCCTTCCTTGTCACCACTGGTGCTGTATTCGGTCTTTCCATCACCGATCCAACCAGCAGCCTTGGAATCCTTGCCATCCACATACTTCTGAGCATCAGCATATTTGATTCGATGCTCTTCATAGAAGTTGGAGTCATTGGCATTGACGGCATTGACGATGGCCTGTACGACGAACGGAATTGCGATAACCAATCCGACGACGACTGCAACAATGAGTAAAACCTGTAACCAAGCAGCCTCTTTAAACCATTCCCAAGCAGCTAAAGCATGGGCTCTGCCTTTGTTTGATTTCTTTTCTTCAGAAGAACTCATTGGGTTTCCTCCTTCATTGATGCACACAGACCGGCATATTCATACGACTATTTTTTACGAGTGGTGCCCCGAGCCAGAATCGAACTAGCAATTGATCCTTACCAAGGATCCGTTATACCACTTAACTAAGGGGGCAAAAATTACCGCGTGAATTAATATACCTTCTCTAAGACTTAATGTCAACAATTTGAACGATTTTTTTGGGCTTGACTGCTCAAAAGCAGCTCTCTTATCTCATTGGCATAATCACATTGTATATTGGGTCCCTATTCAGATTCTTCTTTTACTTGCAGCATTTTTTCAGTAGTAGGATTAAGAGTGGAAGCTACGTAAGGGCATTGCCCTCAGTTTAAATCCTGGCCAAACTAGAAACTTCTTTTTGTTTCAACAATCTTTGTTTAGATGCCTTTTCATAATAATAGTCGGTCGAAGAAACTAAAATTTAGGGATGCTTTCATGATGGCACCACAGATTATGAACAACTTCTTTTTCTTAATTATAATTAGGATATCGTTTATCTTTATTGAGGCTGGTCAGCGGTGCATGATAAGATACTCTTTTGATCATAAGCATCAATCTTATTGGTATCACTGAAAAACGGATGTCGTCTTATCATATGTCATTATCTATATGCTTTATTCTATTGTTATGTTATAGGATGAAGAACGATTCCAAGTCTCAATCAGCCTTCAGTGCTTTTTTGAACAGGTCAAGCGAATCCTTGCGGATGAACTTGATGACCTTGGTTTCATATTTCAGGATGTTGACAAGTCCGATTTTGTTGGCATTCTTTTTGACGTCCTTCTTCTTGGCAATCATGACTGTTCCATTGTCCAGATGGGAAATGTATAGGGCAAGCTCACAGGCAAGCACCTGCATGTCTTCGTCTTTGGTATCAAAAAGGATGACATGGCTTCCGGGATAATCCTTGACATGGAAGAAGAGATCGTCCTTCTTTGCCTGGTGGAAGGTGAGTTCTTCGTTCTGGAGCCCGTTCATGCCAAAACCGATCTTACCTTTTTCTGTGATGATGAAGTGAGGATCATAATGATGTTTCTTGGAAACCTTGTAGACGGTGTTGCGACCCTGTTTTTCTTTGATGTATCCTTCTTCGAGAAGCTCGCTCTTGAGCTCCATGACATCTCTGGGCGTGCCGTCTTCAGCCTCAAGCTTCTTCTTTTCCAGATAGGAAATCTCGTCCTTGGTCTTCTCGATGAGATCCTTTAAAATCGAAAGAGCACTTTTTGCTTTCTGGTATTTCTTGAAATAGGCGTTGGCATTCTGCGGTGCCGTCTTCTTCGGATCGAGAGAAATGTGATATCCATCCTTCTCAAGAAGGCTGTCGCCAAGCTTGATCTCACCCTGATACATATAGATGACCTGACCATATTCCAGGTATTTCATCTTGTCCTTGGCTCCATCAAGGTCATTTTCAAGGTTCTCAAGCTTCTTGTTTGCTGTCTTGAGAGATTTCTCGATCAGTTTGATGAGCTCTCTGATCTTTTCATATTTGGCAATGGCCTTCTGATCGCTGACGAAGGTGGAGTATAACTTTCCTTTTTCGACTTTGATGGCATTTGGATCATCAAAGGAAAAAGAAAGGATATCCTTCCTGATGACATAGATATCCTTGCTCTGTGTCATCTTGGTCAAAGTTTCCTTCAAATCATGTCCTTCGTCCAGGACATAATGCTTAAGTCTTTTCAAAGTGGCATTGGGAAGATAGGGCCTTGCTTCTTCCGGATCATTGAGATTCGTCGGAAGGGTCTCCCTTTCCTTTGGATATTGGTAGATGGCATTCCGTGTGATGAAGATGCCTTTTTCCAAATCGGTATGTTCGTGATAGACACTGACGATTCTTCCATAGGGATATGCGATGAGATAGACATTGGGCCTGTTTGGGAAAAGCTCGAGAACAAGGTCATATCCTGAATTGATTTCACTTAAGTCTGCCCTGTTTGCATCTAAGGAGATGGTCAGTATCCTTTCTCCCGGATGCTTCTTTACATCTCTTACGGTAGACATGTTCAGTTTCTTGAGAGAATTGAAGAATACGGAATTGTTGACGATCTTCTGGTATCTGTCGAAGGAATAGGTCACAAAGGGATTCGTCGGATCCAAGGAGAAGATGAAGGTTCCGTGCTTCAGCCCGTTTTCATCTTTCAAGGAATAGGGAAAGGCATAGTCATAGTTTGTCAGAGCCATGACGTTTCCAAGCTGCGTGTCGAGCATCTGCTCCTTCAGTTCGTCTGCGATGATGTTCAAAGATAAATTGTCAAAAGCCATGCTGATATTATAGTGGATGTTTTTTCTTTCTTGTAGTTTTTTCAAAGAGAAATGCCCGCCAATAAGGCGGGCAATGGTTTAAAGCTGTTGATTGCTGGAAGAGCTGGCGATGAAGGAATCAAGCACACAATCGAAGAAATTCGTGATTCCCTTCTTCGTCTTTCTGCCAAAAGTCTTTAAAATAGTCTGAAACATAATTCAGTACCTCCTAGTTGCCATTCGTCTTTCTGCTGGAGCTTTGAAGTACTTGCGACATAACTGCACGGATACGTCTGACGTCTCTTCTTGTCGATAGCTGTCTCGAATGGATGTATTATTTTATCAGCTTTGATTGGTTTTGCAAGCGAATTACGATGTAAGCGGTTCAAACTTATTTGGGCAGCTTCTCGATTTCGGCAATCTTCTTTTTTCCGTAGACGGCTTTGATGAGAGGAACGATCATGATGGCTACGGCAAACATCCAGGCGAGAGGATCGGCCAGGCATACGGCAAGATAACTGGCCGAACTGGCCTCTGAGCTCGTCGGACCGCCGTTGACAAGGCTTGGCAAGAGAAGGCAGCATAACGTTCTTGCCGTAAGTTCGCCGATGCCGGCAAGGAAGGGGAACAGAGGACGGTTGAGTCCCTGGAGGGAGTTTCGGCAGATGAAGAGGATGAGCAGGATGACGTCGCATGGGATGCAGAGATAGAGGTAGAGGTTTCCGTATCGGATGGCTTCCGGGGTGATGTTGTCAGGCTTTAAGAAGATATACATATAGGCTCCGTTGATGGTGATGAGAAGGCCTATGGCCGTAAGCACAGCCCAGGAGATGACACCAATCAAGGTTCCATAGGCAAGCCCCTTCTTGATCCTGTCATCCTTTTTTGAACCATAGTTTTGGCCAAGATAGGTAAGCAGGGCCGTTCCGACGGAAGAATAGACGTTCATGATGATGAGATGGACCTTGCAGGCGACGGAATATCCTACCTGGGCTGGAGTACCTACGACAAGATTGCCATCCGGCGTATAGTCGAAGGCGATGACGCCCATCTGCATGATGATGATGCCAATCTGAAGAATGGCAGACTGAAGACCCAAAGGAAGACCGAGCTTGAGGTGTTCCATGATGAAGGCTTTGGAGACTTTCAGGTCACCTCTATGATAATGGAGATTCTTATATTTGATGAAGGCATAGATTAGACAAGCCAAGGCGGCGATGGCCTGAGAGAGCACGGTTGCCCAGGCAGAACCTTTGACTCCCCACTTCAAAGGGACGATGAAGAGAACGTCCAGCCCGATGTTGCTTACGACACCTAAGACAAGGAAAAGGAAAGGAATGAAGCTATCGCCCAAGGCCCTTAGGTTGGAAAAGATGAAGTTGTAGGCCATCGTTGCAAAGATACCAAGGAAGATGATGAAAAGATAGTCATGTGCGGAATCATAGAGGAGCTGCTGGTTGGGATCACTCTCACTTGGATTGATCTTCATCATGGTAAGAAGCCCGTCTGTCCCAAGGCAGAAGGCAAGGGTCAGGATGATGGTCAAAGCAAGGCACAGCCATGCCTGGAGATAGAAGCTTTTTCTGACACCTTCTTCGTCATTTTCGCCTGTCTTATGGGAGATGACCACGGAGAAGCCGCTTGTCGCACCGACACAGAACTGCAAGGCGATGTTGCTGATGCAGCCGACGTCGTTGATGCCGGCAATCTCATAGGTGTCCAGGTTCTGGCCGACGATGATGGCATCGGTCATGGTGTAGAGCTGCTGGAAAATCATGCTTAGGAGAATCGGGATCATGAAGGCAATCAGTCCTTTCAGGATGCTGCCTTTGGTCAGATCGATAGGGTCGAACAGGTGTTTGAATCTGTCAAATAGTGTTTTCATGGAACGCCTCGGAATATTTTTCGCAAATATCATATAGGAAGCCTGATAAAAGAAAAGCAAAAAGCGGTTTCCAATCATCAGCTTTGCATAAGGTACCAAAAGTCTATCAAAAATGTCAAAGAACCTGTAAAATATAGATAAAAAAGGAGGCATACGAATGAAGAAACTGCTTATTGGTATTTTAGTCCCCGTCACCATCGTCGTCGGTGGAGCGGCCACCCTCTATTTCCTGGTCTCTGATTTTGGTAACCCCACATATCAGAAGACGTCTTTGAGTCTGGAGGATATCGCGAATCAAAATCTTGCCAAATCTTTTTTGAATACCAAGGATACCGGGAAGATAACCTATGAGATGACACAGGATGATTTCAACCAGATTCTTTCTCTTTCCATGGAGTCCATGGATGATAAGGCAAAGGATTATCTTCGTGCCATGGAAATCAGGATCGACAAAGATACCTACCATATCCTTGTCTATGCCAAGGCAGGCATCATCTCCTCTACCATCGATGTCAGCTGTAGCTTTTCCAGTGACGAGGAAAATTATTACCTGAACATCCAAAATGTGAAAGTCGGACATCTGTCTGGCCTGGCTTCCATCGCCATGGCTGCTCTCAGGCAAGCCAATCTTGATGGACTTTTCTCATCCATCGGAGTCCGTATGAAGGAAGATTTTGACAATAAACGGTTTGTCTATTCAAAGAAGGATGCAGGCGAAGACCTTTCAAGTCTTCTTTCTTCCCAAAGCGAAGATCCCCTTGTCTCCTCTCTGCTAGGCAATATTCAGGACGATGATCTTCTTTCGTTGGACTTCACAGACAAACTGACGGCAGAAATGAATCTGGAACCTCTCCATTTCAATTCTTCCTTCTGCAGCACCATGAACATGCTTCAGGAAGAAGACATGGCATTGGAAGAAAAGAAGGACAAGGTGAAGAGACTCCTTGAAGAAAATGTCATCGATATGAAAGACGATCATCCCCAGATTGCCTTTTCCTATCTTGTCAAAGGATATGACGGACTGTCAAAAGAAGAAAAATCCTATATCGATTCCATCAGTTTTGCCTCAGTCGGCATTTCTGACCTGGCAAAGAAGTCTTATCGAGGATATCAGCCATCCAAGGCAGATATCCAGAAGACCGTCCTTGATGCCGCCCTGGATGGCAGTCTTGTCAAGAGTGATGGAATCCTGATCAGAGAGGATGTCTTGAATGATTATCTCCAAAGCCAGGGGCTTCTTGGGTATGGATATCTGATGTCCTATCATGCCGAAGGGGAATATATTCTGAACTACATCACTTTGGATAACTGCTATTTCAACCTGCTGGATAGGGATGGCAAGGAAGAGATGGACATGGTCTTGGGAATCAGCATCAACGGCTATGAGACCAGTCTCGTCTTTGAAAACAAGAAAAGCGAATCCCTTTCCTATGGGATGAAGCTGAAAAATGAAAACGTCTATTTCGGAAACAAGTCAGTGGATGATGAATTGAAGCAACAGCTTTATGTCCTGATTCAAAACAATCTTCCAAGCAATGATTTCATGACTTTCGATGGGAAAGGGACCTTTACCATCAATTTCGAAGGATGTCTGAAGACCTATCTTGATACGCTTTCTCTCATCGGAAAGAAACTGACTCTTTCTTCTTCCATCGAAGGTTCTTCTCTTGATGATGCTGCTGCCGGTGTGAGACTGCAGGGAAACATCTAGGCAGGAGGTTTGTCTTCCAGGTTGCCTTCAGACGATGAAAGGGCTACAATAGAGATACAAAACTTGTATACAAGTTTGAATCCATGGAGGAAACCTGTTATGTCAAATGTCATTGTCGGTCAGTCCGGTGGTCCTACATCCGTCATCAATTCTTCTCTTGCAGGAGTCTATGAATCTGCCAAGGAACGTGGAGCTGGAATCGTCTACGGAATGGTAAACGGCATCCAGGGACTCCTGTCGAAGAAGGTCGTCAATCTGTCGGATTATTTCAGGAACGCTTTGGATATCGAAGCACTCAAGCGTACGCCAAGCTCTTTCTTGGGGTCCTGCCGATACAAGCTTCCTGATCCGGATGAAGAAGGAAACAGGAAACTTTTTGCAACCTTGTTTGCCTATCTCGATGAGTTGGATATCAAGTATTTCTTCTATATCGGTGGAAATGATTCGATGGATACCATCGAAAAACTTTCCCGATACGGAAAAGACATCCGTTCCGATATCCGCTTCATCGGCGTTCCAAAGACCATCGACAATGACCTGGTCGAGACAGATCATACGCCAGGATACGGGTCGGCTGCCAAATATATCGCTGTGACCATGAAGGAGATCATCCGTGATGCGACGGTGTATGGAGTCGACTATGTCACCATCGTCGAAGTCATGGGAAGGAATGCCGGATGGCTCACGGCTGCGGCAAGCCTTGCCAAGGGAGACGACTGCGAAGGAGTCGACATGGTATGTCTCCCGGAGATTCCTTTTACCTGTGAAGGCTTTTTGCAAAAGGTAAAGATGCTCAAGGAAAAGAAGAAGAGCATCGTCATCGCTGTCTCCGAAGGCGTAAAGCTTCCGGATGGAAGATATGTCTGCGAACTGAATGACGACGGACATGATGAAGATGCCTTCGGACATAAACAGCTGACAGGAACGGCGAGGTATCTTAGCAATCTCGTCAGAAAGAACATCGATACCAAGACCAGGTCTGTCGAACTTTCCATTCTCCAGAGATGTGCAGGCCATCTTACCAGCCGTACGGACATCACGGAGGCCTATCAGGTCGGCGGTGCAGCCGTCAAGGCTGCATTTGAAGGGGAAAGCGGCAAGTTTGTCGCCATCTGCCGCATTTCCGATGCGCCATATCAAACGACGACCAAGCTTGTCGACATATCAAAAGTTGCAAATCTTGAAAAGAAAGTTCCGTTGAACTGGATCACACCGGATCATATGCAGATGAAGAAGGAATTCATTGACTATGCATCACCATTGATCCAGGCTGAACTTACTCCCCTTTTTGTTGCCGGTACGCCATGGCATATCAAGCTATAGGCCGGATAATTGCTATTTGTAATAAACCGACACAGTCTTAGCAATGTATAAGATGTCTTTCATCATTCAGGGTTGCATCTATTTCATTTGATGAATGTTTGATTTGAAAGCTATTCTTTTGAAGCAGCATTGAACATCATTCTCTCTATAAGACAAGACCTATGGAATCGTCAAAAAGACGATGATATCTGAATTCTGACCTTCTTGCTTTATTAGAAGATATATATGATATGGAAACAAAAAAGCCAGTGCTTCCAGAACTTTTGGAGACACTGGCTTTTCAGACTTTTTTATCCTATTGTGGTAAGAAAGGCTATGTATTCTTTGACTTCAATCTAGCGGATTCCTACTCTCTTGAAGATGGTATCGACATTCTTCATGTAGTAATCCAATGTGAAGCAGGAATCGATTTCTTCTTCGGAGAGAAGCAAAGAAACCTTCTTGTCTTTCTTGAGGAGAGTTTTGTAGTCTTTGTTCTCGTCAAGGGCCTTCATGGCGATGGGTTGGACCATGTCATAGGCTTCTTCCCTGACAAGGCCTTTTTCCATGAGGGCATAGAGGACTCTCTGGGCGAAGATGACACCCTTGGTAAGGTAGATGTCTTCCAACATTTTCTCAGGATAGACGACGAGATGTTCCAAGATGCCCTTGAAGCGGACAAGCATGTAGTCGAGAA
The DNA here is from genome assembly GCA_021621525.1 of Caryophanales bacterium. Lineage (GTDB taxonomy): Bacteria > Bacillota_I > Bacilli_A > RFN20 > CAG-288 > Enterosoma. Next base: position 10,620 of record JAJVUU010000055.1, read on the forward strand.
GCTCCGTCGCATCCGGGAAGATGATACGTTCCGTGGAAGAATGGGAGATATCTCTTTCGTGCCATAAGGGGATGTTCTCATAGCTTGTGAGCATATATCCTCGCATGACTCTTGCACATCCGCAGATGTTCTCACTGGAAATCGGATTTCTCTTGTGAGGCATGGCCGAAGAACCTTTCTGGCCTTTGGTGAAGGCTTCTTCCACTTCCTTGACTTCCTGTCTTGAAAGATGACGTACTTCCAAGGCCATTTTTTCAAGCTCGCTGGCTATCAAGGCAAGGACGGAAAGGTAATAGGCATGCCTGTCTCTTTGGATGACCTGGGTAGAGATGCGGGCATAGTCAAGGCCTAAGTCGCTACAGACGGATTCCTCGATGCAGGGAGGAATATTGGCAAAGTTGCCGACTGCTCCGGAAAGCTTGCCGACTTCAACATTCTTTCTGGCAAGAGCGAATTCTTCCTTGATTCTCTTCAGGTCGGAGTACCATAAAGCCCATTTCAGGCCGAAGGATGTGATATCGGCATGCATGCCGTGCGTCCTTCCGATACACGGGGTGTTTTCGAATTCGACGGCTCTCTTCTTGATGACGGCCATCAGGTCGTCGATGTCCTTGTCGAGGATTTCGTCTGCACATTTGAGAAGATATCCGTTGGCCGTGTCGACGACATCGGTGGATGTCAGTCCATAGTGGATCCATTTCTTCTCTTCGCCCAAGGATTCGCCGACGGCTCTTGTGAAGGCGACGACGTCATGCTTGGTCACGGCTTCGATTTCATGGATCCTATCCAGGGTGAAGGTGGCCTTTTCAAGCTTGGGGAGGTCTTCTTCAGGAACGACATGGATCTTTGCCCATGCCTTGGCATTGAGGATTTCGATTTTCAGATATGTCTGGAACTTGTTCTGGTCGCTCCAGATGTCACGCATGCATTTTCGAGAATAACGTTCAATCATGATGAATGCTCCTATACCTAATCATTGTAAGGCCGTACTTCTTTCTTTTTCAAGAAAGAAAGGGAAATTATGC
>JAJVUU010000111.1 GCA_021621525.1 Caryophanales bacterium
TTCCTGTGTCAAGTGATTTTTTCGTTTCAGGCAGGGTGATTGAAATTCAGCATACAAATAATCGAATTTATTCATCCCTCGTTTGCAAATGAGGTTTTAAGTCCTATTTCGTTCGAGACGTATTGATACGTTGTGCGATTTGGTTTTAATTCGCCTTCAGTTCATTCAATGTTACAAGGAACAGCTCCTTTTTCCATAGGCTCAGCCCCGATTTGTCATTGATGAAGTTCGATACATCCTCTTTCGCAGATTCATAATCGACTGTCTCGAACCTCGCCTTCAGCATCTCTTTCACTTTTCCCAAGGTCAGTTTCTCGTTTTGCGCAATAGCCTCGGTGTTCTTCAGCTTGTTCTCAAGATACTCAAGATTGAAGGCCGAGCCCTTCCCAATGTAGAAAAGATAGTCATAATAGTCCCTTCCCTTGACATGGTTCTTGTAGTTCCTGCAAATGATTGCGTGGATTTTCCCCGCAAACAACGTGGATTCGCCGAACACCCTTACCTGATAAGGGGCAGGGAGCAGCCTGAATTTCGTCTCTGCCCTTCCGCCTTTCGGGTTGTCGGTGTCGACCTCGAATTTGATCTTCATCTTCTGATTCGAGATGATCTTCCTGGCATCTTCGCTTTTGGGGAAGAAGGTCATCATGAGCGCCAATGTGTTGCCTTTCAAAAAGGCGCTTTGAACATCAGAGTCAAAAGCTTTTTTCTTTTCCTCAGCTCGAATCTCGATCCCATAGGAGGCGAATTCCCTTTCCAAGGAGGGAAAATAATCGCTAAGCCGGAAATCGGGGTCTTTTTCTAGCAGCGCAAAGTCAAGGTCCTCGCTGAATCGGTTCAATCCATAGAAAATCCTAAGGCACGTTCCGCCATAGAAGGCAGCCTTCTCGAAGAAGCCGCCGCGTGACAATCCCGCCAAAGCGATCTCCTGGATGATCTCCTTCGCCGCATTTTCCCTTTCCTCGTTGTTCTTGGGATTGTACTTCCCGAGCATCGTCTCGATAACGCTATTCATTTTCATGCTCCTTTTTTGATGAGTTTTATCAGCAATTTCAAATTGGTCTTACCATATAAGTTAGCGAGCCTCTCCATCATCTCGAAGTCGCAGGAGTTGAACTCGTCCTCGTCGATTCGCTTGTCGACAAACAATAGATCTTTGAGTTCTGACAAGTTTTTGACCACCCTCCACTTGCACAGGGAATCGCATATCGCCTTCTCCTTCGTCGCAATCTTCACCGAATACTCGCCGTTCTCGAGATACGTGAGGCCTTCCGGGAAAGCCTTTGCCGGTATGTCCATATATTCGTATCTCCCAAAATAGTTCTCGAAGGTCTTGTTCTTCCTATTGCCAAGGGCAGCGGATGTAATGGAGACGACCTTCTCCGGAATAAGCCCATAATAGGACAAAGCCCAGTCGAAGCTCAGGTAGGAAGGAGACAAAATGGAGGAAGCCAAGAGGCAAGGGTCCGTCCCCTTATCGGTCTCGTATATTCCGTTCGTAAGCCTGATAAGTATTCCCTTATCGGCATCTCTTTTTATTTTGTCCAACGGATTGGCGTAGTCATGGTATTTTTCCTTCAGCATCGATGTAGTGACTATCATATTTGCACCTCTAAATACAATTATATTGGATTTGGTGGAGCATTTCAATGCTTCTTATCCGTTTTCTTTCGGTTTTAAGATTTGCATCGCTTTCCCGGTTGCCGGATTGGCTTTAACTGACTAGTGTACTTAAGCTTGCTAAGCTATACCAAATCCTTTAAGAACAAAGCAGGCGAAAACAGTAAGCGTCAATTCCATCATCCAGAACCAACGAAAATGCCGGTCC
>JAJVUU010000056.1 GCA_021621525.1 Caryophanales bacterium
TATCTAGCATAATCCACGATATTGGCAAGACAAGAGGTCACTTCATATTGTCTAGTCATCATCGCAATGCTTCTCTTCTTCTGGCTCTTTATCCGATTCATCAAATACAACATCTTCGCAAGGAAGGACACCATCTCCAGATATCTGTGGTATATGTATTATATTCCGCAATGTCTTGTTCCTCCTCTCTCTCTTATCGCCATGATGGAACTGACAAGAAAAAAGAAAGAGAATCTATCAAAACTGATCTATCTTATACTCCTTCCTGCTATTGTCCTGATCCTTTTCATCCTGACAAATGATTTCCATCAGCTCGCCTTTGCTTTCAAAGCAACAAAAGAGAATTCTGTTGCAGAATACAGCCATCAGATCGTCTATTATCTTGCCATAGGATGGATCATCATCATGACATTTTTGTCTCTTGTCACCTTGATTTTAAAATGCAGTATCTCCGTGTGCAAAAGAAAGATCTGGATTCCGCTTCTTGTCTTTGCGGTTACGACTGCCGCCTGTATTTTATGTTTCATCTATGCCACTCAATCCTATAAGGTACCAGAACTATTGTCCTTCTCCTTCATCCTTCTGATAGAGACCTGTATCTTTATCGGTCTGATTCCAACTAACGATAATTATCTCCTTTATTCAGAGATTTCTTCTCTTCCTTTTGTCATCACTGACAATGATCTAGTTCCTATCATCAATCATTTAGATGATACGGATATTACAAAAGAACAATACCAAGACTGTATGACAAAAGGTCCTCTCTTTTTAAACGAGAACATCCGCTTATCGAATCAGAACATATCAGGAGGACATATCTTCTATATCGAGGATTTTTCTTCCATTACAAAGATGGTGAATGAATTATCAAGCAAGAACGAACTCCTCTCAGAAGAAAAAGAACTGATCGCTTATGAAAACGAACTCAAAGAGAAGAAAACAAAGCTTCAGCAGAAAAACCAACTTTACGATAAAGTCTTTTCCGTTCTCAATAATGATCTGCTTCAGTTGAAAGCACTCCTTGAAAGTACAGACAAAGGCAGCAAAGACTATTCTAAGAATCTAAAGAAAGCATGTGTCACTCTCTCTTACATCAAAAGAAGAAGCAACCTTGAAATCCTTCATAGTCAGAAAGAGAACATCAACATAGAGGAAATCCTATTGTCGATCAAGGAATCTCTTCTCTATCTCAATGAATGCAACATTTCTGCTTCTCTTATCAATGAAGCAAAAGGAGAATACGATGGAAACGAATGCATTCTCCTTTATGAATTTTTCCAGTATTATCTGAAAACCTGTTTTGATTCCCTTGACGAAATCCTGATCAGAATCGATTCTGTAAACGACAAGTTATCACTTCGCATCATCGCTAATGTTACGGATATCTCCTTAGAAGGATTTGATGATGAGAAACTGAATCAATATAAAGGAAAACTCTCTTCTTTTACAGAAGACAATCTTTTCTACACCATCCTCTCTTTTGAGAAAGGAGGTAAAACAGAATGAATTACATCACAGCCCCCTATGTTGTTCAGACTCTCATTTCTATTCTTTATTTTTCTCTCATCATCTTTTCACTCTGCACTGCCTTCTTATGTTCTCACCATAAGCATAAATATCTCTTTATCATAACAGAATCTATGATTGCCATCTTCTTCAGTATTCTTCTGATCGGATGTCTTACCTATTTTGACATCGACGATATTTCAAAACTTACCCTCTTATCCACTTTTGCCGTTTTCATCCCTGTTTCCATCGATTTTTTGTTGTTATCCTCATTCACGCTTTTGAATCTATTCATCACTATCGTTCTTATCAGAAACAGAAAGAACAAGATATCGAAGATGAGCATCAAAGAAGCCTTTGATGATCTGCCTTGCGGTATCTGCTTCTATGAAGCAAGCGGTATGACAAGATTAGTCAACAGCAAAATGAATGATCTCTCTATCAGAATCACGGGAGAATACTTATTGAACGGAAAAAAGTTCCTCAGCATCCTCAAAGATGAAAACATAAAAAGAAACAGCCTTCCTCATCAGGAGGAAGAATACATCATTTCTCTTGCTGATCATGTCTACTCTTTTAGAAGAAGAGAACATCAACTATCTGATAAATCCCTGTATGAAATCATAGCGACAAATATTACAAGAAAACATCAGCTATCCATCCAACTGAACAAAAAGAACAAAGAGCTCTCTTCTTTCAATAAGAGAATGAGACAATATGGAGAGACAATCGAAGAACTGACGATGGAAAAAGAGACCTTGTCTGCAAAGATGAACATCCACGACAAATTAGGAAATCTATTGATCCTGTCCCGCCAGTCCTTAGAGAAAGATATGACAGAAGAAGAAAAAGAAGCCCTTCTCTCCACTTGGAAGAATACACTTATCGCCTTTGAAAGCATGAAGGAAAGCGAGAGCAATGATACTTATGATGAACTGTTCAAAGCGGCAAAGGATATCGGTATCAGCATTCTCTTCAGTGGAAGAAGACCAGAGAGCAGAAAAGGAAAGAAAATCGCAGCCAAAGCGATCATCGAATGCATGACAAACACCATCAAACACGCCAAGGGAAACGAAGTCTATGTCTCTTTCAAAGAGAGGAATCGATTCATTGAGATTCAGATCACCAATAACGGAGAACAGCCAAAAGAAGAAATCAAAGAGGGAGGAGGATTATCCTCGCTGCGCTTGTTCATTGAAAGAGAAGGCGGAAGCATGAAAGTGATAAGTTTTCCGCGCTTTGAGATGAATATCACCATTGAGAAAGGAGAAGAGTATGACAGATGAAAAATTCAAAGTCCTGATTGTCGAAGATCAGGCTATGCCTAGGCAGCTATTCGAACACTTCATCAACACCTCCTCTTGTTTTGTATTGGCAGGAAGCATCGCCAATGCTGCTTTCACGGAAGTATACTGTCTTTCAAGACCGATTGATCTCATTCTGATGGATGTCATCACAGAAGGCGGAGAGAACGGGCTTGATGAAGCAAAGAAGATCAAAAAGAAATTTCCAAAGATCAAAATCGTCATCGTCACATCCATGCCTGAATGTTCCTACATCGAAAGAGCAAAAGAGATCGGTGTCGAAGGTTTCTGGTACAAAGAGACCAATGAACAGCCGATCATCGGACTGATGGAAAAGGTCATGAAAGGAGAAATCATCTATCCTGACAGAGCACACACTGTGAAAATCGGACTGACAGACAGTTCAAGATTCACCAAGAAGGAGCTAGAAGTCCTTCGCTATGTGACAGGTGGATTTTCCAATATCGAAATATCAGAGAGGATGAATGTCTCACCGGGTGTCATCAAAAACCATATCGCTGACATGCTTCAGAAGACAGGGTTCCGCTCCCGTACCCAGCTTGCGGTCAAAGCGAGAGAATCCGGCATCGTCATCCTGAACAAAGATGACGAAATCTTATGATTTCAGCGCTGAAAATCAGTTATAAAGATAGAATTTATCGAAAATTTCTTCAAAAAATACGGCTAGGGGTGCCAAATGGCACTTTTGCCGTTTTTTTCATGTTGTTATAACCATCTAAACACGACATCTTCGCAGAAAAAGGACCATACATACGGTACACAAGACGCTTATGACAACGTTGTTGTTATCTTTCCTGGTAACCCCTCTATTCGTTTCCTGCGGTGAGAAGGAACATAGCTTCTCAACGAAATGGGAAAGCGACGAGAGTTAGCACTGGCATATCTGTTAGACAGATGGACACAAAGACACCTCTGAAAAAGAAAAACATGTCTGGGACAGTATAAAAGTCACAAAAAAGCCCACAAAAACTGAAACAGGAATCAATAAGTACGTCTGTTCTACTTGTTTAAGAGGAAAGACAGAAATCATGGAAAAGCGGAAGGCCCAAACGACCTATACCATCATCTTCTTTGATAACGCAGAGGATATGAAAAATGGTATTCCTGCCCAGGAATATGGATTCTTCAATAGTACGAGGGCTGCATTCTCTCCCGATAGATCGAAGCTTATCTTCACTGCAGTGACTAAAGGTCTAGCAATGGAACACATCTTTACGGTCGAAACAGAATAATAGATTCAAAACAGTTTTTAACCCTTCCCCATACCAAAAAGGAGGTAAATGTACTATTGGGGAACAATAAATGAATAGTACAGAACAAATATGAATAAGAAAAAACTATCCGCACTGATTCTATCGCTGGCATTATTGGCAACAGGGCCATTATCCAGCTGTGGAAACAAAGAAAGCAACACAACCGCTCCGCCTGTCATTATTGAAAAGGAGTCAGAAACACCTATCCATACGCACGATTATTCTAATACCTGGAATCATGATGATAACAAACATTGGCAAACCTGTAAAGATTCATCCTGCGGCGATAAGAAAGATATCGCCGATCATACTTTTGTCTGGACTGAAAAGACACCGGCAGGTGTTCATACAGACAAAGTAGAAAAGGGTGTCTGCTCCGTCTGCGGTTTTGAGACAGAAAGAACAGTTGAGAATACTGGCACCCATGAATGGTCAACGGAATGGAAGAAGGACGAAACAGGACATTGGCATGAAACTGCATGCACCGGTCACGATGCTTTGAAGAAGGACTTCAGCGCCCATGAAGGAACCTGGACTGTCAAAACAGAAGCCGCATATAAGCAGGACAGAGTCGATGAAAGAACCTGCACGGTCTGTGCCTTCCACGAAGAGAAGACGATGGAAGGAACTGCCCTTACCTTAAAGCCGAGAACCGTCACTGTCGCTAAGACAGAGTTTGTCTATGACACAAGACCTTTTGCCTTGGATAACTATATCGGATCCGAGAGCAAAGAAAACATGAAAGTCGAATACAGACTAAAAGGAACAGAGGCCTACTCCACAAATGCTCCTTCTGATGTCGGAGTCTATGAATACAAGATCACACTCCCTGAAACAAGTGAATGGCAAGCAGCTGAAAAGACAGGCGAAATGAAGATTGCACAATTCGCAGTCAAACTGACTAAGAAAGAATTTATCAGAGACTTAGGCGCCAATGTTGTCGATGATATGATTCAGTTAGACGATATCGAAGTCCAATTCGATACCGTCACTAAGAAAACAGTCAAGCTTGTCCTTGACAAATCCTATGATGTTGCCGGTATCAAGAAGGTCCCTGCAACAGCATTGAAGATCGATAATCCCAACTATGCATTGGATATCACAGATATCACTGAAGTCACTTTGACAAGCTATGATACCGCTGACTTCTATTGTGGAATTCAGGACATCTTTACCATCTCAGGAAGAGAAGGTGTCATTATCACAACAGTCATTCCTCGCGGAACAATCAAAACAGGCGATTCCCTTTACATACATGAGATTGCCAAGTCTGTCACAGTCGTAGCAATGGAAAGAAAAAGAGTTGTCCTCGATAAAGCAACAGTCGGTGAAGAAGTCTCGATGCAAATCACTGGTGTCACAAAAGCAGATGTCTCTAGAGGATATACGCTCAGCAAGAAAGACACACTGAAAGATTATGATTGCTTCTTAGCAAAGGTCTATGTGTATACAAAAGACGAGGGTGGAAAACATATTCCTTTGATGGATAGCAAAAAGGAAGCATACTTCCCCAACCTCAGATTCGATGACACCTTTTCTACTAAAAAAGCCAGAATGTTCTTCCCGGAAGACATCTCAATGGTCTCAAGCGGAGACACAGTCGAAGGTGTCAAATTCTATCTTCCTACTTCAACGCCGGGATTCATCGGCCGCACTTTCTATCTCACAGAATCCGAATCCGAATCTGGCAAAAAAATTGCAGAAGTCGAAATCACAGATGTTCATAAACACGATTCCAACTTCTATAGAAACGGTACCTGTTATGATTGTATGTATTCCTCTGGTCCTTCTATGAAATTCGTCGATGATAAAGCCGAAGTCGAATGTAAATTCATCGAAAATGAGACACGTCTCTTCCATATCACGATCAGAAACGTCGGAACAGAAGATGTTAGATATCGCTTCATGCTTTCGGATACTGAGAATTTCACAATGGTAGTCAAAGCCACATCAGGAAATAAAATCTATCTTTTGACAAAACAGGGTGATTTAGTCATCAAAGCCGGCGCCATTGAAACCATGGCCATCCATGTCACTGCCAAAAAGACAGCGACCTGCAAAGTCACAGTCTCTAAAGTCATTAAAATAATCAGACCGATCTTGTAAGTCTTAAAACACGATAGGTGGAGCAGCTGCTCCACCTATTTTGATGGTTGTGACGGGCATGTCACTGCCCTAAGGTGAAAGTCCTTATAGGCGTAGTTGTCGACGAACTAGATAGCGATTTGCAAGTTTCATCACCGCAAGGAATGGATAGAGGAAGCAATAGAAGGTTCGTGTGAAAAGAGTATGGGCCCTAAGGAAAGTCGGTGTTCCGGAATGGGCAGTCCAGAAGGAAGCTGGTGCCGGAAACCGCTACTGCCTGGCTACGCGTTTTCCGTACGTCAAAAAGGCAATGTCGCGGGAAAGACTGACCATGAAAGGGTTGGTGATACCAATCGACTATTACCTAAAGAATGTCTGATATCTACGAATGTGAACCGCCCAGTGCCAAACGGCATGCTAGGTGGTGTGAGAGGGATGAGCAATCCCTACTCGATTATCCAGATGGTAGTATAAACCGCGAAAAGTTTAGGCTTCATTTTATGAATTTACCGCAAAAGTTGGAAACGAAATACCACAAAAGTTGGAAACAAATGTCAGCTTTGTTATAATATTAACGAGGTGATTCATATGAAATACAAAGCAAGAATCGCGGATAGCCTTTTAAAAGAAAAATTGGACACATTCGGAGCAGTACTGATCATTGGGCCAAAGGGATGCGGAAAAACAACAACAGCAAAGCAGCAATCAAAAAGCGTCATCGAATTTCAAGACGAAGAAAAAAGAGACCAATATTTAAGTACGGCAAAAGATGCACCGAGCATGCTTTTAATCGGAGACAAAACCCGACTGTTCGATGAGTGGCAAGATGCCCCTAAAATATGGGGAGCAATCCGTAAGTCAGTTGATGATGAGCAGAAAACAGGATTATATATTCTGACGGGTTCAACATCAAAGAATGTTCAAGTGGCTCACACTGGCACGATGCGAATCAGCACAATGAAAATGTATCCTCTAAGCTTATATGAATCTGAAGAATCCAATGGTTCCGTTTCACTGATGGAATTGTTCGACAATCCGGATTCTTTCAAGGGATGTATTTCCAATTTAACAATAAAAGAACTTATCTTCGCAATCTGCAGAGGCGGATGGCCAACCTGTTTTAAAATCAAAAACGAAAACAACAAATTAGATGTTGCCGATGATTTGGTATACCAAATCTGCAACAAAGATATTTCGTCTATTGATGATGTAAAAAGGAGCCCTAAGTTGACAAATGCGATTCTAAGATCCTATTCAAGAAACATCTGTACACTTTGCTACTATAAAACCATCTATCAAGATGTCAAATCAACAAATGATACATCCGATAAAAGCATCAGTGATTACATTGATGCATTAGAAAGACTTTATATCATAGAAGATATCGACCCGTGGTGCCCTGCAATCAGATCCAAAACAGCGATAAGATCAGGCAAAAAAAGGAATTTGATAGATCCATCAATTGCAGTCGCATCACTTGGAATATCCCCGGAATACTTTAATACCGATTTCAAAACACTTGGTTTTCTATTTGAATCTTTATGCATAAGAGATCTGAAAATCTATTCTTCTAAGATGCGTGGAGAAATGTCATATTATCATGACAGATATGGATTAGAGGCTGACGGCGTATTGCATTTAAAAGACGGAAGATATGCTTTGCTCGAATTCAAATTAGGCTCAAGCGAAATCGATGAAGGCGCAAAACATCTCTGTGAAATCGAACGATTGATCAAAGAATACAATGAAAAAGAAAAACAAATGCCTTTGAGGCTTCCTGATTTGAAAATTGTCATCACTGGAACGGAGTATGGTTATCGAAGAGAGGATGGCGTTTTTGTCATTCCTATTGGGTGTTTAAAAGACTAGTGCTTCCTCTTAATTCTCAATCATTTTTGATGTCACAAAAAAGTTTTTCGATTCAAACATATGACATAGTTGAACTGAGTTTCTAAATATTGCGGTCAGAGACTCGGTGAGCCGAAAAGACAGAACCACTACATATGAAAATCAATAACAACACCGAAAGTTTTTCAAATGATGTGGAAATGTAAATTGGAACACGAATGGATAGCCGCTGTAAAGAGTAGAACCATCAACAAAATAGATTACCTGTACCGTTTCCATAACAAAGTGCTTGTTTGATGATGTCAGAATGGAACTCTTGCCGGATTGGTTCTGAAGCGGATATGCAGGAATGGTGATAGGTTTGTGAGACGAATACAACATTGGGAGGCGAAGAAAATGGATGATTTCTATAAAAAGCTACAGAAGCAATTGAAATGTATGACAGAGATTGAAAAGGATTCGTGGATTCTTTCACAGGCGAAGATACTTCCGACTTGGAAGCAGGAGGATTTTTACAAGAGTATCTGCGGAACCAAGAAGGTTATAGACATGCCGGATCGCGACGAAATTACAGCATTTAGTGAAAAGGTCAGAAATGGCGATATTTCTGTAGAATATGAGACTCATTACGTCGAGTCTGATGATTATGGTCATTTTCATGATGACTGGGAGCATGATTTTTATGATCCGAAGAATGCTATGAGTTTTATTTCGTCTGTAATCAAGGGATGCCATGATTTGATTATCCTGAAAGAATATGAAGATGCTTTCCAGATATTGGATGATATCATAGGACTTAAGTTCGCCATTACTGATCATCCTGACACGGATGATTCCTGTCAAGAAGAATATATGGATCTTGATATGGCAATACATGAGGGAATATTGTCAATTGATAGAAATTCCCTGCTTCGAGATTATACTGAATCATGCAGGCGCAGCATTAAAGACAGTAGCATTGCCGCTGAAAAGATTGTCTCAGCTCTTGAAATGGAACTTTTCAAGGGCTGCAAGACAGATGTCTGCATTTCAATTACTGAAAAGGATCCTCTGCTTTTGGAGATAAAGAAGAAACTGAAAGATGATTTGGATAGATATGAAAAGGAGTTCACTGATAAAAGTAAAAAGGATAAGCATTATTGGGGCGAATATACTGATAAGGAGAGAATCCAACATATATCAGCGATGATCGAATGTTTTGAAAAAATCGGCAAGGAGCAAAAGAAACCTCAAAAATCATTCCTCAGATGGACATGGTCTCAGATATCTGAACTCATTTTGGATTTGGAGGATGAACCATATATAGATGATCAAGTTCAGATTGGGGAAATATGGAATATCGTAGAAGTGCTTCTGAAACGCGGTGATTTTGATAAAGAGCCATTAAAGGAGAGCATTCTAAAGGAAATATATGATAATCACATTCTTCCGGAATATTAGGTGAACGAATTTTGGAAATTCATGCATTTTGCCCGCTTTGTTCGAAAAAGCAGGCTTTTTAATTGAAAACCATTGAATCCGATGGAAATCAAGACTATAATATTAGGTATACAATAGGTATACACAAAATGAACAGCAGAAAAAGCGGAAAATATGCCATCCCGAAAGAAATCCTTGCACTCAAGCCCAAAGGGAAGGAAATAAAGGCAATAGGCGGACACTACTACGTCTATGATGTCAAGCATGTCAAAGTGCCCGATGCGCAAGGGGCCGGCACCAAATGGAAGACCAAGTCCGGAAAATGCATAGGAAAGATCGAGCCCGGAATCGGGTTCGTTTCGAATTCCGGACCCGATGAAAAGATAACCGTTGTCGAATTCTCCCAGTACCATCTCCCACTGACAGTCACATCCGGCGTTCTTGACAGCCTCAAAATGAGTTTCGGCCCTATGGAAGGAACCGAAATCTATCTCCTTGCGCTGATGGACTATGTCAACGGCTACACCTACATACGAGACTTCCAGGACACGTTCGAGCAGAGCTATCTCTCGCTTGAATATCCAGGCATCTCTATGACCGACGAACACATATCGGATCTTCTGGACGGGCTCGGAAGAAGGACAGGGAAGGCGGACGGATTTATTCAGGGACTGATTGATTCTTCGAAAAGGATAGCGGTAGATGGCCATGTCATACAGAGCGAGTCGGAATGCAATTCTTTGGCGGGCTTCGGAAACAAATACTGCAAGCCTTCTTCTCCTCAGATGAACCTTCTCTGCGCTTACGATATAGACAGCGGCTCCCCTGTCTATGCCGACATTTTCGAAGGCGGACTTGTCGATTCAAAAAGCGTGGAAGACATGCTGTCGAGATACGCATTCAGAAACAAGCTGTTCGTTGTCGACACCGGATTCCATTCCAAAGACAACCTTTCAAAATTCACCGAGAACGGATGCCATTACATCATTCCGCTCAGACAGAACTTTACGGAATGCCGGGAAATGACATCCGACCTTGAATTCCAGGGGGATTTCATATACAAAACCTCATCGAAGACAGGGACTGAGATTAAATACAAAGCAAAGAAGGACGGCGGCCATGTGACGATCCTTTTCAGGGACGAAAGCGAAAACCTGAATGACAGAGTTGCATACAGAAGCCTGCTTGACGCCGGCACGGATGGCTATACCAAGGAAGAGTTCGAGGCAAAGAAGGACCTCTTCGGAGTCATCGTCATCAGGTCGGATATGAAAGACAGGACGGCCGAGGAAATATATGACGATTACAAAAAGCGATGGGGAATAGAGACATATTACAACCATCTCAAGAACTATCAGGGATTCAAGAGCCTTCATCGGTGCAGCTACTACATCCTGAGGGGGCTTTCCTTCATTTCCCTGATAGAAGGTATGATACATTCGGAATTGTGCGCAAGGAAGAAGGAAACGAAGCTCAAAGCCCTGTCGGAAAAGGAACTGCTTGTAAGGCTTGCCTTTGCGAAGGCGAAGAAGGAGGGTGGAGTCTGGATGGTCTGCAACGCAAAGAAGAAAGTGCAGGAAGCCTATTCGGCTTTTTCTCTCACAATGCCTTCCTCAATCATCGAGGTTCCTTATGGAAAAGAGGATAAAAAAGACAAGCTCAGCACCTAATATTTCGGAAGAATGTGGTTAATTAAAATTTTCCCATACTGTTGTACTATATAAATTGACATCTGACTAATAAAAACG
>JAJVUU010000112.1 GCA_021621525.1 Caryophanales bacterium
TGGGCCGCTCTTTGGCCAGGTCAAAAATGGACAAGATGTCACCCTGGAAGATGGGACTAAGATCATTGCAGCGGATTATATTTCAGCCCCTCGACCTGGTAAGATTATCACGATCCTAGGAGATACCAGAAAGACCGATGCCAGCGTCCGCCTTGGAGTCAATGCGGATGTCCTCGTCCATGAGTCTACCTATGGCAAGGGTGATGAGAAGATTGCTAAGAAACACGGTCACTCGACCAATATGCAGGCAGCAGAAGTAGCGCGTGAAGCTGGAGCCAAGCGCCTTCTTCTCAATCACATCAGTGCTCGCTTCTTATCAAAAGACATCAGTCAATTGCGCAAGGATGCATCCAGCATTTTTGAAAATGTCTATGTCGTCAAAGATTTGGAAGAAGTGGAGATCTAAGATGCGAACCATTCTCATAACAGGAGCAAGTGGAGGCTTGGCCCAAGAAATGGTCAAGCTCCTCCCTGAAGATCGACTGATTCTCCTAGGTAGAAATCAAGAAAAACTGGAAAAGCTCTATGCCAGTCATCCTCAAGCTGAATGCATCGGGATCGATATCACTGATTCCTCAGCCGTCCAAGATTTGGTAGAAGAGCTCTATCAGCGCTATGGACAGATTGATATCTTGGTCAACAATGCAGGCTATGGGAGTTTTGAGGCTTTTGATCGCATTTCTGACCAGCAGGTGCAGGAGATGTTTGAGGTCAATACCTTTGCCCTCATGCAACTTTCACGCTTGATGGGTGCGCACATGAAGGTAGCAGGCAAGGGACACATCGTCAACATCGTCAGCATGGCGGGCCTCGTCGCAACAGCCAAATCCAGCCTTTATTCGGCTACTAAGTTTGCGGCCATCGGCTTCTCCAATGCCCTGCGTTTGGAACTCATGCCCTTTGGAATCCATGTGACAACGGTCAATCCAGGACCAATCCGGACCACTTTCTTTGACCAGGCAGACCCAGACGGAAGCTATGTCAAAGCTGTGGATCGCTACATTTTGGAACCAGACTTTGTGGCTAAGAAGATCGTGAAAACCTTTGGAAAAGCAAAACGCGAACTTAATCTTCCTTGGCTCTTGAACCTGACCCACAAGCTCTATACCCTTTTCCCCCGCATCTCGGACAAGCTAGCCAGCAAGATGTTCAATTACAAATAGGAGGAAGCAGATGGCAGCAAATATTCAAGCTTATTTAGAGAACCTCCGGCAACCCTGGGGACAGATCTATTATGATATCCTTTTTGAACAATTGAAGGACATCAAGGGAAAGCGAGTGCTTGATTTTGGCAGTGGCTTCGGCCTTGTAGCCAATCACCTAGCGCAAGACAATGAGGTCCTTGCTGTAGAACCAAATGAAGAAATGGTGGCCTTGCGGGTCCAGGATCATCCTTACCAGCAACTCGTCGGAAGTCTGGATCAGTTAGCAAGCCTTGGAGATGCTAGTTTTGATGTCATCCTCTGTCACAATGTCTTGGAGTATGTCGAGGATCGCAGGGTGGTTCTTAAGGCATTCACCCGTCTCTTGAAACCAGGAGGACTGCTCTCTATCGTCAAGCACAATGAGGTTGGCCGCGTCCTGCAGACCGTCGTTTTTGAAAATGATCCTCAGAAGGCGCTTGATCTCTTAGCCGGTCAAGACCTGGAAACCCACTCCATGGGTTTGGCACAGGCCTATGATCTAGATAGAGCAGTAGACGATCTAGCCCTCGAAGTTCAGGACTACCAAGGGATCCGTGTCTTTTATGCCTTGCAGGACAATCGCTTCAAGGGCCAAGAAGGCTGGCGAGAGTCTATGCTCAA
>JAJVUU010000113.1 GCA_021621525.1 Caryophanales bacterium
GTACGGACAACTGCTTGCCCAATCGTTTTGAACAAAGATAGAGCGGAATAATAATAGCAGCTAAGACAGACAAGTTTAAGACCAAGTCTCTGCCTGCAGACTGGCTAAATTCTTGTTGAGAAAGATGACCGAGTTCAAACTCCAAGCCAATTCCTGCAAACAGTAGAAAAAGATAGATAGAGGCTCTTTGAATTTTAGTCATCTTGTTTTCCTCCCTTTTGTTTCTTTGAGCGAATCAGGTAGATCACAATCGCTAGAAGGGTTGCCCCGAATAAGCCTGCTGCTAGAATGTAATCATAGTCAAATTCAACGAGATCAATCTTCTCTTCATAAGCAGCATCTTCTTCGTCATCTAGATCCTGCAGGGCACTTTTTCCGTGTTCATCTGCTACCTTTTGTTCTGCTTCTTTTCTGATTTCTTGCAAGCGTTCGAAGGTTTTCTCAGCTCTTGCCAAGCTTTCCTCTGTTGCCTTCTTACTAGCTTCTTCAGGCTGAGAAGCAAGGGCGATTTGTTCCTGATCACTCAGATCTTGTTCGACCATCCACTGAGACTCCAATCGTTCCATTTCAGTACGAATCGCCCCATCTTCGAATAAATCTGGATACTTGGCCACAAGGTCATTGATTCTTGAAATGGTCCAATACCAAGAGCGATCATTGTAATGATCCCCTAATTCTTGGTAGGCTTGATAGGTGTTGAGAATATTGCCATAGTAGGGTAGGTATGGAGCATTTCGTGGACTACCCATCGACAGCCACATGGTGCCTCCACCTGCACTCGCTGGGACATCATCTTTCAGTTGGAAAATATGGGCCTCCATGACATTTGGATTGGAAATAGGGTATTTATAAACCGCATCAAACTCTCCTTTTTTCGGAATGCCTTTTCCATCCAGCTCCATTTGATCCTGTGGTTTATATTTGGTTCCTTCCAAACGATTGCGTTGGAGATTCATGGCATCGCGGAGGGTTAATTTTCGATCGGTTGTATGAAGAAGGTCAAAGGACGCATCGTCATATTTAACAGGAGAGCTTGGGTCTAGCGATTTGATTCCCGACCAAACCCGAGAGCGATCTGCTTCTTGCAAAGGCGGATTATAGGATTGAGAAACGTGGAATTTTCCGTCCACTTCCTTATAGCTATTGGCTTCTTTGGCGACTTTTTCAAGATCTTTTGAAGCGATCGTGCGTTCGGTATCCGATAGATCGACATGCCCTAAGAAGAAGGTATTTGGAAAGACCGCAAATCGATCCTCTGGGAAGAGAATTGCCGCATATTGATGGCCAGATAGGATTTCCATATACCAGACGCCTTCTTTATCGGCAATGGTCACAATATTTCCTTCTGCAGCGCCTTTTTCTTCGACGATTTTAGCAATGAGTTCGACCCCTTCTCTTGCGGTTTTCACACTAGGGAGAACGATACTTGTCAAGCCCGATTCTGCGAGGCCATCCTTGACATAGGGATCCACCTTTTGGATCTTGTCATTTGCTGAAGCAGATACAGTGGCAGAAATGGAAACCCCATATTCGTTGAATCCTGCTTCGTCAAAAATCCCTTGATCAGGGGTGACATCTGGAACCGCTGTATACTTATAGCTAATCTCTGGCAAGGGATATTGAAAACCGTTGGCAGCATCTTCAAAGATGGCTCCTTTTTTATTGTAGACACGCTCTCTGACCACAAAATTTTTATTATGGTTGGGCTCTAAATCTTCTGTACGCCCTACCAAGGTCGAGCCATCGGCAGTCAGTTTCTTCCCGATGATGAACCCTGTACAAGCCTCAACAGGTTGA
>JAJVUU010000114.1 GCA_021621525.1 Caryophanales bacterium
TTGTGGCATGAAAGCCGGTCTTTTTCCATGACGTCCGGTTATTTTACGCTTACTTCGTTCCAGACAATGTGCCTGTTTCTGACCATCTATAGAAATTGCTTTTCAAAAATAGCTGGCTATGCCAGCTATTTTACGATATTCAATAAATCCGCAAAGTCATCGATCATATAATCCGGTCCGCTCTCCTGGAGTTCTTTTCTGTCACCATATCCATAGCTGACGGCGATGGTCTTCATATGGAAATGTTGTCCTCCGAGTATATCAAACTTGGAGTCTCCGACCATGTAGGTATCCATGCAATCCGGAGTGGAATCCACGACTTTTTGAAGGACTTCGACCTTGGAAGCCTTGCTTCCGTCATCCTCAGCGCCATAGATGCCATCAAAGAGAGATTCGATGCCTAGGTGAATAAGAAGCTCTCTGGCAAGAGTCTCTCTCTTGCTTGTTCCGAGATAGACAAGATAGCCTCTTTCCTTGCATCGATGAAGAGTCTTTCCTACATCAGGATAGAGTTTCAAATCAAACTTGGTCACTTCCTTCTGATGCCGTATATAGATATCTACGATCTTATCCAGATCTTCTTCCCTTACATGACATAGTCTAAAGCATTCCTTCAGAGGTGGTCCGACAAAGAAGTCCATCTCCTGAATAGGGAATGTGGCATACCCCAATTGGTCCAAGGCATAGTTGGCACTCGTCTTGATGCCATGTCCTGAATCATACAGGGTGCCATCTCCATCAAAGATCAGTCTGGTTCTTTGCATTTTCCGTTTCCTTTCCTTTTTCTAAGACTGCTTTCCTGCGGTCGATGATATAGAACGGCAGATAGAACAGGAAGAAGACAGCAAATACCAATGCGGCAAGCACCAGGAAATAGATATACCACTGCCACTTCTTTGTGATGACGATACCACCGATTGGGATATTGGTGGTGAAGAACAGATCAGCATTATGGACGATTTCAAGGGGGAGGAGCTTATTGTTGGGGTCTCTGTTGACGACCGTGAAGGCCGAATTGAGCATCAAGGAGACAAATCCTAGCACCATCATGGCAAAGATGCCATAGAAGCAATCCTTGAAATGGAATTGTACCTCCTTGGTATCCGTCACGATATATAAGCCACAGAAGAGAAGGTAGGAATGGATGAGCCAGTAGGAATAATAGATGGGTGAGATAAAGCAGAGGTCTATCCATCCTGCATCCGGCTTGAGGGTAAAGACGTTGGGCATGAGAAGAGCCATGATCGCTCCGAAGATGGACGTCGGATAGAAGAAGGAAAGATAATTCTTCCTCTTCTTCTCATCCTTCTGCCTGGATGCAAAGAACATCACAAGGAACTGGATGGAACATAGATGAAGCGGAAAATCGGCAGGATCGAAGTAAGGTGCATACTGTCCTTCCAATGGATGGCCTTTGGCATAGGGAAGGAAGTGCATCATCCCCATCATCTGAATGAGTTCCTGGGCAAATAAGAAGATGGCTCCGATGAGAAGAAAGTTGGAAAGCTTGACAGGCTTCCATTTCCTGAAGAACAAAAAACAAAACGCGATAAAAACAGCACAGATGACAAGCCAGACAAAATGTCTCCAAGTATACATAATTTTCTCCTCTAACTTGTATCTATTCTACTCTCTTGCCCTCTTACTTTCAATCAAGCCCATGTGTTTTCTTAAAGGATGACGTCTCCTTTTTAAGAAAGACAGACCCTAAGGAAAGGGGAATGATGGACCTTGAGGAAGGATGTGCCTGTTTTTACCTACTTTTCCGTCCCCTTTTTGCGTTTTTTGTTTGTAGC
>JAJVUU010000057.1 GCA_021621525.1 Caryophanales bacterium
TATGCCGAAAAAGGGCCCAAAACACCCTAAAAACCGGGCTTATGGGTAATGACTAGGCGAAATGTAATATTTTCCCGCAGTCAGAATATTCGTCAGAGGTTGCACGGATTATTAAAAAGTACCCAAAGCGGCAAAACTCATTTCTCTTTGACGTTAGAATGCCGGAATAATGAAGATAGTTAATCAATTCATTCAATTCCATATCATGTATTGCCAACCAAGCCAAGCCAAAAAGTTGGTAATAAATCAATTTTGGTTGGTAATAAAGTTGGTAACAAATGCGAATTCTAGTCAGAATTGTATCTTTGTCTCGATTTCCAAGCGAAATCAAGCTCACCTGTTCCTCTTCAGCCATAAGCCAGGCACGCTTGTTTTCATCTGTTTCCGCTTATCAAAAACCTTCATATGTTCTCGTTTTGCCTAGGCACCATACTAGATAGGTTGACAGTGCATTGGGGATGTTGATATGCTTCCCCATACGAGTAAAGCCCTGTTTTTTACCGGTTTACCGCCACGTAGCCCATTTTTGCAATAAAAAAGAGGATTTCCCTCATTTTTAGAAAGAAGGAAATCCGTCAATTTTTATTGATTTTCAGTCTTTTTCACCCGTTTTTCTTACTTAACAACACCACCATCTCAACATGCATAGATGGGCGCGAGGAACAGGTCTACCAATACAGGGTAGGTTATGGAAGGGACATGTCTACTGAATGCATTTTTTAACAGGTCTACTGGAAATTAAAGACAACATCCCTAGTAGTTGGGAACTAATGGGATTGAGCCGCCAAAAAACTGCTTAATTTCCTGATGCCCGAATTTTCCATTTCCGACATAGTGGACGGACTTGACCTGACTCATGTACCTCTGAATCGTTCTTGACGATACACCGAAGTACTCGGCAATTTTCTTTCCTTGTGATTCCTTAGTTGCTCTTTATGAGCTTTTTGAGCTCTTTTTTGCTGAAGGAAGGATGAGTGCCAAACGGCTCTTACGCCAACGAGAATTTATCCAAGATGACTATTTGACTATTTTCCAGCTCCCCTGCTTTTTGGATCCTTTCCTCTCAACGATTCCTTTGTCCTGAAGCGATGCGACGATTCTCGAAACGGTCCTTCTGGATATTCCCATCCTGTCGCCGGCGTCAGACAACGATATGCTCGGATTGGAAAGAAGGATGCCAATCAAAGTAAGCTCATTGTTCGTCATATTATCGTTTTTTAATGTGCCATTTAATGTGCCATTTAATGTGCCACGATTCTTCATAACCTTCTTGCTGAAGGGGATGGTTACCTGGATTAATCCGTCCTGGATGTCGAAGACTTCCTTGCCATAGGCGGAGATGATCTTAACGGTCCCATGACCGGTTTTCTCAGTGATCTCCAGGTCCTGGAAGACTCTCATCAAAGCGAGATTCCTAGGAACGCTGATTCCCTGAAGAAACCTTTCCTTCGTCTGGGAATAGGGCATTCCACCGTAGGAAAGGATTTCAAGCCTGTCGTCGAACATGCAAAAAAGAGGCTCGCTGATATTCCAGTCATTATGGACGAAGGCGTTGATAATCGCCTCATCAACAGCATCCATGTCATAGAGGTAGGTCTCTTTCTTAGGTCTTACTGTTGTATCGACCATGCAGACGTTCTCGGCCTGGAACCTCGTATTCAAGGCAAAATAGGAGTTGATGACAGATTGCCTTCCAAAGTCATTTCTCTCAGACATGGAAGTTTTGTCCTTTCCTCTAAATTTGGCAAAAATAATGTTTTGATTTGCTATTTGCTGTCGTTTTCAAGGCACCGGCTTCTAGCAATGGCTTTAATACATCAGACATAAAATGGCATCGACTCTTATATCCTATGTGAGTCTGAATTCCTTCCCTAGAGTGATACGAAGGAGAAACCGACAAAGACATCGAAAGAAGGAAGGAACAATACGAATTCAACAGACGCTTTGTTCCCAAGAAACCTTTCAAGAAGCAGAAAATCAACGCCTTCTTCCGCATCTTCCTCACCCTCTTTGTCAACCAGGTCGAAAAGAACCGAGAAAAAGAAAAGACGAAATAATCAACCAGGAAAAAAGGTTACCGGACACTTCACTCGTTCCGATAACCTTTTTCTGTACTGAAAAACACAGATCAAATTCACATCCCATCTTGATTTCAGATTCAGACTATCGGATTCGAGTTTTTGTTCAGACACCCAAGTCCGATCGTATAGCTTGAGGAAAGAATATCCGCAACCTCATCCTGTTTCACACAGTTTGAAGCATTGTAGATTTCAGGATTATCGAAAAAAGCACACGCAATTCCCTTATCAAGAGACACATAATCGGATGGAATCGAATTCCTAACAATAGGATCAAAACGAAGAAAATCATCTACGTTGCATCCCGAAATACTGCCTTTGAAGAAAAGAAGGTTTTTTCCCATCGTAAGTCCCTTCTGGTCACCGAGTTCAAAAGAGGCCGAAAGAGAATTCACATAGAAGATATTGTTGTAAAAGCAGGCATTCCTTCCATTGTTGACCTTGATGAGGATCGGAGTATCCTCCTTCCCGGTTATGATGGTATTGTTGTAGAATCTGACCATACCGACATAATAGTTGATATAGACGATTCCCTTCTTTCCCTTGTCGCAGAGGGAAAGATTGTAGCGGACCGTCACAACATCATTAGCCCCCCTATCCGAACTACTCTGCCCATTGCAGTTGAGAAATAGTCCGAAGGCATTGTCATGGGAATAGTTGTACTGGAAGACGACATCCTTACTCTGAAGGTCGGCGTCTAGCATGGCCCCGTCCTGGATCTTGCCGTCCTCCTGGACAGTGGCAAGATTCAGATACCCTTCGTTCTTTTCTACGATGGTCGAATCAACATAGCTTGTCACAATGCTATTTCCGGCTTTGCAGACCTCGGAAGTATATGATACGACATTGGAAGAAACGAGACCTTTGTAAAGATTCCTTACAAAAATGGCATTCTTGGCAACATGGCTGATCACATTGTTCTGAATCAAAACATTCAGATGTGCTTTCTCCTTGAAACTCTCATCATATGGGGAAACCTTTCCGACTTTTGTTCCATCTACCTTGTACCAGGTGGCAACTCCGACATTGGAGACATTCTCGATCCGGCAGTTTTTCACCGTAAACCCATCCATCCTGGCATTACCATCCTTGCTGTAAAGATGGACGCCACCGGTGATCTTGCTTGCCATGGACATTCCCTGGTTCTCCTTGTCGGAGTAACCGTATATATCATGGATATAAAGATCATTCAGCACAACATCATGATAGGTCGCAGAACCGGAATCCGAGGAAAGCTCGACAAGAACACCCCGCCGATCCGCTTCCACCTTAGATAGACAGGTAAGCTCAAGCCCTGAAACACTCACATACGAGCAGTTTTTAAGATAAAGGACTCCCTTTCCTCTCTGATCCTGAGGAGCAAAACAGGGTCTATCTCCCTCTCCATAGGAAGAAAAGACGATCGGATGATTTTCTTGACCGGAAAGATTCTTTAGAATCAGAGGTCCATGGAACACGCTTCCTCTTTTGAAAAGAACACGTGTTCCCTTGCAGAAGTCGATGGAAGAAAGAGAATCCAGACTCGAAAACGGATGCTCCTTTGTCCCCAAAGAAGACGTCGATTCACTGTCGAAATAAAACGTGTTCTTCTCATCGAACGAAGTATCAGAACCAAAAGTAGAATTAACACCAGAAATACTACCAGATTGCTTATCGGAAGAAACATCCGTATTTTTTGAAACAGGATTGGAAGAATTCCTTTCTGAGGCAGATACAAAGCCGGTATTCTTTGTACAGGACACAAGCAAAGGAAGGAAAAGAACAAGAATCAAAGTTTTCAGTTTCATGGATTACCTACCCAAAAAAGGGGAATTCTCCCCTTTTTATCTTATTTTTTGATCAGATTCGTCTCGTCATAGATGATACAGAAGACATAGAACGCCATGGAAAGACCGAAGACGATATAGACGGCAATGCTGATTCCGTTGAGAAGTTTCAGCCACGGAGGAGTGACCGTGCGGAACACCGTTGAAACATCGATACCATTCATCGCATTGGATCTGACGACCGTATAGAGAATACGGTGTGCTTCCTCTCTCATGGCCTGAGTCAAAGTACCATAGCCTTCCTTGAAGGCATAAAGGGAAGACTTCTCGGCACCACTGGCTGCCGTATCTCCGTCAGGAAGTGCGCATCCGCCAAGAATGCCTCCGACAAGATCCATATATCCGTTCATCCAGTAATCCGATACGGCAAATCCGCTCATACCGAATTCCTTGCGGAACACATTGTTGATGAATCCCTGCTGACTGGTCCAGACCACACCGATACGGTTGAAACCGGTCATAAGGTTTTCAGCATCGGCTTCTTCGATGGCAATCTGGAACGGACGGCAGTACAGTTCACGAATGGTCTGCTCGTTGGCCCAGGTATTGACACCCTCGCGATTTGTCTCTTGGTCGTTGAGGATAGCATGCTTCATATAGACATAGACGCCCTTGGAATGGATGCCCTTGACTTCGCTGGCCGCGATATATCCGGCAAGTGTTCCGTCTTCGGATGCATATTCGAAAGCTCTGCCGTTATAGGAGCCTCTGTGGATATTGACGCCAAGACCGTAAAGGCCGGAATATCCAGCCCACAGACAGTCCTCGGAAACCATCTTACCGACCTCCTCGACAAGAGCATCGTTCCGGCTAGCAGCCATCAAAGATGCACAAGGATAGGAAATCGGAGAAGAATCCGCGTCAGGATCTCCGTATAGGAAGGTGAATCGGTTGACTGCCACCGAATCATTGTCGTCATAGGAATAGTTTGTCCCGCCGACCGGACCCAAGGCTCCGTTTCCATCGATGGTCAGGGGTTTGTTGATGCTTTCGATGCCATACGTCTTTCTTAATCCATTGCTCAAAAGCATGACCGTATCTTCGAAGGACAATTCATCGAGAAGATCATTCCACATCGGATCATCGTAATCCTTGATCTGGATATTCCCTTTTTCGTTCATGGACATCATGTCGGCAAGACTCAAGCCGTTGTCCTTGCCATAGGTCGGATTGGGAAGATCATCCTTCTTAAGCTTCAGGGACATCTTCTTTCCGTCCTCGACCATGGCAGAATTGA
Organism: Caryophanales bacterium; assembly: GCA_021621525.1. GTDB lineage: Bacteria > Bacillota_I > Bacilli_A > RFN20 > CAG-288 > Enterosoma. The sequence continues at coordinate 5,142 of JAJVUU010000057.1, forward strand.
CTTTCACCTTGACCTGGTTGTTTAGCTTGGTGTACTTCTCGCTGTAACCAAGTTTGACGGTGCCTTCCCAGTCGTTTCTGGAAACATAGGTGACACTGTTCTCTCCTCGATTGGAATAGAGATTGAGATCCGCATCATCGAACTGGTTGGTGATATCCGCGTCAGTTTTCTTGCTCTTTTGGTATTTGGTATCGGAGAATTCCTTCGTGGTCTTATAGACCAGGGAAACATTCCCCGATTTGTCCATGCCGGACGCATTCTTCTTGGAAAGGATGTTGTTGATGGCATTGTGGGCATCACTTCCTACCGTAAGATAATAGTCTCCGGAATCCAGAATGTAGGTCTTTGCCTTATAGGAATCATAGCTACTAAACAGTCTTCCATCCACATGGACATGGACCGTCTCGCTCTCATTGGGCTCGAGTTCCTTGGTCTTGGTATAACCGACAAGCTCGACCGAAGCCTTTTCGATATGGTTTTGGATGTCATAGTCGGTATAAGGCTTCTGAAGATAAATATCGACGCTGTTCTTTCCCTTGACAGACCCCGTATTGGTCACTTTAAGGGAAACATCATAGGTATCCTCTTTAGCATTTTCCTTCACGTTGAAATCCGAATACTCGAAGTTGGTATAGCTCAGTCCGTATCCAAAAGGATACGTAACCACATCGGAATACTTGAAGTCACCGGCATTTCCCCGCTTCAGAACGGTATCCTCGTACCGCGTCTCGGTATAGCGGTATCCGTTGTAGATTCCCTCCTGATAGACGACATAGCGGTTGGACTTGCCACTGTTTGCATTGGAGATGGTCTCCCCGGAGTTCTCATAGGAACCGAAATTGCTGTAGACCGGATTGTAGTAATGCTTTTTGAAATACGTGTCGGGAAGCCTCCCACTAGGAGAAGACTCTCCGGAAAGAAGTTTGCCGATTCCGACCGTCGTCGAAGTTCCGCCTTCTCCGACCCAAAGGATCGCATCGATACCGTAATCATCCACATAGTTGCACTGGATGGGATTGACACTGTTGAGAAGAACAACGATCTTCTTAATCTTTCCCGCTTCCTTCAGAGATTGCAGATTTTTCAGGACATCCTTCTCGCTGGGAGAAAGTTCAAGGTAGTTCCCGTTGGAATAGTCGCTAGGATCCCCGCCGGATGCCTTGAGGTCGGTCGCTTCGGTACCATAACGGGAAAGGACCATGATTCCTGCTTCGGCATCATCGTTCTTGCTGTCCGGAAGCTGGTTCCACCTGGCATCGTTGATGGTGTATTTGGCACCACCGCTTGAGGTATTCGTCGTATGGTCTCCGAAATAGTCCTTGTGCTGGGAATAGAAGTCCCACAGATTGGAATTGACGACGAATCCGGATTTCTCAAGTCCATCCTTGAGCGGGATGAATTCAGACCTCTTGGCAAAGGAAGAGCCTCCTCCGGAATAGATATAGTTGACACTTGAAGAACTGTAAAGATTCACTTTGCTTCCTTTGGAAAGAGGAAGCGCATGGTTCTCGTTCTTAAGAAGGACGGAACCCTCGACCGTAATCCGGCTTGTGACATCCTTGGCATCATCCTGAAGGTCGGAAATCGATGCATAATCCGAAAAGTGATAGACGTTTTCCGCATCCTCGTCTCTCTTTACGGATTCCTGGGTCGACTGACCAAGGAATGTAGTAATCGGACCGATGTTCTCCTGGGCAATTTGTCCACCGACAAGAATAACGCCGAAAGCAAAGACAGAGACATTGCTGATGATCTTCGCAAGAGAAGTAAGTTTAAGCATTTCTGTTCTCTCCTTTCACACTCTCTTTTCCCGTCTTGAAATACATACCCACATTTCCAACGACGAAGGAAACAAAAAGCAAGATGGCAGTGACAGTTACCTTCGGATTGATGAGTTTCAAAGCCTCGGAAGTGATTCCGTTATAGAAGACACCGCTGAAGTACATATAGACATAGCGGACAAACAGAAGAAAGGCAAACAGCTCTCCGACCCAAAGAAGGAATCCGGCATACTTGCTGGTCTTGGTAAAGACAAGAAGTCCAAAATACAAAACAATCGCAAGAAGGACTGGAACAAGAACGATGAGATTCTTGTATTCCTCCAGATTGCCTCCAAACGTAAGATACAAGATTGTTCCCAGTACAAGGAGTACGATGGAAGATAACGATACATAAAATCCCGGAGTCTTATAAAAGGTTTTGTTGATCATAATTTAAGCCTTCCTGAATGTGACGTGGATATCATAAGTTCCGATTGCCTTGAATTTGAACTGGAACGGATTCGTGGACTCCTCACCGATGGTAAAGGAATAGTTTCCCGACTTCAAGGATGCAGCTTCGATAGAGACAGTATCCTTGGTCTCATTTCCAGGTCCAGAGACAATCACACTGCATTCCTCTTTTCCGGTATAAAGAATCGTATAGTCTGCGACATAGCTTCCGTTACTAGGAGCAAAACGGAGATAGGAATAAATATCCTTGCCACTGCTTGTCTTGTTCTTCACGACATTGCAGATGACATGATTATCGGACGTGGCTTTGGTTTCGCCAAGCTTTGTATTGGAATCCGTAAAGCAGTACCATTTGTTCCTGTTTGCAAGAACCGCATCGTTCTTTCCGGTTGTCAGATCATAGAAGACCTCTTCCTTCTGGCTGTTTATGACAGTGACCTGACAGGTTCCCTGATAGTTGGATAGTGTCACAGTGATCACAGAAGTACCTTCCTTCAAGGCCGTGACCTTACCAGTCTGATCGACAGAGCAGACATCCTCGGCGGAAGAAGAATAGGTAGCAGTCCCCTCAACCCCTTCCGGTGTCTCGAAAGTCAGGTTGAATTCTTTTTCTCCGGCAAGATCCAGTTCCTTCGAAGTCGAAGAAAGCGAAAGTGTCTTTGTCGAGGAATCGACGACGGTGACCTCACAAGAACCTCTATAGTTCTGGATTGTTGCCGTAATGGTAGTCTTACCGACAGAAAGTGCAGTGACTTTGCCGTTGTCGACACTACAGACCTTTTCGTTTGAGGAAGCCCAGACTACAGCACTGTCATCCAATCCGGAAGGCAAAGTATAGGTGAGTGTAAATTGTTTATTACCGTTCAGATCAAGCTCCTTGGCTGACTCTGAAAGAGGAAGTACCTGTTCTCTTGTATCCTTTACCGTAACTGCGCAGACAGCCTGATAGGAGTCGATGCTTGCCGTGATGTTGCAGGTTCCGACCTTATGGGCAACGATCTTACCCTCACTGACCGTGGCAACGCTCTCGTCGTCGCTTGTCCAAGTGATGGTCTTTCCTTCTTCCACACCTTCCGGAAGGAAAGCCTGAAGCGTGATGGTAGAGGTACTCTTCTTGGCAAGATCCAGAACGACCTGGCTATGATCCAAGGTGATATTGGAAGAATTGACGACGGTGACCTTGCAGGAAGAGGAAGCATAACCATCGACCGTTGCCGTAATCTTAGTGACACCGGGAGCAAGAATGGTGACCTTGCCGTTTTCGACTTTGGCAACATCTTCATCGGAAGAAACCCAGTTGACAGAAGAAACCGGACTATTGTCAGACAAGCTGGCAGTCAACGTAAATTGACGCGCATCTTCTTTGGAAAGATCGATTTTCTTTCTCTTCTCGGAAAGTTTCACATGTTTGATTTCGGAAACCTTCTCAAAGACCGGAATCAAGTAGAAATCGCCGGTGCATTTGAACTTCAGCTGGGAGACAGCATCGCCGGTCACCGGATCGACGGAAGTGAAATCCTCTTCGACAAGGTTGAACCCAGGATTCAGATCCTTGTCCTTTCCGCCATTGAAAGCAATCTTGGCCGAGGATTCGGAATAGAGATAGAACTTCTCCTTATACTTGATATTGCCCTCATCGTCTGGCTGATAACGGAGATAGAAGAAATTGTTTCCGCTGAGTTCACCGTTTTCCTTTCCGACATGGGTGATATGGAAACGAATCATACCATTGTCCATATAAGGTTCACCTTCCGTCGTGACCGTTTCCTCGTTTTCCTTCAAGGCATACCAAGTCATAGGATTGCTGGCAGCATCTGCTTTCTTTCCCATCGGAAGAAGGGAAGTCTTCTCCTCGCCACTCTTGACCATGACGACAGATACGGCATCGACATTGTCAGAGGAGGACTTCAAATGGATTTTTGTCATACCGACCTTCAGGCCTTTGACCTTGCCATCGACGACAGAAGCGATGGAAGCATCCTCGCTTTCCCAAACGGCATCCGCAGAAGGTGTTCCGGTAACCTCAAGCGTGGTTTCCTTTCCGATGGCGACAATGGAAGTTTTGGCCAAGGAGAAATAATTGGCGCGGACAGACACCTTGCAGGTTGCACTCAGTTCACCGTTTGTAACGGTGATGATGGTATCACCGGCCTTAAGGCCTGTGACAAGTCCCTGACCATCGACCGTAGCAACACTCGGATCAGAGGAAGACCAAGTCAAAGCCTCGCTTGACCCTTTCACCGTAGCAACAAGCTGAAGCTTGTTTGTCTCGGAAAGGGAAATCGTGGCTTCCGTCTTATCAAGAGTCAATGTCGCATCCTTGACGATGACCTTCAGTTCCTTGGTCTGAAGGACTCTGGTCGAGCCTTTCTTTCTTGCACTGGCAGTGATTGTCGTCTCACCGACGGAAACGGCAGTGACCAGACCGCTTTTTACCGTAGCAATATTCTTATCCGCACTCTGCCAAGTGATGAGATAGATGGAATCATCCTCTGTCGTAGCCGTAATCTGCTTTGTGGCATTCAAAGCCAAGGTGATTTCCGTCTCGGAAAGAGTAAGACCGATGTCTTTTCCGGAAACGGATTCCTTGACCGATGTGCTTGTCTTATCCCCTCTGCACGAAGACAGAACAGCCGAAGAAGCAATCAGCGGAATAGCCAAAAAAAGCATTGCAAAAAAACGTCTTTTTTTCATTTTGTACCCCCATAAGAAGAGCCCCTCTTGCATGAAAGCCCTTTTATCACTCTCATATTGTACAAAATGTCCAATAGCGAAAGAATTGCAAATTCATACAATATAACTTGCAAAAGCCTTTACGACTAGAAACATTGCAATGAAACCTCTGCTTTTTTGAGAAGTAGGAAATCCATCAATTTTTATCGAATTTTGATGTACCCTGAAGAAAGACCTCTTCCTCTATTCCTTCCGGGAAGGCTGGACGGCTTCGAAGGAGGAAAGCGACTATTTGAAGCGCCATGTGGACGGCTTCGATAAGGATGACTTCAGGAAAAAGAGTGCGGCCTTCGGTACGATCGTCCTCGAATCGAACCGCGACCTGGATCTCAAAACCGCCTATGACTGCCATGACTCGAGATGGCTTATCGAGCTTGTCTTCCGCTACTATAAGAATTCACTCGACCTGGATCAGACCAGGGAACAGAACAACAGTTCCGTGATAGGAAGCGAGTTCATCAACTTCGTCTCAACCCTCATTACGATGAGACTCGTCAACCGCTTCTCGAAGACGGAAAAGCTCGACGGAGAGCCGTTCGGGGATATCCTTGACGACCTGAACTCCGTCCAGAAAATAAAGGTGAAGGATGAATGGGAATATGCGAAGATGAATCCCCGGATGGAGATATCCTGGATGTTCTGCAGATCAAGAGCAAGCCCGTAGCAGTGACGAAGAAGCGCGGCAGGCCTAAAAAGCAGGATGTATAGTTCTATTTTCTATAAAGGTTTTATTTGAAACATGGCTGATTGTGGCATCAATTAAGATTTTTCCCATTGGGGCCGGCATCTAATATCAGTTCTTTGCGCAATCGGATCATCTTTTTCAAAAACGTCTTATGCAAATCGGAAAGAATTTCGTATGCTGAATTTCAATCACCCTGCCTGAAACGAAAAAATCACTTGACACCGGAA
>JAJVUU010000058.1 GCA_021621525.1 Caryophanales bacterium
ATCATGAATTGTGGAAAAAACAGCTGTATGTTTATTAGGCTTCCATAAAAAACTTGGTGGAAAGGCCAAAAACAAAGCGAAATCAGGTTTCTTACTATCGATATATTTTGGTAATTTAAAAAGAAGCACTTCATACCTGCTACCGGAAATGATTTTCGTATGAACATTTTTCTTGTCTAAATCAGATTCACTAAAATAAGAAATCTTATTTTTAAAAACCAATTCGAAAGATACCTCATGATTTTTAATTAGTTCTTTAGTAATGTACAATGCATAGTGTTCAATTCCAGAAAAATTATCATCCAAGGAGGTTAAATCAATCAATATCGTTTTCATATAAACTCTGCCTTTCCTTTCTTTTAAAATGACATAAAAACCAAATTTTTATCAAAAATAAACCATCCAACCAATATCTTTTAAATAACCTTTTAAAATCCTTACTTAAACGATACAACCATTCCAACCCGATTTTACTCATCCATTTTGGCGCACGTTTGATATTTCCAGCAATAAAATCAATAGTTGCACCTACAGAAAAATAGCAGCTATTTTGTAACTTTGATGAATATTTATATAAAAAGCCTTCCGTTTTTGGAGCACCAGTACATAAAAACACAACATCTGGATGCGCATTGTTGATTTCATTAACATACTGTAAACAGATGGCATCATCTCTTTCATAGCCAAACTCTGGGCAAAGACATCCAACGACCTTGATATTAGGGAAGCTCTCAGTTATTTTTTGTTTTGCTTTTTCAGCAATTCCTTTTTTTCCACCAAACAAATATAATGTAGCACTTTCGTTGTTAATGACTTCCAAAACATCCATTGCCAAATCAGAACCAGAAATTTTTTGAAAACTCTGTTTGATCTTTAACCATTTAGCAATCCATAATATAGGTTTGCCGTCAATTGTCGAAATATCTGCCGAATTAAAATATTTTCTTTTTTCTTTATCTTGATATGTGACTCTAAAAATATCCAAATTCGGAGTTACAGTGACCATTTTACCATGGTTCAAAATACATTGTCGATAAAGTTCCAGTAATTCCTCTTTAGATTCGGTGTTGAATTTTAAATGTCCGATATTGACTTTCATGACTGCCTCCCGATAAATTCTCTATAAATATCTTCTAAAGTATCTTTCAATGGGATAGTAGTAGTCCAACCCAGTGTGCTATAGATTTTTTGCCAAACCCTGCGTGGCTTTGGCAACTGTATAGATGTTCATCCGGTTGGTACTGGCTCCGAAGGTTCCTCTTAAGCCTCCAGTACCGAAGGCAAGATCCCTGTAAAATGCATCTTCTTTTGCTTTTGCATCCATAGCCTTCAGTTCTTTTGCCAGTTCGACATCCTGAACCTTATGAAGCCATTCCTGATAAGAAGTTTCAATCATAAAACAGTTATTATCCTTTATTAACAACGTACCCGTAAGAATTCGGCTTTGCCATGTAATTTCATGGAAATGGAATTTGCCGGGACAAAGATACAATCACCTTTGAAGAAATTCAAAGCAAAGCGTTCTTTTTCGTTAATCAGTACTCCACATCCGGAATAACACAACAACACTTGGAAAGTTGAAGATCCAGTATGATAATCAGCCAATGCTTTTACCTTTTCCGTATTGACCAACATCCGATCCGTTTGGAAGTATTTGCATCTTGCAAGTAAGCTCATCGCTCTACCCGCTTTAAAACGAAGAACCTTCATAGACTGTCTAGGGGCATCCATAGATTCAAGATTAGCAACATCCAATGCTTTTTCAATGTGTAATGGACGTGGCTTACCATCCTTTCCAGGCCTATTATAATCATAAAGACGATAAGTAAGGTCACTGGATTCCTGGATTTCAGCAATCAAGCATCCCTTTCCGATGGCATGAACGGTTCCGGACGGAATAAAGAAAACATCGCCTTTCTTCACGGGAACTCTATTCATGTATTTCTCCAAAGTTCCATCCTTGATTGTATTTCTGACCTGATCTTTCGTCATCGTATGATGAAAACCATAGACTAACGAAGCTTCCTTCGTTGCATCGATGACATACCACATCTCGGTTTTTCCCAAAGAGCCGTTTTCATGTTCATATGCATATTCATCATTCGGATGCACCTGAACCGATAGATCTTTTTTGGCATCGATAAATTTGATCAGAACAGGTATCTGACCATTCACAAACTTCGGATGGGTACCAAGATATTCCGGATGCAGTTTCAAGACCTCGCTTAAGAGCAAACCCTGATACGATCCACTAGCGACAGTTGAGGGTCCGTTTGGATGCGTTGAGCATTCCCAGGTCTCTGCCAAAGGCGTCAAATCAATATTCTTATTGAAATCATCCTTCAGTCTTCTGCCTCCCCAAATATAATCTTTACCTGTCGGAGAAAGAAGAAAAGGATAGCTCATTTCTCCATTACTCGAGTTCATATTTGGTCTTGTCCTTCACATCGATGTTCTTTCCGATTTGAACTTCGATCACCTTCAGATCCGTATCCGCAATCAAAGTATGTCTGCAACCAGCCTCAATGGTAACAACATCGCCTGCATACACGTGACTTGACATGCCATCGACAATCACCGTTCCGTTTCCGGAAACAATGGTCCAGACCTCATCTCTGTACTGATGAGAATGGTATGACATTCTATGACCTGCCTGCATATTGATTTTGATAGTGAGTGAATCATCTCCGACATCAAGAACCTGATATTTGCCCCAGGATTTCTCCGCAAAACGGATTCTGGAGTCGAAATTCTCAACAATCGGTTTGATCTTTGTAGAATCCTGGGGTGTCGTTATCAAAATACCATCCGGAGAGCTTGCGATGATAAGATTCTGAAGTCCCATACATAGAACGGGAATATCTAGAGAATTGATTGCTTTTACATTCTTGCAGGTATCATTATAAGTGACATTACCGATCGTATTTTCATGCATTGATTCAGTCAATGTGCTCCAGGTACCTAAATCTTTCCACTCTCCGGAAAAACGCATAACCTGAATAGATGGCTCGTGCTCTACTACCGCATAATCGAAGCTGATTTTTCTGGCATCCACATATTTCTTGAATAAATCATAATAATCTGTGAAATCGATTAATTCATGAGCTCTTTTCAGAACGTAACCGATTTTAAATGCAAAAATACCGGCGTTCCATAAGGCTCCCTGCTTAATATAATCTTTGGCAACCTCTTCCGTCGGTTTCTCTTTGAACTGAACGACAGGTGAAACGTTTTCCTTATTCTTCGGAATGATATATCCAAATTTTTCAGATGGATATGTCGGCTCCATTCCCATCAAAGTAAGATTAGCATCCCCTTTTTCAGCCAATTCATATAAGGAATTCAATGCTCTGAAATAGTCATCTTCAACATACGGATCGACAGGGCAAACTACCACAGCCTCATTCTCATCAACACCCATAACATCATGCAGATAAGAAGTTGCTAAAGAAATTGCAGGAAAAGTATCTCTTCTGCATGGTTCGATAGAAATATTGACGTCATCCCCTAACTGATGAACCAACTCTGATACCTGTGTCTTAGAGGTGGCAATGGTAATCTTGGCATCTTTATCGATTTTTTGGATTGAATGATACATTCTCTGCACCATCGATTCAAAATTGCCGTCTTCGTCCTTGAATAATTTGATAAACTGCTTAGATCTGATATCATTGGACAAAGGCCATAACCTTTTTCCGGATCCGCCTGATAATAAAATGATATTCATTCCTTCATTCCCCACTATGATCCGTCAACACAAACCATGCACCCTTGAAGATGATCTTCAGATCAAGAAGAGCAGATCTCTTCTGGACATATTCCAGATCAAGGTCAATCCATTCATCAAACGTCAGTTCATTCCTGTTATGATGAATCTGCCATAGACAAAGAAGACCGCCTTTGACATCCAAACGATGCTTCTGACGGCCATTATAGTTCTTCACCTCATCAGGAATCGGAGGACGAGGACCGACGATAGACATCTTGCCGATGAAGATATCCCATATCTGAGGAAGTTCATCCAAGGAAGTTTTTCTTAAGAATCTTCCGAACTTCGTGATACGCGGATCATCCTTGAGCTTGAAGGCAGGTTCGTCAGCTTCATTGATGCGAAGACGAAGAAGCTCCTTCCTCATCCTCTCTGCACCAGGACACATGCTTCTGATTTTATAGAACTTAAATAATTTTCCATCCTTTCCGACTCTGTCGGAAGCATAGATGGCTCCATGGACCGTATCATCCTTCTTTCTGGAATTATCTTTTCTCAAGGTACAGTTATATCTTTTACCTGTCTTGGCAAGATACTTGCCATTCTCATCTTCGACGATATCCAGATAATAGTTCTTGCTACCGGCATCCTCTGCCCATTTGATGAACATCAATATGAGGATGATCCATCCAAAGAGAAGAAGGAACGTACCCGAGGCAAAAATATCAAATGCTCTCTTGAAGAAGGAATATAGCTTTCCACCTCCGACCTTGATGTCATTTGAATCATTCGTATCCTCGTTTTTGTCGGAAACAAAAAAAGAGGGGGAATCGTTCATGACATCTGTGTCGCTATAATCCTGGGCATCTTCCTGGTTCACAATCAATCCTCCGTGAAAGTATAAGAACAGACACTATTTATAAGTTACGTTAGAAATAAAAAAAGAAAAATGTTGATGACAACACCATCTCTTCATTCATATATACATCTCCATTCCCTTGGCTCTTAGGTCAATAAAGAATGGCGGCTCATTTATTTTACAAAAATTCAATGAATAAGGCAAATCCTGGGCAGTAATTTGTCAGATTTCAAAATAAAAAAAAAAAAAAATAGGCGTATTATTAAACAAAACAAAGGAGGATATTCAATTATTATTTCATTGGTATGCCAATAACTGACAAAGTGAAGAGTCGTTGTTAAACACATGGATTTCAATTTACAATCTGTATGGGATGTCAATGACATTCCATACATGCTTTTTGTCCTTCCAGACAAGAATTGTTTGCATATACCCAATAAAAGAAGGATGATAGTTGTATATATGATGTAGGAAACCCATGGACAACGATAGAATCAACAAGCTGATGGAAGAACTCCAGAAAGGAAACATGGAGTATTTCGATGAATTCTATGATCTCAACAAGAGAGGTGTCTTTTCGATGGCCTACTCTATCCTACATAACAAGGAAGACAGTGAGAACGTCATGCAGGACACCTATCTGAAGTTCTTGGAAAGACTTTCTCACATGAAGAAGGACAAGTCAGTCCTGGCCTACCTCATGCAGACGGCAAAGAACCTATCCTTGAACATCTATAAGACCTATAAGAAGAGAAATGCATCCTATCCGATAGAGAATGTCGGAGAAGAGATGAAGATAGAAGATGATACCGTCATGGAAGTCATGAAGAAGGTTCTCAAACCAAAGGAACGTCAGATCGTCCTGATGCACTGTCTCTATGATATGACACATAAGGAGATCGCATCGACACTCCGTCGACCCATAGGAAGCATCACATGGGCGTATAACAACGCCATCAAGAAACTACAGGAGGCACTGAAAGAATATGGATATTGAAAAGAAAATCAAGGAAGAAGCGGAATCCTATCCTATCCATACAACCTCAGGGGATATCCTCTCCATGTACCAGGAGAAGAAAAAGAAGAGATTCCCATATTGGATCCCTGTGACAGGTCTGGCTTTGGCTAGTCTCATCGTCACCCTGATATGTATCAACCTGCCAAAGCCAGACACACCACAAAGCGATGTCAGCGTGACACCGATAGTGGAAAAGGAAGTCAGCCTTGAAGATGATACCCTTCTCTCCCAGGCAGGTCTGCAGCTCTTCTTCTCGACACAGCTGGAAAGTAGTGGGAATCGAAACCTAAAGCAAAGACAGCTACCTGATATCGATTCCGTCATCCAGGAAGCAAAAGAAAAGAAAGAAGAACGGATCAAGAAGAACTATACTTCCCTCTTCTCTCTCCAGAAGAGCTTCTTTGAGACAGATAACCATATCAGCTACACCTATGGAAAGACGGAATACTACTACAAGAATGAAAAATACAATTATGTCCTGATAGAAGGAGATAGCAAGATCTATACCAAGGATGACATCGAAAAGGATTTTAGCCTAAGTAAGGCAGTCTATGTCTTGAAGGGAAACATCTATCGGGGAAGCGTCCTGGTGAAGAACGAAGAAGACGGCCTTGATCTTGTCACCACCTTCGAAAACGAAGACAAGGCCATCACGATCCTCAAGGGAGAGGACGAAGACGGAAGCGGACTCTTCTATCAGGTCAGCGACAAGAATGACAAGGAACATAAGCCAAGCGAGTTCTATAAGATATCCACCAAGTTTGGAAAAGAAGGAGATGATGTCGACAGAGTCGACATGATCCACAGCACCACCAAAAGCCTTCTCAAGGCAACCACCAGGAAAGGAAAGACGCAATACGATGTCGACTACTTCGACATGCAGTATACCCCCTTCTCCCTCATCAAGGAGGATTTCACCTTCACCCTGAATGAAGAAGGAGACATCCAATATCAATTCAACGAATAAAATCCAATAAAAGACAAAGATGGATTGTATATATGGTAAGGAGATCAAAAACATGAAAAAAAACAATATCCGTACGATGCTGTTATCCGTTATGCTTCTCAGCCTTGCTTCCTGCGACAACGCCGCAACCTATAATGGCGGAGAAGTCAAGAAGGGAAGAGCCATCACGGTTCAGGAAGCCAAGGAAGTGATGGATGAGGCTGCCTCATCCATGCAAAACGAGGATGCCTTAAGCCTCAGCATGAAGAATGCATCCTATCATTCCTCCTACGAGATTGAAAAGAACATTCCGCTTGGAAAGGAACATACCATCAACCTGAAGGCGGATGGAGATACCTCTTTGAAGAATATCACCTTCGAAGCAGCCATGAAGGGACTCACCTCCGATAAGAAGGAAGATGTCAAGGCCAGCCTTACAGGCAGTGCCGATATCGACATCCATGGAAAGACGTCCGGCAAGGGTGTCGAAAATAGCTACCAGACTCCCAAGGGAAAGGCCAGTCTGAACTTCTATGTCGATGGCACCATGAACTATCTTGATCTGTCTGACAACAATCTCCAGAGTGTCATCTCTACCACAACGAAAAACAACATCTTCAACAAGGAGTTCACTTCCCAATGGACCGGCATAAAGAAGGTCGCCTTCGATAATGGCCTTGAAGATGATGACATGCCTTTGCTTACCAAGGAGAGCATCAACCACCTGACCTACAAGGTCAGCCAGAAGATCGAGGATATCGCCTCCAAGGGCGGAACCATCAAGGCTTTGGAGCATGATGACGGAACCTATTCCTATTCCGTCAGCGCAAAAGGCCTTGAAGATGCCTCCTCCTTCAAGGATGAGATCCCGGATGATGTAGAAGATTCATTGGAATATGGTATCGACGAAGGCTTCACGCCTGATATCGAAAGCAATATCAACGTCAACGAATACTCCATCGCCTTCGTCTTCGACAAGACCGGCATCCGCTCCATCGGTGCAACCATCGACATCGATGCTTCCTACAGCATGAAATTCACCACCATGGGTGCAACCTTCACCTCCGATGCCAAATACACCTATGCCGTCAACTTCAGACTTGACTTTGCTTCCAAAGACAATGTCACCGTCAAGGAAGTCACAGACAAGGATACCTATAGCGTATTGACGGACGATTTCGACTTCTAAGACTTCATCCATCTCTGCTAAGGACCAAGCCCTGGGGATAGCCTCCCCCAGGGCTTTTCCTATGCCTGAAAAGGCTTCTTAAAAACACCTCCAGGAAGTATAACAAAGATAGAAGAACAGGGAAGGTGAATCGACATGGGAATCTATCTCAACAAGGGAAACGATGCATTCAAAAAAGCACTCAGCAGAAGAATCTATGTTGACAAGTCAATGCTGATAAGCAAGACCAATCATGCCATCGAACATGACGACCCCTTCTGGTGTGTCACAAGACTTAGAAGATCTGGTAAGTCCTACACAGCCCTTTCTTTCCTTTGGAAGAGCAGAGCGTATCAGATAGGAGCAGGACGGAAAATAGTAAGCGTGGTCAGAAAAAGGCATACAGATGGTCCTTTCCGGAACCTCTATGATATAGCATGAGAATTATACCGCTCCTGACGGAAGCAACACTATTGTTTATCCTTTTCTTATAGAATGTACTTGCCAATCAATCTGGCACTCCGGCTCACATTTATGAAAATGAAAAACCTGGTTTCCTATCAATCCCTTGTTCATCTTGCAAAAGCCTCTGAAATCATGACTTCTTTTGGCTTCTTATCGACCCCCTTTGAGAGCGTGAGTTAGGCCTCCTGTGAACATGAAAGTCCTCCTGATACAATGAATCGGGAGGATTTTCGGTTCCATGAGACAAGTAAGGAATACGAGATGATTGCGTGAAGGGGTACAACTTTAGCGGGAGAAATAAGTTCGAGTCCTGAAGCAAGAAATCAATATCATGCATCTTCGTCAAAACCATAACGGGGAATAGGTTTTGTAGTAAGGGACTAGGAATCATGCTCTTTGTTCTTTTTAAAAATGACTTCTATTTCCTTTTTCCAGATTGCATTTATGACAGAGGGTTTGAAGATTACTTGGGATACTTTTTCCACCTTTGCTGACAGGAATAATATGATCAATTTCTAGATTCCGAGTACTCCCGCAATGAACACAGCGTTCACCATCTCTTTCATAGATCCGGAATCTCAATTTGTTTGTGACTTTCCCTCTTTCTACGTGGCAGAGAGAGTCCCAAATGTTTCTGTCTAAATAGAAATTCCCTCGTTTGTTATCGAGTCTCGCTAGGATAGACGTTATTTCTTTCTGAGTAAAATTCATTCTTTTTCGCCCATATAGACTTGTTTCATGAAGATTAGTCAAATAAAGTCTTACTTCCGCTTTAATCGAAGTGATTGGTACCTGTAGCTCGGAAGACAAAATCTTTTGTTCTGATTTATCCAGATAGGATTTACGCAGCTTTCCTATATCGGTGTCATATTGGCCGATAAGCGTCTGGACACGTGTCTCATATTTCGATTTATAATCCGTAAGCCTTGCCTGATTTTCATCGGCAAACTTGATTAGACATTTGATTTTTCCTTCGTTATCTCTGAGATAATAGGTGAGGTAGTCTTCACAGGATATTTGTTTAAATAAGTTCTCGTTGTCGTAGTCAAAACGAAGCTTGATTGCTTCAATTGTATGAAACCGGTAACTCTGATTGAGAGCAGTTAGATTTCTGACTGCTTTGCTATGTTCAACTATAAAAGCTTTATATTTCTTGTGGCGGAAATACAAAAGGACAATGAAAACTGATGAAATAATGAGCGGAATCAAAACGGATATCGTTATCCAAAATGCAGTCATCATTGCGTCTCTCCGGCCTATATTCTAATACAGGATTTCCTTGAATTACTAGTGATATCTCTTGTTTGTTTCTTTGCAAGCCTTAGCCATAGGAAAAAACCTCCGAATATCTGAATCCGAAGGCGGCTTATTCTTTATAGTGCACTAGACAGGACTCGAACCTGCACGGTTTTCCACATGATCCTAAGACCATGGCATTAAACATGCTCAACGCCTACTACTCCAAGGGTTGCGACTCCAGAGAGCTTTTCCATGGGCTGAAGATTGAAAACGACCCGTCCTTCGAAAAACACCTCAACAAGCACAATGTCATTTCCATCGACATGAATGGTGCATTCAGCAAATATCCAAATAGTCCTCTGTTCATTTCAGAACTGGAAAAAGCCGTCGTCGAAGAACTTAAGTCGGCTTTCCCTACAATCACTTTTCATGAAAAGACAGGATTGCAGATGCAATTGCAAAAATCAAAACTGGTACAGGAGAAACCTTCGTTTTTCTCATCGATGAATAGGATGTGGTTTTTCGCGAAAGTGAGGTTGACATTGCATTACAAAATAAATATCTCTTTTTCCTTCGTACCTTATTCAAGAGTTCTCTTGTGGCAGAAGCTATCGACCTAGTCTATATGACAGGTATCCTTCCGATACCAAAAGGTGCAAGTCAGTCTGCCTTGAACAACTTCACAGAATACAATATGCTTAATCCAGATGGTCTAGAAGAATATTTCGGCTTCACTCAGGAAGAAGTAGACTCCCTTTGCGACAAGTTTGATATGGATAAGGAAGAGATGAGGCACTGGTACAACGGATACCATTACGGCAATCTAAGCATCTATAATCCTTGTTCGGTAGTAAATGCCATCACGGATAAACAATATGATGACTACTAGAACAACACCTGCAGCATAGAAGCTCTCACGACCTACATGAACTATGGGAATGGTCTACTCAAGAAGGACATGATGTCATTGCTGGAAGGAAAGGAAGTGAAGTTCGACCCATCACTTTTCGACAACGATTTAACAAAGGTTGATTCCAAGGATGCAGCACTCACAGTCCTGGTCCACCTTGGATACCTTGCCTATGACAGTGAGAACAGCACCTGCAGGATACCAAACCATGAAATCAAAAAGGCTTTCGCAAACGCAATCGAAGACCTCAACTGGGATTTGGAATCCAAATAACAATTCATAAGTCTTAGGCAACGCGAATTGACGCCCGAGAAAACCTGGAAGATTGATTCATTCCTTTCAACCACGTCAAGGAAGGGTTGCTTTCATTTATCATCTTTTACAGATCAGTATGCCTTTCCTGATTGTCAAAAGTATCATGGAAAAACACGGATTTTCACTTCGAGAAAGCAATGCAATTTGACTGATTTGAGGTATTTTGCCGGACACATTTGAGGTAATAAAATCAGTTTTTCTTTGTATATTTT
>JAJVUU010000115.1 GCA_021621525.1 Caryophanales bacterium
AAGAAAGCGACTATATATAGATGAAAAGGATAATGTATGAAGATACTAATCGTAGAAGATGAAGTCCTGATTCGCGAAGGGATGAGCGACTATCTCATGGAATGTGGCTATGAGGTCTTTGAAGCAGGTGGTGGGCAGGAGGCCGAGGACCTCTTTCCCAAAGAAGCGCCGGATCTGGTCTTGCTGGATATCCAGCTCCCTATCCTCAATGGCTTGGAAGTGCTCAAGACCATCCGGAAGACCAGCTCGGTCCCTGTCCTCATGCTGACGGCCTTCCATGACGAGGACTATAAGTTGACAGCCTTTGGAGAGTTGGCAGATGGCTACCTGGAAAAACCCTTCTCCTTGTCCCTCTTGAAGGTCCGTATCGAAGCTATTTTTAAAAAGCTCCAGCCTTCACGGATCTTCACCTATGGAGAGGCACGGGTGGATTTTGAGAGCTACACAGCCAGTCTAGCTGGGCAAGCCATCTCCATGAATGCCAAGGAGTTGGAAATCTTGGAATACTTGCTCCAGCATGAGGGCAAGGCCCGGACCCGCTCTCAGATCCTCGATGCCGTCTGGAAGGAGACGGAGGAGATTCCTTTTGACCGGGTGATCGATGTCTATATCAAGGAACTACGAAAAAAACTAGAGCTGGACTGTATCGTTACGGTACGCAATGTCGGCTATAAATTGGAGAGACCATGACCAAACGAAGTATCTTTGCAAAGATCTTTCTGATCACCTTTGCCCTTTTTAGTGGCTTAGTCATCCTTCTACATGCTTCGGTTTACTTTATTTTCCCGTCGACCTATATCGAGTCTCAGCGCCAGACGATTTTGAAGAAATCACAGGCTCTGGCCAAGAGTTTCCAAGGCCAGGAAGAAGGAACCATTGAGTCGGTCATCGACCTTTATTCCAAGACCAATGATATCAAGGTCTCGATCAAGGGCAAGGAAAAACAAAATGCCCTAGAGGTCAAGGATGACTTGCTCCTGAACCCTAACAGTCAGAACAATTCCCTGGTCATTGAGGAGCGAAAGATCCAGACCAAAGAGGGAAAAGACTTGACCTTGCAATTCTTAGCGACCGTCGATTCGCAAAAGGAAGCGCGGGACATCAGTCTGGGCTTTCTTCCCTATAGTCTCCTTGCTTCCTTTGTCCTGTCACTGCTTGCCTCCTATCTCTATGCCCGACTGATTTCTGCTCCGATCCTGGAGATCAAGCAGATGACCAAGCGGATGAAGCGCTTGGATCGGACAGCCAATCTTCCCATTCATTCGCAGGATGAGATCGGCGTTCTCAAGCAACAGATCAACGACCTCTATCACCATCTCCTAGAAGTAATTGACAATCTAGAGCAGCAGAAACAGGAAAATCTGAAGTTGGAGCAGATGAAGGTGGAATTCCTACGGGGAGCCTCGCATGAGCTCAAGACGCCTCTGGCCAGCTTGAAGATTATCCTAGAAAATATGCGGGATAAGATCGGCCGCTACAAGGATCGGGACCGCTACCTGTCGGTCTCCCTCGATATCGTCGATGAGATGAACCAGATCGTCCTAGAAATCCTGTCCCTGTCCTCTGTCCAAGAATTGGCCGGAGACAAGGAGTGGATCCAGCTGGATCAGGTCTTAGAGCAGATCCTCGACCAGTACAAGGTCTTGGCTCAATCCCGCGCGCTCACGATTGTTAATCAAATTCCAGCCAAACAAGTCTATATGGCCCCAGCTATTCTGAAATTGGTACTCTCAAATGTCATCAGCAATGCCGTTAAGC
>JAJVUU010000059.1 GCA_021621525.1 Caryophanales bacterium
GTAATAAGTTTATTTTCTGAATTATAGATAATTCTTAGTGCTTCAATTTCATCCTTGTGATCGTTTATATATTTTTCGAAATTTGCAATGAACGCCTTCGACGTTTCTATTGAAAATCCTCTAAATAACAATTCATCAGGCTTGTCAGGTGCAAAAACAAAATATCCTTTTTTCAATTCCAATAATTTATTTTTTGCATCGGCGTTATAGATTAAGGCCGATATCAAATTATTTCTTTCTTGATTTGTGTCTGATGAACAATTAAACGGAGGCAACCCCCCACTATCCAAAGCATCTTTGATTTTTTCAGCAATCATTAATGGCGAATACCCAAAAGAAGTAATAAATTCATCTAGGTGTTTTTCAAATAAAGGATTGTCTATATATCGATTCGTTATCGAGGAGCAATAGTCTCTAAGCAAAGCTAGATTTTCATCCGAAACATCTCCATGAGATAAATGCTCGAGCAAATCTTTTAAAGATAATTTTTTGAATCCACCAGCTTTCGTCCGAGGAATTTGTTTTTCGCCTTTGGTAACTCCAACAGCGTCAACGACATAGAAGCATTCTTTGTAATCAGCGTTTGGCGTGACATCTTTCAATTTGTCTTCGTTAATGGTTCGACATCCTCTCCCCTTCATTTGTGTGTACAAAACATCGGATTTAACATCTGCCATAAACATGACAATTTCCAATGGTTTCACATCGGTTCCTGTAGCGACCAGCGTGACCGTAACCGCTATACGAAAATTCTTGTCAAATCTAAAGTTTCTAATCAATTGATTTGAATCGCCGGCGGAATAGGTGATTTTTTGTGCAAATCCATCAGGCAAAATGCCATCTTGAAATTTATCTTTGAATACATCATTTATGGCAGAAATGATTTCATCAGCATGCTTATCACTTTTTGCAAAAATTAACGTTTTAGGAATAAACTCCCATTTTTCTTCTCTTTCAGGATACAAATCGGTGTAAATCGAATCTCTAAAAGCTTTAAGCACTTCTCTAATCTGGTTTCGATCAACCACCGATCTATCTAGAGCTTTACTCGTGTAAACAACATTTTCCCCAGGAATTGTAATATTTTCTTGTCCGGTTTTTTTAGTCACTTCGGTCAACTTTGTGTTTGCCTCAATCACTCCACCTTGAGACGTTCTCTTGGTTTCAATGTCGTAAATTCGAAATGGCACATTTACGCCATCTAAAACGGAATCTTCATACGTGTATTTTTCAATTACATTATTATCAAAAAAAGCATAGGCCTCTGGAGTAGGCGTGGCCGTTAACCCCAAGATGGTTGCGCCTTTAAAATAATCTAAAACCGCACGCCATTTACCATAAATAGATCTATGACATTCATCGATAACAATAAATTTGAAATAATCAGGCGGAAGAGTTAATTTATCGCCTAACACAACTGGTGGTTCTTGGCTATCGTCCTTAAAGAAGTCGTCGTTCTCATCATCATCGTCACCAATAAGACTATTTCCCGTTAGCACAGCAAACAGCTTCTGAATAGTAGAAATCACCACATCACCGGAAATATCTTCGCTTTTTCTTAATCTATTGATTGTATATAGAGAGCCTAACGTCTTTCTCTTTTCGGTTCTATCAAAAGTATTAAATTCGTTTTCGGTTTGCTTAGCCAAATTATTCCTATCTACCAAAAAGAGGACCCTATCAGTAGAAGTGTAATTGAGCAATCGATACGTTGCCAAACACGCCAAATACGTTTTCCCAGAGCCCGTTGCCAAAATAGCTAAGGCTCTCTTTTTGCTGTTAATTAAAGAATTTTCAAAAGAAACTTCGGCGTTATATTGGCAATCTCTCAACCCATTTTTTTCAATTCTTGGAAGTGCGCCATATAAAGAGGTCTCATTTATCAGTTTTAGCATCTTTTTTGGCGAATGAAATTCTTCGATTTCTTCATAGTCACCATTGGGATCAAGAAGATTTCTAAATAAAATTTTTTGGCCATTTGCTAGGTAGACAAGTGGAATAAAACCGTTCTTCCATAACCCATACCAGCTCTTCGGATTATAAGCATAATTTTCTGCTTGTTGAGCCACTTCCTGCCCTAATTTGTTTTCTTCTCTCTTGGCTTCAATAACAGCAATGGCTTTATTATCAACATACAACAAATAATCACTTTCAGTCGTGCCAGACATCAAAGCTTCTTTCACTGCTTGTGGATGATTTGGAACGTAATCGGTGCGATCAACGATGTCCCAGCCAGAATCATTCAATTGTTTATCTATCTTTTTTCTTGCTAACTGCTCAGGAAGGTCTTCCATAATCATTCCCCCACTTCAATATTGTATTTTTCAAAATAAGGAGCAAGCTTTCTTTTCAATTTTGTCGTTGGTTTAAACTTACCTGCTTCCCAACGATTAACCGTGGCAAAAGAAACGCCGAATAATTCACCAAATTCAGTTTGTGTAAGTATCAATTTATTGCGCAATTTCTTGATTGCCTCAGAGTAAGTCATACAATGCTCTCCTATTTTCGTCGCTTATGATATAAATATAGCACTTTTTGAGTTAACTTTCAATCGTGTAAGTGGATAGAAATCACATCAAAAATTCCCGCTTATTTAAGCAGATTCCATTTTTCTTAGCCTATTTTTCGAAGGGAAGGCAAAGGTTTTCGCCGTTTTTTGGCTTTTCAATCAAACTATACCCCCGTTTTTGCACCTTTTTAGGCTTAAAATTGGTTTCCCTGGTTGGGTGTGTAGTTGCACTGTATCCCGAAAATGCAAAAAATCGAGAAATCGTGATTTTTCGAAAAATGCGATAAATACGGGCTTTTTGACCTGTTCCTTCCATCGTGTACAGATACCCCTCACCTGTTCCCGTGTCGTTACGAGGTAGGATGGGTGTTCATTTTGAGAGTGGATTTGTTTCCCCATACTAGTAAAGGCCATATTTTTATCGCTTTACCGGGTTTTGGACGATTTTTTCAACAAAAAAGAGGATTTCCTTCATTTTTAGAAAGAAGGAAATCCGTCAATTTTTATCGATTTTCGGCCTTTTTCAGCCGTTTTTACGACTTAGCAACACCACAGTCTCAACATGCATACTTGAAGGAAACATGTCCACTGGCTGGACCTTGACGACCTGATAGGAATCCTTGAACAGTTTCAAGTCCCTGGCCAAAGTCACAGGGTCGCAGGATACATAGACGACCCTCTTTGGTGCGATGCGCTTGACGGCGGAGATAAACTCAGGTGTAGATCCCTTCCTTGGAGGATCCATGATGACAAGGGAGAACTTCTTATCCGTCTGAAGCATATACTTCGTACAGTCGCCTTTGATGAAATGAGCATTGGTGATGTTGTTCATCCTGGCATTGAGGATGGCATCATGGACGGCATCGGCGACGATTTCGACACCGGTCATTTCCTTGACCTTGTCGGCAAGGCAGAGTCCGATCGTACCAGTTCCGCAATAGGCATCCAAGACAGTGTCGTCCTTTTTCAAGTCGGCAAATTCGATAGCCTTCCCATAGAGGGTTTCAATCTGATGGGAATTGACCTGATAGAAGGACTGGGTGGAAATCAGGAACTTCTTATCAAAGATCTTGTCCTGGATCTTGGTATGTCCATATACCGGGACATCCCTTTCACCGAGGATGACGTTGGTCTTCCTATCATTGATGTTGAGGACAAGGCCGACGACCTGAGGTACCTTCTTCATGAGCTCCTTGGCAAATTCCTTGATTCCCCGGATGTCACTTCTGGTGACGATCAAGGTGACCAAAGCCTGATCCTGGGCCGTGTTGGTCTTGATGAGGATATGCCTTATCAGACCGAACTGGGCATCCTCATGGTATGGAGTATAGCCATACTTCTCAAACATGGAAACCAGGATGGAAGTGATCTTGTTGGAAAGCAGGCCTTCCATCAGACAATCATCGACACCGATGAGATTGTGCGTCCCTGCCTGATAGAAGCCCGCCTTGATTTTCTTTTTCTTGTTGTCGAAGCGGACAGGTTTCTGGACCTTGTTACGGAACCTCGTCGGCTGTTCAAGACCGAGGCAGGGCTCTACGTCAATGTCGATGAGAGCAAACTTATGCAGAAGGTCCTTGACCTTCTGCGTCTTATATTCGAGCTGCTTGGCATAACTGAGGTGCATGATCTGACATCCGCCGCAGTTAGGATAATACTTGCATTCGGGATGAACCCTGTCAGGGCTGTCCGTATATCGTCTGACGACTTTTGCCTTGGATAGTTTTCCAAACCTGAAATCCGTCTCGACATCCGCTTCCTCTCCCGGAAGAAGATTGTCAAGGAAACAGGTCGTGTTGTCGATTCTGACGATTCCTTTGCCGAAATCATCCAGTCCTACACAGGTGGTTCGTGTGATTCTTCTACTCATTCTTGCTGTCCTTGTCTTCCGAAATGACATCCTCTTCGAGGAAGTCATCCGGACTATAGATTTTCCTGGAAATCAAGGATACGTCGCTGATGACTTCCTTGACGAGGGTATCCACACTTGGATTAACCTTGAAATAATTAATCATATAGTCATGATACATCCAGAAGATCCTTTCACAGCTCTGATAGATCATATGGAAGGCGATATCCTTGCAGGATTCGTCGTTCGCATAGAAGAAGACAGAGCTGGAATGGGTGATCTCACTGGATAGTTCATAAACCTTGGCATATTCAGTATGTTTGGCAATCCTCTCAACGCCATCTCGGAAGTTGAGCTTTGCCATCTTGTCATTGTCATCCCAGGATGGATGTTCATAGAGCCATCCATATTCGATGAACTTCTTCATATCCTTGCTCTTGAGTCCGTGTTTGCGCATCTCCGACTTGATGACGTCGAAGGCCGCATCGAGCTGCTCCTTGGTATAGATGCCAAGAGGATTGCGGAAATAATTGTTATAGGCGATATGGTTGACATAGCTCTCCCTGGTCACGTCTCCTCCCGAGATGAGAAGTTGGATGATGCATTCGCTCTCATGGATGGTCCTCCAGGAGACGAAGGCGTCAGGATAAAGGCCGAGCTCAAGCATCTTGGCAGCGCCCAGGATTTTTCTGAAGAGCGTCTCAAAGAGGTCGTTCATCAAGGAATAGGACGGATCAGACCTGGCAAAGGGTCTGTTGATGTTTTCAAAGACCATGCCGGCACTGTTCAATGTCGAGATGATGGGGTCATAATAGGGGTAGATTCCTTCAGTCTCCGTCTGCATCCTGATTTCATCTTCCCTGTGGGAAAGATATTTTCGGGCAGCCTTCTGACCCATGTCGGAATAGTCGATCTTTGAAGAACTTTCCACCTCATAACGCTTATGGAAGTTCCATTCACCGATGCAATAGTCCACCAACTGACCCAGGGCGTATTTCTTGTCCGATTCCGATAGATTCTGCTCCGTCTTGGCATCCTTGGTAATTTCCAAAGCAGCACGATAGATTTTTTCGATGTCGAATTCGTCCACGTTGGCATTGCGTTTGGCAATCTGGCTGTCAAAGATGATGCCGACTTCATTATCCTGTTCAAATACCATGGTTTCCCTCCAATTCTTTCCCGACTCTATAGCCTTCGATGAAGGCACTTCCGATGTGATAGCCTCCGCAGATGAAATTGACATCAAGCATCTCACCCAGGGCGTAGATATGACAATCCTTCTTCAAAGACAAAGTCTGAGGATTGATTTCTGCAAGGCGGATTCCACCATGGCTGGCTTGGGATTCCTCAAAGGGATAAAGCTCACGGAACGTGAATTTCAAAGGAGCACGTGGGCTGATTCCGTTCTCGGAGAGGTATCTTCTCAGAAAGAAAGGATAGCAGGAAAGCAGAGTTTCCTCTTTCAAGCCTGCGGCATAATCAAAGACATATTCGAACTTCTTCCCATCTTTTTCATCGAGAAGAAATTTCGTCGAATCAAACAGGGCGATTCCGGAAAGACCGTCATCCTTGAACAGAAGTTCTCCTTCTTCATGATAAATTTCCTTGCCATCAGATAGAAGATGAAGGCATCCCCGGAGTCTCTGCCTGGCAAGATAGGCAGGGATTCTCTCCCTTGTCCTCACAGGACAAAGCATCGGCTTGAAAGGGATATAGGAGACACCTAGATCATCCATGAGTCCATAGCTGAAATCCTTCCTGTCAAAGCTTCTGCCACCGGTAGCGATGACTAGGTCGACATAGGAAAAGACACTGCCGTCTTCAGCATAGACAAGCCTGTTTTCTCTGTCGATGTGGATTGCTTTCTTATAGAGTATGGATACACCCTTCATCTTATCAAGAAGGAAGGCATGCAAGCATTCACTCCTACGGAAAAAAGGATAGTATAGTCTTCCTTCCTTGGTATAGGCAAAGCCTTCCTTGGAAAGGTATTCCAGGAAATCCTTGGCATAGTCATGTCTGGAATCCCTGAAGAGGAAGTCATATTCCGGAAACAGGCCTTCCTGAAGCAGATCCACATTGAAGAAATTCGCTCTGCCATTACCGGATACAAGGATTCTCCTACCGATGGAATTGACCTTGGAAGGCTTCTCAAGCAACGTCACATCGCGACCTTTGCAAGCCAAAATGGACGCCATGATTCCGGCAGGTCCACCTCCGATGACAAGGACGTCTGAAGATACTTTCGGCACAGATTGATTATACAAGGAAAAGCATGCAAAACAAAGCCATGTCACAACAAAAGCTCCCTTGCGGGAGCTTCTTGAAGCGGTTTTACTTCTTCAGGCCAAGCTTGGCGATGAGAGCGTTGTACTTTTCGACATCCGTTCTCTTGAGATAGCTGAGAAGATTCTTCCTTCTGGCAATCTTGATGTCCATACCACGCTTGGAAGAGTAGTCATGCTTGTTGAGGGTCATGTGGACCGTCAGCTTCTTGATCTGCTCCGTAAGGATGGCGACCTGGACTTCGACGGAACCAGTGTCCTTCTCATCTCTGCGATTGCTTTCAATCGCCTTCGTCTTTTCTTCTTTTGTAAGAGCCATTTTTCTTTACCTCATTTCTCTCTACCGATACATCCAGCACAGGGTGAATATGAGGATCGTGCCCTGTTCCAGAAAATACGGCTTGAATATTATAATCGAACCTATCCTTGATTCAAGCTTTTTTGAACAAAAAACAACGAAAAAGTCAATCTTCTCCATCCGTTCCTCCTAACGCAAAGTCTTATACCCCAAAAAGAAGACATGAAAATCAGTTTCGGCAAAAGAAACTCTTTTCTTTGAAATTTGCTTTGCCTATAATTTGCAAGAAGAGAAAGGACACTTTGTCATGAAAGAAAAAGAGATTTCAGTCAGGCATCCTTATTTCATATTACTCAAGAGCGGAGAGAAAACCGTCGAAGGAAGACTCTACGATGAATTCTTCAGAGACCTGAAGAAAGAAGACATCCTCACCTTCAAGGACGAATCAGACGGCGAGACGTTCAGAAGTCTTGTCAAAGACATCCTCGTCTTCAAAGATTTCAGCGAGATGATAAAGCATTTCGGAAGGGAAGTCCTCGGCTTCAAGGATCACTCCTTCGAAGATACGCTGAAGACATACAATTCCTTCTATACCAAGGAAGAAATCGATAAAATGGGCGTATGTGGAGTATGCATCGAAAAAGCCTGAAAGGATTCAGATAAAATGAGAGAATTGCATTTGCATTTAGACGGATCCATGCGTCCAGAGACCGTGCTGGATCTATATCGAGAGGAAAACATCCTGCCTCCCTGTGAGGATGTCCCTAGCATGAAGAAGATGCTCACGGCCAACCCTGATGCCAAGGATCTAGGTGAAGTCCTTCAGGTCTTCAACATACCTCTTAAGGTCCTGCAGAAGCAATATGCCCTGAAAAGAGCCGCCAAGGAGCTTGTCGAAGACTTAAAGAAGGCAGGAAACGATTATGCCGAAATCCGTTTTGCCCCACAGCTCTCCGTCAAGGAAGGACTATCCCAGAAAGAAGTCTTGGATGCCGTCATCGATGGAATCAAGGAGGGAATGAAAGAAAACCCAGACATTGAAGTCGGCCTTCTTCTCTGCATGATGAGAGGTGGAAGCAAAGAAGCAAACAGGGAAAACGTCCTTCTCGCCCATGAATACTTGGGAAACCATGTCAAGGGAATCGACCTTGCCGGAGACGAAAACAATTATCCATGCCATCTCTATGAAGATGAGTTTGCCCTGGCAAGAAGACTGAACGTCCCATTCACCGTCCATGCCGGTGAGAGCAAGTCCATCGCCAATGTCATGGATGCCATCAGATATGGAGCAAGAAGGCTTGGTCACGGATGCAGTGTCATCCATGACAAGGAAGTCATGCACATCATCAAGGAGGAGGGAATCCTGATTGAATGCTGCCTGACCAGCAACATGCAGACCAAGGAAGTGCCAGACCTCAGCAAGCATCCCATCCGTGCATTCTTCGACTACGGCATCCGCGTCAACATCAATTCCGACAACATGACCGTATCCGACACAGACATCAGAAAGGAACGCAAGCTTGCCAAAGACCTTCTTGACTTCACCGATGAAGAGCTTTCACTCATCGATGGCTATGCCAAGGAAGCCTCTTTCTGAAGTAAGCGTTTTCTTGACAAAGAAGTCATCATCCCGTTTTTGATGTGATATATTTTCTCTCGAAAAAATGGATATATGGAACCTTTCAATGGTGGTTCCGTCTCTAGCCTCAACCGAAATGAGGGCTATTCATTTAATACTTATGGATATCGTGCTGTAAGTATTAAATGGGGCTGTTGCAAAACCTTGAGAAAATCAAGGTAGGGGCAACAGCCCTTTTTTCGATGTTTTGGGTTAACCCACCTAAAAATACGATATAATATTCCGGCATGATTTCAGGGTTCCTAAAGATCGACAAAGAAGCCGATTACACTTCCAGCGATGTCGACAGGGTCATCAAGAGACAGCTTGATGTCCCCAAGGTAGGCCATCTTGGCACACTGGATCCTTTTGCGACCGGCCTTCTCATCATCTCCGTCAACGAAGCCTGCAAACTGACACCTATGATTCCTGACGGCGACAAGGAATATGTCGCCACCTTATGTCTTGGCAAGACGACGCCATCCTTGGATACAGAGACAGAGATCTGTGATATCAGGGATGTAGAGAGATACACCGAGGATGAAATCAAGTCTGTCCTGTCTTCCATGCTCGGAAGACAGCTTCAGACTCCTCCTCTTTTCTCAGCCAAGCATTACAAAGGCACAAAGGCTTATTTCCTTGCAAGGGAAGGCAGCAAAATCACTTTGCCACCCCATGAGATCCAAATCCATTCCCTTGAACTGATTCATTATGACAGCAAGGAAAACACCATCGTCTTCAAGACATGCGTTTCCAAAGGAACCTACATCAGGACCCTTGGAAGCGACATTGCCAAGAAGCTTGGGACCATCGGTTACCTCACTGCCTTAAGAAGGACAAGAATCGGTCATTTCACCTTGGATGGGGCCATCCACTGCAAGGATGCAAAAAAGGAAGATCTCCTGCCTCTTACCTATTTCAATCCAGAAATCAAGAAAATCGAATGCGACGAGACTCTCTCTTTCCGTGTCAAAAACGGACAGACCCTGAAACTGGAAGAGAAAGAAGACTATCTTTTCATGATGGGAAAAGAAAGACTCCTTGCTTTATATAAAAGAGAAGGACGGGTCTATCACTGCTACAAAGGAATACGAAATGACTGAAGAGATTCTCGATATCCGATCCACCGAAAAACAAAAAGAAGACATTGCCCTGGCAATCGGTTTTTTCGATGGCCTTCACCTCGGACACAGGATGCTGATTGAAGAAGTAAAGAAAACAGATGGCTGTATTCCCTGTGTCCTGACCTTCACAAAGGACTTCAAGGCAAACCTGAAGCACGAGAAGCAGGAGCTGTTGCTGACAAAAGAAGAAGAAAGAGAAATGCTCTCATCCTTAGGAATCGAAAAGGAATTCATCCTTCCCTTCAATGAAGAGACCAAGAATACAGGCAAGGAAGAATTCTTGGATTTTCTTAAAAGGCTCAATCCAAGACTCATTGTCGTCGGAAAGGATTTCACTTTTGCAAAGATGGCATCCGGAAAGGCAACAGACCTGTTATCCTTAAAGCAGGAAGGAATCGACGTGAAACTTCTTTCCCTTCTATTGGAAGGAAACGAAAAAATATCTTCGACCATGATCAAAGCCTTGCTGAAGGAAGGAAAGATCCAGGAATCAGACAAGCTGCTAGGTTATGACTACTATCTGGAAGGTATCGTAACCCATGGATATGAAAACGGAAGAAAGATACACTTCCCGACAGCCAACATGGCCTATCCGGAATATAAGGTGAGGCTAAAGGAAGGTGTCTATGAAACGACGACTGAAATCGATGGCAAGAACTATCGAAGCATGACAAACATCGGAAACCATCCTACCATCGACGCCTTAGGAAAAGATATCATCGAGACCCATGTCATAAACCATGATGAAGACCTCTATGGTAAAGAAATCAAGGTCAGTTTCAAAAGGTATCTGAGACCACAGAGAAAATTCGCTTCCTTGGATGAATTATCCAGACAGCTCCTTGCTGACAAAGCATCGATTCTCAGTCATCCATAAAGATGATTCCTTATCCTGACACAATCTTTTCAAGTCCTCTTTTAAATATAGAAAGAGGACTTTTTTGGCAGTAAATAAAAGTATGTGTAAAAATAGATAACATAGCTTGTAAGGTAACCT
>JAJVUU010000116.1 GCA_021621525.1 Caryophanales bacterium
GTATATTGATGAAACAGCCCCTTGGGTCCTTGCTAAAGAAGATGGTGACAAGGAACAATTGGCAGCAGTGATGGCTCACTTGGCGGCTAGCCTTCGTGTGGTAGCTCACCTCGTCCAACCATTCATGATGACCACTTCAAATGCCATCATGGAACAGCTCGGATTGCCAGTGGTATTTGACCTTGAAAATCTTGAACTTTCAGGTTTCCCAGAGAATGTGACAGTCGTTTCAAAAGGAACTCCAATCTTCCCACGTCTTGACATGGACGAAGAAATTGCCTATATCCAATCTCAAATGAACGCAGGCAAACCACAAGAAAAAGAATGGAACCCCGAAGAAGTCGAACTTAAATCTGAAAAAGACCAAATCAAATTTGAAGACTTTGACAAGGTTGAAATCCGTGTTGCTGAAGTTAAAGAAGTCGAAAAAGTGGAAGGTTCAGACAAATTACTTCGCTTCCGTCTTGATGCAGGAGATGGCGAAGACCGTCAAATCCTCTCAGGTATCGCTAAATTCTATCCAAACGAACAAGAATTGGTCGGCAAGAAACTCCAAATCGTGGCCAACCTCAAACCACGGAAGATGATGAAGAAATATGTCAGCCAAGGTATGATTCTTTCCGCAGAACACGGAGATCAATTAACAGTCTTAACAGTTGATCCGTCTGTTCCAAATGGAAGTATTATTGGCTAAATGATAGACAAAGAAAAAGCTCTCCTGGAAGGGAGGGCTTTTGTTGTGACGATATAGTTCCCATCATTGAGTTTTACAAGGATGGTAGATGAGTCCTATTAGTAATGAATATTAATGGAGACTTCCGCAGTGAGAAAAGAGTCTGAAACGGTATCATTTCAGACTTTCGGGAGATTTGAGACAGTAGGCTCAAATCTTAGGTATGGAATCCCAAAGGGATTCGCTACCGTCCGTCCTCACCTAAGGAAAGTCTCCGAATATAGTCCCTATTCATCCGGCCGGTATTCCAAGATATCTCCTGGCTGGCAGTCGAGTTCTTTGCAGATGGCTTCAAGGGTGGTGAAGCGGATGGCTTTGGCCTTGCCGGTTTTGAGGATGGAGAGATTAGCAGTGGTGATGCCGATTTTGTCAGCCAGCTCATTGGATTTCATCTTTCGCTTGGCCAGCATGACATCTAGATTGACGATAATCATGGCACCCTCCTTAAATGGTTAGCTCATTTTCTTCAGCAATCTCAATCCCTCTCTCTAAAATCTTGCCAGAGACCCAGACGATTGGAACGGCAAGGAGAAGCCCTGTGTTAAAGGTAAATTGGAAAGTGAAGGGAAGGAGATAAGCATTTCCACTGGTTTCAAGTGTGCCAGACATAAAGGACAAGACCAAGAGAATCTTCCAAGCTCGGTTGCAAAGATCAATGTTGGAGTGAGAAAAGATCTTTTCTTGGTAGAGATTTTGGAGGAAGCTGCGAATGGTGAGGAGAAGGTAAATATAGATAGCGCTTGAGGCTAGTGGGAAGAGCAGCTGCCAGAGAGGTTGTGGATGTTGGGGAAAGAGCTGGATGCCATTCGCATCAAAGGACAAGCGACCTGATTGAATGAGATCTTTGAAAAGGCCCATGCGGGAAAGCAGATGGACGACTAATGCAGCCACGGTCATAAAGCCACAGAAGTAAATGAAAGCCGTCAAGACTTCAATGACATTTTTTAAGGTTTTTGAGTTTTTCATCGCAAGCCTCCTTGAAGTTTATTTATTTTTCACTTATAGTATACTCC
>JAJVUU010000004.1 GCA_021621525.1 Caryophanales bacterium
TATATACTTATGAAGAAATTAGAAAAAGCCACCGCAGAAGCGAATCTCACTTCAGCTAAGTGGTGGCTTTCGATTACTTTATATTTTTCTTGTTGTGGGAATTTAAGATATTATAGAATTTATCTTTTGGTTTAAGACTGCATACATATGCGTAATATAAGCTGTATTGATAACCATAATGATCACACAAATCTTTGAGAACTACCGGGACTTTGGAATCATAAACTTTTTTGATAGCAGCAAGATGAATGGTGTCATTGTCCGCATTCTCATTTACCGGGATTGCACTTGGATTGGCAATCAATTCATCACAAGCTTTAATCGCCTCTTCCAAATTCTTGGCTCTTCTTTCGACTGCAGTGACAACATGTTTTTTCTCTTTGACAGTTGCCTTTCTTCTTGGAAGGTCCGTAAGATCATATCTAGATTTCCATAATCCAATGGTTCCATTGATTCGCGATTTTCCTAAGATGCGAACCGAAATTCCATTGTCGGTGAAGACCTTATAAGGGTCTTCACCAGCTTTTAAAGCATCGCACACCTTTTGAGCAAATTCCTCAGTGAAGGTGATTCGCGCCTCCGAACAATGAACAACATTAGGATTTCGGTTCAAAGTACGTTGCGCATGTTTCGTAAACTTTTTAAACGGCATAAGATTTCCCCCTTAATATTAAGCTTGCTCGTCTGTTTTCGTTTCAGGTTTTGGCTCAGAAGGCTGATCTTTAGAATTCTGTTCTTCGACATGATACTTGCCTTCCAAATGGCGAACAGTGTTGTCATCGGTTTTGACAAGAAGCGAAGGTACTCCGGCATATGCCTCAAGATGTTCAGCAAAAGTTTCAACAGAGGTCGAGATTGTTGAACTTCTAGACAAGTCCAAAAACATCAATCCAATGTTTTTAAGATTTCCTGATTCTCCGATGCACGCCTTCCTAAACTGATTATCATCAACTGGCGAACCGCTTGCCGTAGCAATGACAAAAATCAGTTTCGTCGGTTTCCGTTCAAGAATCTTATCCAACGAAGAATAGTACCACTCATATCCAGGATACAAGATAATATTGTTTGGATTCTTTGGCTGATAGTCCGCACCACCCAATTTATGTTCATCTACCTCTGGAAGCTTACGATTCTTCAAAAGATAATCAATCTGATCAGCAGTGATAGTTTCATTGGCAATCAAAGTCTCAGCAATCAAAGTAACATCATCACGGTGTTCTTCAAGAAGCTTTCGACATTGCTCATGGCATTGTTCGACAATAAGCCTGATTTGCTTATCGATTTCAAGAGCGGTTTGTGCAGAGTAATTAGCCTGTGAAGAATTGTAGTCTCTTCCAAGGAAGACACTTCCTCCAGGTTTTTCGTATTGAATCGGACCAAGTTCCGACATACCATACTCCGTAACCATTCCACGTGCGATATTGGTCGCAACTTCAATATCATTGGAAGCACCTGTAGATACATCACCGAAGAAAATTTCCTCGCTTGTACGTCCACCAAGATATCCAGTGATTCTAGCAAGAAGCTGGTTCTTCGTCATTAGGAATCGATCTTTTTCAGGAGTCATGAGAACGTGACCGCCTGTCCTTCCTCTCGGAATGATGGTAATTTTCTGAACCTTATCAGAATATGGCAGAAAAATACCGACAACGGCATGACCAGCCTCATGATAAGCCACCTGTCTGCGCTCGTTTTCTTCAAGATGGGATTTTTTGGCAGGACCTGAAATGGCTCGGTCTATCGCTTCATCAATATCAGATGTCGTGATGGCACTGCGGTTGGCACGAACGGCAAGAATGGCTGCATCATTCATGATATTAGCCAAATCAGCGCCAGAAAAGCCGACCGTACGAGAAGCAATAGAATCAAATGAAACATCCGGTGCAAGTTTCTTGTTTCTGGAATGAACTTTCAGAATGGCAGCGCGTCCATTTTTATCCGGAAGATCAACGGTGATTTTTCTATCAAAACGTCCAGGACGTGTCAAAGCCGGATCAAGGACGTCATCACGGTTCGTGGCAGCCATGACAATAATACCGTTATTATCTTCAAAGCCGTCCATTTCGACAAGGAGTTCATTCAACGTCTGCTCACGTTCATCATTACCGCCACCAAGACCAGCGCCTCTTTGACGGCCGACCGCATCAATTTCATCGATGAAAATCAAGCAAGGCGCATTTTGTTTTGCTGTTTTAAAGAGAGAACGAACACGACTTGCACCAACACCGACATACATCTCAACAAAGTCGGATCCGGAAATCGAATAGAATGGAACGTTTGCTTCACCGGCAACAGCCTTGGCGAGCAAAGTCTTACCAGTTCCCGGAGGGCCGACAAGAAGAACACCATGTGGCAGCTTTGCACCTAATCGCGTATATTTATCCGTAGAATGGAAATAGTCAACCATTTCTACAAGTTCGGCTTTAGCCTCATCACATCCAGCAACATCGCTGAAGCGGACTTTGGATCCATTTTGCTTTCTTCCAACGTTATTGACAAATCCAGACATCGGGTTGCCACCGCTTCCACCCATCGAACGCATCATT
Source organism: Caryophanales bacterium (assembly GCA_021621525.1). Lineage (GTDB taxonomy): Bacteria > Bacillota_I > Bacilli_A > RFN20 > CAG-288 > Enterosoma. Next base: position 2,547 of record JAJVUU010000004.1, read on the forward strand.
TTATTGGAGAACAAGAAAAGGATAACAACAACGACAATCACCATAACAACCGGCATTACCCAAGACCAATCCGAAGTCTGTTCAATGCCAAAAGCATAGACTTTATTATATCCGTTCTTAAAGTACGGGGAATTCTGCACCAAAGGAAGAATATAGTCATCATAACTCTTCTTGGAAATCGTAGCCTGATAACTTATGGTTGTCGTCTGACCTTTTTTATCGGTCGTAAGATATTTACCCTGAAGATAATAGATAGAACTAGTCTCATTGGACTGTATGACTTTAAGAGTTACATTTCCCTGTCCCTTTGCGTCATATTGTCCATTGATCAAAATAACGGCAAGCCTACCATTGTCATCACCATAAAGATAATCGGCAAAATCGGTTCCGGCCTGATATGTATATTTTGAATAATCAGGAGCTGTACTCCCATCAACATAATCAGGACCTCCGTTTTTATCAAAATCCATCTTATAGACAACAGCATCATCACCATAAAATTCCGTTGTTCCACTATTTCGGAAGGCAAAAAAATATACCAAAAGGGAAACAAGGCTTACAAAAAGAAGACCGATTAAAATCAAAGGCCAATAACCACGGCCAGATGGTTTTCTCGTATTTCCATTGAGATGATTTCCCTTGTGTTCCGAATCATTGTCGTTATCGGAACCATTAGAAAAATTCATTTCAATCGTATCCTTATTTGCTTGGGCGGTAACATCGAATACGGTTTCTGTTTTTTTCATCGATAACCTCCTTTTCTATCTATATTGTCGACTAGCCATACTATAGATTACATTTCTCTCAATTTCAAGAAAAATGAATCAAAAAAATAAATCAATAAACTTTCGGAAATATCGTATTTTTTCTAAATAAATAATTGTGTTTATTAACTATAGAACATTACCAACGTTGAAGCATGGTTTCAAGAAGAACCAGTGAAGCGTTTTCACTTTTGAAATTTACCTGCATGAGATCCCTTGGAGGCACGAAAAACAACACCTCTGTCGTTTCTTTCGGCCCTGTCCTTCACGAAGGTGTCTGCTTCAGCCTTAGTATCAAAAAGCTTGATGGCCTTCTCACCACCTTTGACGCGGACCTCCCATTTTCCATCTGCCTTTCTTTTTTGAACGAGATATGTCCCGCCATTTTTCTTTTCTTCAGTCATCACAATTTCCTCCCTTCTTCTAACTTAATCATACTTTAAAACAAATCAAAACAAAAGGACTTTGCTAATATCATTCCAGGATTTTTAAAGAATCATTCATATTTATACGTTTGATTTTCGGATAAAGAAGCAAATTCAAGACCAGCGTCATAGATAGCACCAACAAAAACGTAAACAAATATGAACTCCAGCGGACATCCGACAAAGAACCAAAATCGAGATATCCAAAAATAAAATAAATGACAAGAGCAGATATAGGAAGACCGACAAGGCTGGCCACGACAGACATGATCAGGATTTCACGGAAAGTATACATAGAGCACTCGAACTCATGATAACCAAGGACTTTCAGCGTGGCGATTTCCCTCTCACGATCCGAAATATTCATGTTGGCAAGAGAGAAAATGACCACGATTCCCATCGAAATCGCAAAAATAATGATGACAAACGAGATAAGCCCCATAGAAGAGGCAATGTTGCCAAAAAGCTGATCGTCCTTCAAGGCATTCGATGCATCCAGAAGAGCAAATCCAAGAAAAACAAGCAACGTCGTTCCGATGACAGAAAGAGACGTAAGAATCAGATTTTTCTTCTGTCGGAAAATATTCCTCAATGACGATTTGTATTTGAAGGAAAGCGGTTTCCATAAGAATGGTATTTTTTGAAGGAAGATCTTTTTTCCTGGTTTTGGTGATTTTTGTTTCATAAGAGAAGCCGGTGTTTCCTTAAGATAAGACAAGGAAGAAACCAATGTCACCAAAAGAGCGACTATGACAACAAGAGCCGCGCAGAATAATCCATAAGTACTGACTGGAGAAAAAACCGGAAGAGATGCCATTTCGAAAACGATAGAGTAAGCCGTCAGGACCACCGGTGGGAGAATAAGAATGCCGAGAAGAAGTCCCAAAGCCGATCCAAAAAGAGTGGAAACCAAAGTAAATAGAAAATACTTGAAAATGATTCGGACCTTGCTCACTCCCAACGAGACATACGTTGCAATCATTCCTCTCTCTTCCTTGATCAGTTTCGTGATAGTAATCAGATTTACCAATGCACATAAGAGAATAAAGAAAAAAGGAAAGATATATGAGATTACTTCTACCTTACTGTTGTAATTTTTAAACGTAGCATATGAGACATTCTCTTCCAAGGTCATTCCGGCAACCCTGTCAGAAGAAAACATGCTGACAAGTTCGTCCTTTTTTTCATTCATTTCTTTTTCATAGGAAGCTGAAAAAAGTTCACTTTTTTCTTTATATACAATGTACATATCGGTCTGAACAAGAAAAGAAGAAGTAGAAAAGGACATCCCAGATAAATCAATCGTATCAGGAATCATAGACGCATCAATATAAAAAACAGCATCGATATATGTATTTTCAATTTCTTCCTGAGTAAGGCCTTCGAGATTTGCATTTTCTTTCTGCACGGAATTATACAAAGGCGAATCAATGATTCCTGTTATGACAAAAGAAAGCTGTCGAACCCCAAAAAGAGAGAAAACATCCGTTTTCAGTTTTACTTTCGAGCCCAAGCCAAGGGATGAAAAATTGCCTTTGTTTTCCTCAGCAAGAACGGGAATATCCTTTTGCAGATCAATTGAGCCTTGAGGATAATCACCCTTCGTCAAAGTCAATCGGTTGACCGCATTATGAAGGTCCGTGACATAAAAACGATAAATTCTGTCTTGTGAAGCGACATCGACAGACATCAATGTCATGACATCCTTGACATTGTCATCCTCCCTGACCTTTGCCACATCATCCGCAGAGAAACCATTGCCTGTCTTTTCTTTCAAAATGATGTCAGGGGCCTGAAAGGAAGTATAATTGGCACCAAAGCTATTATTGTATGTTTTCGGAAGGCTGGCAAGACCTGCAGAAATCGCAATAGAAATAAGAACAATGAAAATATTGGCCAGCAACCTGCTGAAATTATGTTTAAACATCCGATAGACAGTCTTATGAAATGCTTTTACCATTCGATGTCCTTGATATCCTTTGGATTCTTGTTTCGCTTATCTTCTTGAATTTTTCCGTTGCGTATTCTTAGAAGATGGTCGCCCATATCTGCAAGAGCGGAATTGTGAGTGACGATGATGACGGTCTTGTTCTCTCTTCTTGCAGCCGAAGAAAGAAGGGAAAGGATTTCTTTTCCCGTGACATAATCAAGCGCACCTGTCGGTTCATCGCAAAGGATAAACTGAGGATTTTTGGCTAGTGCCCTGGCAATGCTGACACGTTGCTGTTCCCCACCAGAAAGCTGGGAAGGGAAATTATCCATTCTGTCCTTGAGTCCTACAGCTTCAAGGACCGCCTCCGGTTTTAAGGAATCTTTTTTCAGCTCCGTCGAAAGCTCGACATTTTCCAGCGCTGTCAGATTCGGCATAAGGTTATAGAATTGAAAGACAAAGCCAACCTTGTTTCTGCGATAATCAGTCATCTGTTTCTTATTATATTTTCCAATGTCATCGCCATCGACCAAAAGGCTCCCCCTGCTTATCTGGTCCATGCCACCAATCAAATTCAGCAACGTAGATTTTCCTGCACCGCTAGGTCCGAGGATAATACACAGTTCACCTTCTTGGATTTCAAAAGAAACATGGTCAAGTGCATGGACTTCATTTTGCCCATTTCCAAAAATCTTCTCAACTTGCCGTGCTTTGATGATTGTCTTCATGGCACCTCCGGAATTTAAACAATTTCATGTTTCGCTGTTTTATATTATAATCGGAAACAGCAACATACAGCCATACAATCATGAAAAAACAATTGTTTAAATCACTCACCATAAAGCCCATCGCCCACATCAAAACGGATTTTCCAGAGAAATTCGGTCTTCCACGTCAGGGAGAGATCATTCCCGACCTTCCAGGGAAGATCATCTTCGAAAAAGAATTCAGAAAAGAAGGAATTCTGAGAGGATTGGAAGAATTCAGTCACCTTTGGCTGATTTGGGGATTCTCAGATTTTGAAAAAAAGAAAGAGTTCGCACCGACAGTCCGTCCTCCAAAGCTTGGCGGAAATGAAAAAATCGGTGTTTTTGCCTCAAGAAGTCCGAATAGGCCCAATCCCATCGGACTTTCCGTTGTAAAAATCAGATCCATATCCTATGAGGGGAAAGATAGACCAATCATCTATGTGACAGGGATCGATATGATGGATGGAACACCAATCTATGACATCAAGCCCTATCTTCCATACTGTGACAGCATTCCTGATGCAAAAGAAGGCTATACCAAAGAAACAAGAAATCATCCTCTTCTTGATGTGAGCATTCAAGAAAGTGAGAAGGAAAAACTGCCAGAAGACAAGATCAGCATCCTTATGAAAGTGCTTGCAGAAGATCCTCGCCCAGGCTTTCGCCACGATGAAAAGTGCTATGGTTTTCCATTCGCAGGAATGGAAGTGAAATTCCATGTCGAACAAGAAAAGATTGCAATCGTTGACTCCATTGAAGCTGCGGAAGTGAAATAAACCATCAAAATATAAAAATTATCTTAAATACAAAGATGAAAAGTGTTATCCTATAAGCAAACATATGTAAGCGGTTACATATTGAAAGGAAACACTCTATGATTCACGCACCGGAGAAGATACGTAACATTGCCGTCGTCGGTCATCAGGGAAGTGGCAAAACAACTCTCGTCGAAGCTCTCGCCTATGTCGGGAAGCTGATTGACAGAAAGGGCAGCATCGAGACCAAAAACACCATTTCCGATTTTCTTGACGATGAAAAGAAAAAGCAGACATCCCTTTCGGCATCCATCATTCCGTTGGAATATAAGGATTATAAATTCAATTTCATCGACCTTCCCGGAAACGATGATTTCGTCTATGAACTTTTAGGTGTCTCAAGGCTCATCAAGGGTGCCGTGCTTGTCATCGATGCCACCAAAGGCGTACAGATAGGCACCATCAAGAATTTCAAGAACCTGAAGAAACATGGCGTCCCAATCTTTATCTATGTCAACAAAATGGACAGGGAAGACATCGATTTTCAAAAACTTACCGATGATATCCAAAGGGAACTTTCCAAGAACTGCGTCCCCTTCTCCTATCCAATCGGCCACGAATCAAACTTTGACGGCTTCATCAGCATTCCTGACATGAAGGCCCGAAAATTCAATGGTACCAACTGTGTCGATGACGTCATCTATCAGGAGAAAAGACAAATTGTCTTCGAACTTCATAACAGGCTTTCCGAGGCCGTAGCCTCCACAAGCGATGAATTGCTGGAGAAATTCTTCTCCGGAGAACCTCTCACCAACCAAGAAATCAAAGACGGGCTTAGAATGGGTGTCTTAAACGGTGAATTATATCCGATCATCGCCGGTTCCGCCCTCAAGAGTATCGGCATCCATTCCCTTCTTGATATGTTCATCGACTACCTGCCATCTCCAAAGGACCTCAAACCGATTCCAGCCGATGACGAAAACGGAAACAGTATTGAAGTCAGGACCGACGTCAACGATCCTGTCTCCCTGTGCATCTTCAAGAACCTATACAATCCATATCAAGGCTTGATTTCCATCTTCAAGGTAAATTCAGGTGTCTTGCATGTCGGAGATGAAGTCTATTGTCCAAACAATGGTAAGAATTATCGAATCTCTTCTCTCTTCGACATCTGCGGTGAAAAGCTCACACCGATAGAAGAAGCTTCCGCCGGTGACATCGCTGCCCTGACAAAACTCGACGGCCTCAGACTTTCCTATACATTATGTTCTCCTAAGAGAATTGTCAGATTCCATCCCGTAAAATATCCGAGTGCGACCTATCTGAGAGGAATCGTCCCGGCAAGCAAGAACGATTCTGATCGCCTCTTCCCGGCCATGGAGAGGCTTCAGCTGGAAGACCCGACCATCTTCTTTGAGAAAAATGTCATCACAAACCAGATTCTGGCAGGATCTCTTTCCTCCTCGCATCTGCAGTATGTCCTCGACAAAGTCAAAGAAACGAACAAGATCAGCTTTTCCATCGAAAAGCCGAAGGTCGTCTATAAGGAAACCATCACCAAAAAAGGAGAGGCCGAAGGAAGATACATCAAGCAATCCGGAGGAAGCGGCTACTATGGAGTCGTTGACATGGCTTTTGAGCCAGCGGATGAAATCTCCTTTGAATCCACCGTCTTCGGCGGCCATATCGACAAAGGATATTTCCCGGCTGTGGAAAAAGGTTTCTATGAAGCCCTTGAACACGGAGGTTTGATTCAGGCACCGGTCATCAAAGTCAAGGCCATCCTGAAAGACGGAAAGCAACACACCGTCGATTCCAACGAAATGGCCTTCAAGAATGCAGCCGTTCTTGCCTTCAGAGAAGCCTATAAAGACTGTGCTCCAGTCCTGCTGGAACCTTATGACAAGCTCCTGGTCAATATCACTTCCGATTATCTAGGTGCCGTCTTAAGCGATTTAAGCAAACGAAGAGGTAAAATCCTATCTACCGACGAAGGAGATGAAGGAACGCTTGATGTCACTGCCGTGGTACCCGAAGCCGAGATTCAGGAATATGCCAATGAACTGAAATCCATCACCAAGGGTACTGGCTTCTTCAATCTCGAATTCGAAGATTATGAAGTCGTTCCGCAGAATTTGGCCGAGCAGATCATCAAAGAACATAAGAAATAAGTCTTAGGCTGCCCGTCCATGAAGGATGAGCAGCCCTTTTCTTTTACAAGGTTTATAAATATAATTTATAAAACATCTTGTATACAAGTGCTTTTGGCGTTTTGCTTTTTTTGTAAATTAAAGTAACCGCTTTCCGATACCAAACAGGCTTTATGCCGCCAAACTTGAATACAAGTTGAGCGTTTCCGTTGAAATACATAGGTCGAATCAGTATAATTTTAGCGTTTTAAAACACTTGAATTGAAGGAGTTTACACAATGAAAAAAGATTCAATTGCTTGGGAAGGATTCAAGGGTGGTCACTGGGAGAAGTACGTCAATGTCCGTGACTTCATCCAAAAGAACTACAAACCCTATGACGGAGATTCCTCTTTCTTGGAGGGACCTAGCAAGGCAACCGACATTCTTTGGGTTGAATTGCAGAAGCTTCAGAAGGCTGAAAGAGAAAAAGGCGGTGTCCTCGACATGGATACTTCCATCATCTCCAACATCACTTCTCACAAGCCGGGCTATATTTCCGAACAGTATAAGGACCTCGAGCAGGTCGTCGGCCTTCAGACTGACAAGCCTCTGAAGAGAGCCTTCATGCCTTTCGGTGGTTTCAAGATGGCAAAGTCTGCCCTCACCACCCATGGCTATACACTTGACCCAGCCGTCGACAAGTTCTTCTCCGAGAACATCACGACTCACAATGATGCCGTTTTCGAAGCTTATACTCCGGAAATGATGAAGTGCCGTCACAACAAGATTCTCACCGGTCTTCCGGATACCTATGGCCGTGGCCGTATCGTAGGCGATTATAGAAGAGTCGCTTTGTATGGCATCGACAACCTCATCGAAGAAAAGCAATTCGACCTTGCCAACTGCGGCGATGGAACCATGACTGATGATATCATCCAGCAGAGACAGGAGATTTCCCTTCAGATCAAAGCACTCAACGATATCAAGACAATGGCATTAAGCTATGGTTATGATATCTCTGCTCCGGCCAAGAATGCCAAGGAAGCCGTCCAGTGGCTTTACTTCGGATATCTCGCTGCCGTCAAATCACAGAACGGCGCCGCTATGTCCGTCGGTAGAATTTCCACCTTCCTCGACATCTACATCGAAAGAGACCTTGAAAAAGGCATCATCGATGAAAAGTATGCCCAGGAACTCATCGACCATCTCGTCATGAAATTACGTATGGTCAAATTTGCCCGTATTCCGTCCTATGAGCAGCTCTTCTCCGGTGATCCGGTCTGGGCAACTCTCGAAGTCGGTGGTATGGGTCAGGATGGTCGTTCCATGGTTACAAAGAACGACTTCCGTTTCCTTCACACCTTGGAAAACATGGGTCCTGCTCCGGAACCGAACCTCACCGTCTTATGGTCTGATCGCCTTCCGAAAGGCTTCAAGGACTATGCCGCCCACATCTCCATCACCACTTCCTCCATCCAGTATGAAAATGATGATGTCATGAGACCTATCTGGACTGATGACTATTCCATCTGCTGCTGCGTCTCTGCCACTCAGACTGGCAAGGAAATGCAGTTCTTCGGCGCTCGTGCCAACCTTGCCAAGTGCCTTCTCTACGCCATCAACGGCGGTGTCGATGAAAAGACATTCCAGCAAGTCGGACCTGCCTATGCTCCTGTCACTGATGAAGTCCTTGATTACAACAAGGTTCTCGTTGCCTATGACAGAATGATGGATTGGCTCGCTGGCATCTATGTCAACGTTCTCAACCTCATCCAGTATATGCACGACAGATACTTCTATGAAGCTGCCGAAATGGCTTTGATTGATACGGATGTCAGACGTACATTCGCTACTGGTATTGCCGGATTCTCCCACGTTGTCGATTCCCTCTCCGCCATCAAATACGCCAAGGTCACTGCCATCCGTGACGCCAATGGCATCACCACTGACTTCAAGGTCGAAGGTGACTTCCCACGCTATGGAAACGATGATGACAGAGCCGACGATATTGCAGTCGAACTTCTCCATACCTTCCTTACCAAGATCAAGAAGCATCACACCTACAGACATTCCGAGCCGACCACTTCCATCCTTACCATCACTTCCAACGTCGTCTATGGAAAAGCCACCGGTGCCTTACCGGATGGACGTCCTGCCGGAAAGCCGCTTTCTCCTGGCGCCAACCCGTCCTATGGTGCAGAAAACTCTGGCTTGCTTGCCTCCCTCAACTCTGTTGCCAAGCTTCCATATGAGTTCGCCCTCGATGGCATCTCCAACACTCAGACCATGAATCCGGACGCTCTTGGTCACACCGACTCCGAAAGAGTCAATAACCTTGTCCAGGTTCTCGATGGCTACTTTGATCAGGGTGCACATCATCTCAACGTCAACGTCTTCGGCAAAGAGAAGCTTCTCGATGCCATGGATCATCCGGAGAAGCCTGAATACGCCAACTTCACGATCCGTGTTTCCGGTTATGCCGTCAAGTTCATCTCTCTTACCAGAGAACAGCAGCTTGATGTCATCTCCAGAACCTTCCACGATCATATGTAAACCTATGGCAAAAGGTTATTATCTCTCGATAGAATCTTTTGCTTTAGTTGATGGACCGGGCGTACGCTCGGTCCTATTTCTTACTGGCTGTCCATTCCGTTGCCTTTTCTGCCATAACCCCGATACGTGGGTGTTCGACAAAAACGTGACCATCACGCCAGAAGAAGCGCTGAAGAAACTGATTCGCTTCAAACCCTATTGGAAGAACCATGGTGGCATCACCGTTTCAGGCGGGGAACCATTGGTCCAGATGGATTTCCTCATCGAATTCTGCCGCCTTGCCAAAAAAGAAGGAATCCACATCACCATCGATACTTCCGGAGCCCCCTTCTCCATGAATGAGGACTATCTGAAGAAATTCGATGAGCTTCTCAGTGTCAGCGACCTTTTCATGGTCGACATCAAGTGCATTGACAACGAAATCCATAAGAAGCTGACAGGAAAAGAAAACACGAACGTCATTCAGATGTTCCGTTACCTTGACAGCAAGAACTTTCCCATATGGATCAGGCACGTTCTTGTTCCGACCATCACGGATGACGACGAACTTTTGAAAAGAACCGATGCCTTCATCAAGACGCTTCACAATGTCGAAAGAGTCGAAGTTCTTCCATATCACACTTTGGGAGAACATAAATACGGACTGCTCCATATCGACTACCCTCTCAAGGGCATCAATCCACCGACCCAAGAGAGAATCGACAACGCCAACAGACTTTTGCATACAGATTCCTACACAGGTTATCTCAAAGACTGATTTTTGACCTTATGTGCCCTGTCACATAAGGTTTTTCTTTGCCTGAAATATCAGATGCCTACCTTAAGGAGAAGAACAAGGATATTGCCTTCACCTATCTTGTTGGAATAGACATCAAAGGTTGATGTCCCATCAAAATATCCGAGTCTTCTTCCTTCCCTGTCATAGATATTCTCCCTTGTTCCCTCCGCCCTGGTCATTCCAAGAACATTGCCTTGATTGTCTTTTAACAAATGAAGCATATTTGCTACCTCCCTTCGACACACATATTCTATAATTTAGATTGTCCGTTATTTTGGACAAAGAGGTATTTTGATATGAACCTGGAACACAACAGCAACATTTTGATTCTCGTCGAGATTCTCAAAAAGTATACGGATGAAAACCATTCACTCAGCCAGAAAGAGATTCTCTATCATTTCGAGAACGAATATGACATCCATCTAGAAAGGAAAACCATCGGAAACTACCTAGATACATTGGAGGCACTTGGATACGATATCGTCAGGACAAAAAAAGGAGAATTTCCGGGTGTAAGACTGCTTTCCAGAAAATTTGATGCTTCGATGGTCAAATATCTGATTGATGCCATCTTTTCAAGCAAGAACATCACAGGGAAACAGGCTCAGGAGCTTGCGTTGGCTCTGTCATCGGACCTATCAAAATATCAAAGGCGGGATTATCGCTACCTCTACAAATCAACGTCACTGAACAGAAACACGGACTCTGACTTTTTCTTCAACATCGAAATCATCAACGAAGCGATAAGCCAAAACAAAAGGATATCCTTCCAATATGCTTCCTATGACAGGAACGGAAGCGAAATACTGAAGGCAAATGGCTATCGATATGAGGTTTCTCCTTATTATCTGGTCAACAACTTTGGCAAATACTATCTTCTATGCAAATATCGGAATTTTGACAACATCACAAACTTCCGAATCGATTATCTCAGGAACGTAAAAATCACGGAAAACGGCAGACCGGCAGATGAAGTCAGAAGCATGGCAAGCTTCAGCATCGAAGACTATATCAACAGCCACATCTATATCTTCGGTGGAAAGGTATCCCTCTGCAAGATTGAAATCCTGCAAGAGAGAGCAGTCACCTATGTCAAAGACTGGTTCGGAAAGAATGCCGTTTTCGAAGCAGATGGAGACAAAACCTATGCCAGCTTCAAATGTGATGAAAAAGCGTTCTATTACTGGTGCCTGCAATATGGGCAGGACATCCGTGTCATCCAGCCTGAAAGCACCCTTCTGGCACTATCTGGCACCTACCGCAGCATGGCTGAAAGATATGCCGACGTTGAAAAGGAAGACATTGCTCCAGATTATGAAGAAATCCTGACCAATTTCTTCGAACATGAGAATTTCAGAAACAAATCAGCAAATGACATCGATGCTGCCTTGCTTGGTTTTCTCAAAAAAAGTATCACCAAGACTCATGCGATAACCAAGCAGGAGAATGAGTTTCTGATTGAAGGAAAAGAAGGGAAAGGACTCATCCTGTTGTTCGTCTTTTTCAATCAGGATTATCTAAAAAACATGGAATCCGTTCTTTTAAAGATCCATGAGCTTGAAGCAAAAGACTTCTATGTAAAACAAATCGGCGTCCTTGTCCGGGATGAGATGTACTTTGCAAAGGACCCGCATATCAATTCTTCCATCATGTCAATCTTCAAAAATACCAGGAGCATCATAAAAGGGAAGGAATACAAAGTCGAAGATAGAACTCTATGTTTCCAAAAGGATTATTCCCTGAGCTGGAGAGGCATCACTTCCATCAATGACACGGCAAAATACAAATATTTCATTCTGAAGGTTTAAAAATGCCATATCCCAGCAAAAGGGTATGGCAGTGATTGCTACGCTATCTGATTTCTGAAGTATTTTTCAAATTCATCCGTCTTGACGTTGTCTAGGAGACCACCATGTGTGACACAGACACGTCCGGTTTCCTCAGAGACGACGATGGTAACAGCATCGGTGACTTCCGAAATTCCCAATGCAGCACGATGTCTGGCACCGAATTTACCCTGAATCGGTTTGGTGGAAGGCTCATAATAGACGGCTGCGGCAACGATGATATTGTCTTTGACGATGATGGCACCATCATGCAATCTTGTACCTTCATAGAAGATAGTCTCAACGATTTCCGGAGTGAAGGGACAATCAATCTTTGTTCCCGACTTCATGAAATCATCCAAAGGAGTATCCTTGACAAAAGTGATGAGGGCACCGACCTTATGATTGCTAAGCCAGTTCACGGCGGTGACAACGTTTCGAATCAATGCTTCCTTATCATATTTTGTCTTAGAGGAAGAAAGAACATTCGACTTGAGTGATTTTGCAAGATACTTTCTGAGTATTCCGGCATTGATGTTCAGACAGACCGTCGTCAAGACAAAGAACATACCAAGGCAAATCAAAGGAAGATATTGCAAATCGACCATGAACATCGAACCGATATAAAGAGCAGAAAGAAGAACATATCCTATCGTAACCCACAACCTGCGGATGCGGCAGCAGATAAAAAAAGAAACGATGATGATGAAAAAGGAACATATGGCGATATCAGCAATCTTCCAGGCATTGAAATTGATGATGGGAGAGTTGGTAAGATACAATATATTTAAAGTGTTCATTTTATTCTATACAAGTGTACTATCGAGTATACAAAGAAAAATAAAACAAATAAAGCATTTTTTAAAGAAACGAATAAAAACAAGTGTTTCTCAGGGTGCATGAAAAGAGAAAAGGCCTTGATTGCAAGTTATTTCTTTGAAAATCAATCCAAAGCAAGAAAACGAAGAATCTCCTTGGGGATGTCATGATAATCATGGGTGACATAGGAAAGTTCCTTCATTCCCTCGATTCTGTCCTCTTCTCCCTTCGGTCGAATCCCGACGACATACCTTACCTTGCTAGCATACGCGCTCTTGATGCCAGAGACGGAATCTTCAAAGATGACTGTATCCTCTTTCCTTACATTCAACTGCTTCAAGGCTCTTTCATAGATCATCGGGTCCGGTTTTCCCCTTGTCAAGGTACCATCGTCATAGATGATGTCGTCCTTCCTAAAATAGTCAAGAAGATGAAATGTCCTGATATACCAATCGACGTTCGGCTTTCTGCTGGCTGTGGCAATGGCAAGGAAAACACCATGTTTCTTCAAGTCGAAAAGAAATTCCGTCAAACCATCCACAAGATGAAGGCTATCTTTGTCTTCCTCGCACATTCTTTGGTAGATCAGCTCCTTTTCCGTAGAGAGGCGTTCCACCTCTTCTTCGGACAATTTCTTCCCAGTGAAATATTCAAGGATGGCTTTGTTGTTGAAACCATGGATATGGCTGGCAAACTCCTCATCCTTTATTTCACGATGATATTTTTCCAAGGCGAATTCTCTCCAGGAACGGACGTGTTTTTCTTCATCGAAGAACATCGTTCCATTAAAGTCAAAAATCACCGCCTTATGTTCATTGCTGATGTTCATATTCATTTCAAAGCACTCCTGATAAGTCTTTTTCAGCTGCGTATAGCTGACATGGGTATAGATGGATGTCGTTCTTATGTTCTTATGGCCAAGGAGTTCCTGGACCGTCCTGATATCGGCGCCATTGGTCACCAACTCCGTAGCAAAGGAATGTCTTAGCATGTGCGGATGGACACGAAGGGTGAAGCCTGATTTGCATGCTGCCGATTGCAGGATATACTCAAGTCCCCGGATCGTCAGTTTATTTCCTCGGTTCGAAAGAAAAAAAGTGCCATCATCATTCTGATTGGAGAGGAGTCTTACCCTCAACCCCTTTCCATAGATTTCCATCGCATTCCTGCATATCGGTGTAAAAGGAACAATGCGCTGCTTATCTCCCTTTCCAGTGACCTTGACCCGCATCTTCTCTTCATCGATATCTTCTTTTTGAAGACCTATGATTTCAGAGCAGCGTAGGCCGCTGGCAAAAAGGAGTTCCAATATGGCCTGGTCCCTGTCCTTGAGGTCATCCGTCCTCTGCTTGTTGGAATCCAGGAACTGACACACCTCTTCATAAGTAAGGAATTCAGGAAGTTTCTTATCCTTTTTGGGAATGTTGATGACTTCAAAAGGATTATCCTTCCCATCCTTGAAGGCGTATAGATAACGATAGAAATGCCTGAGCGCCGAAATCCTTCTCTGGATGGAGGACTTTTCTTTCTCATCGAGATTCAGCTGAAGAAGGTAGGTCCTGATCGTATCACGATCAGGACTTTCCTTACGTTTTCCCTGTGAAGAAAGAAAAAGAAGGAAATCAGCGACATCTTCTCCATAGGATACCATCGTCTTCTCCGAATATCCTCTGACAGAGACAAGATAATCCAGGAAATCCGAAAAATCAGGATCGTTGATTTTTGCGATACGGTTCATCCTATAATCCGGCAATGCAATAGAGGAATACACCCAGATACTGGAGAAGGGTTCCCCCGATGACGAAAATATGGAAGATGGAATGCCAATACCTTTTCTTCGAACCGATTCCATAAAGAATCGAGCCGACCGTATAGGTGATTCCGCCACCGATCAGAAGCCATGTTCCTGTAAAACCCATACCACCCTGAACCAGGAATGGATAGAAGAAGATGATTCCCCAGCCGATGGCGATATAGAGAATCATGGAGATGACCTTGACAGGCATTTTCCTCATCATGGTTGCATTCAATACGACACCTAGGACCGCAAGAAGAACAACCACGGCAAGAATCACATAATTCCATGGTGTGAAATCTGCAAGTCCCAAAAGGGTTACCGGCACATAGGTCCCCGCAATCAAAAGATAGATGGTGCAGTGGTCAAGCACCTGAAAGACCCTTTTCCCTTTATTGATATGAAGTCCATGATATATCGAAGAAATCGCATAAAGCGTGATGCTTGTCACACCGAAGATGATCATGGAAAGAAGAGGCATGAACTCTCCCGGCTTTTTCAAAAGGGAGAACACGACACCAAGGATCAAGCCGATCAAAGAAAGGCCTCCTCCCACGATATGGGTGACCATATTGAAGATTTCTTCGCTATGAAGATAGAAAGGAAGCTGCTGCTTCTTCCTGAGTTCGGAAATTTCTTCCTTGGAAAGATATTTTTCCTTGATCTTGGTCTCTTTTTCATGGTTTCCTGAGAAATCATTCTTCAAAAACTGCTTCTTCGCAGCATATTCCTGTTTGATCAGCTTTTTGGACTGCTTATAGTTTTTCTTCTTTTCCAGGTACCTTTTCTTTTCTTCGAGAAGTTGCAACCTGGAGTCTTCAATCTTTTCGTCCCTTTCGATAGAAAGACCTTTTTTTGCTTCCGTAAATTCTATTTTGGTCATGAAAATCTGAAAAATAGCCACTGAAAAGTGGCTATTTTCTCCTTATTGTTTCTTTTTACGTCCCGTCTTCTTCGGAGCATTCCCATCCTTTTGGATATAATGACAGGCTGGATAATTGGAGCAACCGATGAACGTCTTTCCCCAGCGGCTCTTCTTCTCAATCAGATGCCCGACATGGCACTGAGGACAAAGAGGAGCATCTGCAGGAATTTCAACCGGTTTCTTTTCGGTTCCAAGAGGATTTCCCTGCAAGTCTTCCATATAAGTGCATGAAGGATAGTTGGAGCAACCGACGAATTCGCCTCTCTTCCCCTTACGTTTGACAAGCTGTCCTCCACAGCGTGGACACACCCTGTCAGGAATGACATCAGGCTGCTCCTTTTCAATGTAATTGCAATTTGGATAATCAGAACAACCGACAAATTCACCATACCTACCTTTACGGTATACAAGAGGCTTTCCGCACTTCGGGCAGACCCTTCCTTCGACAACCTTTGGCTGAAGCTTCTCCATGTGTTCCTGGGCAGCATCATAGTATTTGGTAAACTCATCCCAGAAATCGCTGAGCAGCTTGATACGGTCAGTCTTGCCATCGGCGATACTGTCGAGGGAAGCCTCCATGCCGGCAGTGTAGCTGGCATCCATATACTTTGGGAAATATTCTTCAAGCTTGTCGACGGTCAGTTCACCCTGCTCCGTTGGAATCAAGGAACCCTTCTGGCTTTCCACATAATCACGGTCAAGAAGCGTGGATATCGTCGAAGCATAGGTAGAAGGTCTTCCGATACCATTCTCCTGCATCAGCTTGACGACACGGCCTTCATTATAGCGGTTGGGAGCCTTGGTGAAATGCTGGGTCTTGGTGATTTCCTTGACAGAGACGGCATCACCGACCTTGATATCCTTGGGAAGCTTTTCGACATCCTTGCCATCCTCTTCATATTTGCCATAGATGGCATAATAACCAGGGAATACATTCTTGGTGGAGGAAGTCTGGAAGTCAAAATCATTTCCAGAAAGAGTCAGCGTCGTAATCTGATCCTGCTTGGCAGCCATAAGAGAACTGACGGCCCTGTCATAGATCAGAGTGTATAGTTTCAACTCATCTTTGGTCAAAAAGGCCTTGACCCGCTCAGGAGTGAACGTGATATCCGTCGGGCGGATGGCTTCATGGGCATCCTGGACATTCTTGTTGGATTTCTGCATATGGGCATTGCCAAGGTATTCCTTGCCATAGGAAATCAGGATATGCTGATGAGCTGCATCGATGAATTCCTGGGCAAGCCTGGTGGAGTCGGTTCTCATATAGGTGATAAGACCGGTGAGGGCACCATCAATTTCCTTACCTTCATAGAGACGCTGGGCAAGGGCTGCTGTCTTTTTGGTTGAAAAATGAAGCTGGGCAAAAGCTTCCTGTTGCAAAGTGGAAGTGATGAACGGTGGTTTCGGCTCCTTCTTAGTGATATTCGACTTGATATTGGATACAGTAAAGGAGTCCGGAAGCTGGCTTACGATATCCAAAGCTTCCTGTTCGGAAGCAATCTTGATCGGTTTTCCAAGATGAAAAGCCAAATCCGCATGAAGTGTATTCTTCCCGGAAAGGAAATCGCCGGCAATGGTCCAGTATTCCTGGGGAATGAATGCTTGAATTTCACGTTCCTTGTCAACAATGAACTTCAAAACGACGGATTGGACACGTCCAGCACTCCTGGACTTGATTCTTCGCTGAAGAAGATTGGAAAGCCTATAGCCCATGAGACGATCGATGATACGTCTGGCTTCCTGGGACTCGACAAGTTTCATGTCGATGGTTCTAGGGTTATCCAAGGCCTTAAGAATTGCATTCTTGGTGATCTCATGGAATTCAAGTCTTGGTGTTTTCTCGACATCCAGTCCGAGCACCTGGGCAAGGTGCCAGGAGATAGCTTCTCCCTCACGGTCAGGGTCGGTCGCCAGATAGACGACATCCGCCTTGCTCACGGCAGCTTTGAGTTCCTTGACGGTCTGAACCTTGTCAGGGGAAATCTTATATGTCGGCTTGAAGCCGTCGTCCAAATCAACACCCAGACCCATCTTGCCGGTAGAGGCAAGATCCCTGATATGGCCTTTGGAAGCCAACACTTTGTAATCGGACCCTAAAAAATGACCGATGGTTTCACTTTTATGCGGGGATTCAACAATTAATAATTTCATATTTCGCACACCCTTGATTTTTTCCCTACTATTATTATTAGGTTAGGAAAACTTGTCAAGCCATTGTTTTTCTCTTAACTTTATAAGTTAAGAAGATTTTTCGTTCCTGTCATGTTTTTAAGAAACGGCATCACATACGCTCTCGATGGCATCGATCAGGTCTTTCGGACAGAGAATGGACTCTGCTCCACTCTTGATGGCAGCATTGGTGAGGTCATCGCCGGTTACGTTGCATGGCAAGGCACATACTTCCTTTCCAAAATCCAAGGCATACTTCAATGTCGAAGATGTTCCGGAACGATTGGTTCCGCCACCGATGAAAAGGACAGGTGATGCAATGGCAAGCAACCTGTTGCGGAAAAGGAAATTCTCCTTTTTTGCCTGAAGGTTCCCTGGATATTCGGAGATGACAAGCCCTTTTCCAGACTTGCAGTAATCATAGATGCACTGATTGTAACTCGGATATGGGTTGTCAATCCCACTGCCGATGATACTGACGACAGGGGCACCTCTTTCCATAGCTGCCTTCATGAAGGTCTGGTCAAGGCCATCAGCCATTCCGGAAATGACGGCAAGTTCATCCTTGAAATGTTCTTCGCAACGCTGAAGGAATTCATAACATGTGCGGTTCTGATAGATGCTTGGCTTTCTTGAACCGACACAGGTGATACGATACTTCTTTTCCAGAAGCGACAGATTGCCATAATAGTAGAACAGGATAGGTGGATTGGCACAGTGCTTGAAGACTTCCGGATACTGATCTCCGGTAATTTCACAGAAGTTCGACTTGACCTTGGAAAGAGCCTCCTGTATCTTCTCAGAGGTAAAGGCAGGCTTACGATACTTGATTTCCTCAATCATCTTCTGATAATCTCCGTCATACTGAATCGAAATCGACAAAAGAATGTCACGTGCTGAAACTTGCATGAATAAGTTCCTCCTACTCTTATATTGTCATCAAAGCAGGAATTTGTACGTTTTTTCAAAACAATGTCATCTGTTCGATTCCAAGAGACATGCTTTTGACAGGTTCGAAACTCTTTCTATGAACGCCGTCGACAAATCCATATTCCTTCAATGCGGCAAGGTGATCCTTGGTTCCATATCCCTTGTTCTTGGCAAAATGATACTGAGGATACTTGCCGTCAAGCTCCACCATATAGTCATCCCTTGTCACCTTGGCAAGGATGCTAGCCGCAGCGACAGAGAGACTTGTCGCATCTCCTTTGGGGATGGAAAGAAGGTCAATATCCGTATGAAGCTTCATATAGTCCGTAATGATGAAATCAACTTCCTGCTTCTTTTGAATCTCCATGAGGCATGTTTCCATGCCTAGTCTGTCAGCTTCAAGAATATTGATGGAATCTATCGTTTCAACAGGAACAAGACAAACGAAATATGCCAAAGCAACTTCTTTGATTTCAACAAAAAGTTTTCTTCTTTCCTTATCGGTCAGCTTCTTGGAGTCATTGATGAGAGGATTGTCGTAATCAAGAGGAAGAACGACTCCGGCAGAACTGACCGGGCCTGCCAAAGGGCCACGTCCAGCCTCATCAAATCCTGCAATGAAACGCACCCGGTGTTCCTTCCTCTGAAGGTCATCAAAGGCTTTGAGGTCCTTTCTTTCACTCATCGAAGGAAATCCTCCCGAGGGTACCGCTTCTGAATTCGCTGAGAAGCGTATTTCTTGCACGTCCGGTATCTTCCTTGCCGTTTTGCAGGAAAGAACGGGAGCGGGCAATCTGGGCAAAGATTTCTTCATCGTCCGCATCAAAATCAAGCTCGCCATACCTCTTGACAAGATTATCCGGATACTTTTCCTTCAGATAATCCAACAGATAGTCACTTAAGGCAACTATCGGAAGGATATCCTGCCTGACAGAACCCAGAAGAGCAAGTCTGGCGATGACGTTCTTATCCTCATAATTCGGTTCAAGGACACCTGGCGCATCAAAGATGAATATCTTATCCGTGACATGGATCAATGTCTCAGCCCTGGTCTTTCCAGGCTTGTTCTCAACAGCCGCCTTCTTCTTTCCGGCAAGAGAATTGATGAAGGTCGATTTACCGACGTTGGGGATACCTAAAACAATGAAACGCTTCACCGGAAGAGGAAGATTCAGTTTTTCAAATCTCCTATCCTGGCTTGTCCTGACACATGAAAGATAACGAAGAAGTTCCTTGCCAGCCTTCTTGTCTCTCAGGTCATAGCAGAAAGGTTCGACGCCTTTATCCTTGAGAACCTGTTTCTGTCTGTCAAAGATGACAGGATCGGCAAGGTCTATCTTAGAAAAGACAATGACCTTTGCCTTTCCCTGCGTGATTTTATCAAGATAATCCGGATAAGATGAAAAAGGTGCTCTGGCATCGCAGATTTCAATCACGCCATCGCACTGCTTCAGTTTTTCCTGTATCCTGCGTATAGCCTTTTGCATGTGGCCGGGATACCAATTGATTTCATGTATTTGGTTCATAGCGATAAGGGTTCCTTTCCATATTCAAGGAAATCATAATAGTTTCGAATGTTATCCAGAAGAGTTTCGACTATAATAATCATATGCTTAAAGATAAACTAAGACAACTGAGGGTTGAACACGGGTACACCCAGGAAATGCTTGCCCTGAAGCTCAAGATAAAGCAATACAACATCGCAGACTATGAAGTCGGAAGAATCGAACCGAACCTTCCTATCCTTCTACGCTATGCTGATATATTTGATGTGTCCATGGATGAATTATTGGAAAGAAAAGTCATGGATCCGGCAAGAGAGACGAAAGTCCGTCAAAAAATAGATTGTAAGACAGTGATTTTTCTTGAAACCCTGCAATCTTTAAATGATACCGATTATGGCAAAGCCATACGAACCTGTCAGAACATCGTAGATGAGCTGGCAAGAAAAGAAAAGGATTTGCTATAAAGCCAGACCGATTCTTTCCTGAATGAAGTTTTCGACTTCGCTTGGAGAGATTCCCAGTGCCAAGGACATCTCGTTTTCAAACATGGCCCTGAGAGAGTCCAGGAGCCTCTTATCAAAATCAGAAAACGGCTTGTTGGCCTTTTTCCTCTGTTCCCTGTACTCAAGAAGAGACTTGATGACGCGAAGGATATCATTGCGGTTGCCACTGGCAACAATCTTGGTATACTGCAGTTTTCTCTCCCTTGGCGATGCCTCCGGAAATGGTTTGATATCAGTGAGAGAATCAATCAAAGAAAGTGCTTCCTCTTTGGAAAGGATTTTCTTCAGAAGCGACTCTGACCTGCTCACAGGGATGAAGGACTGAAAGCCTGGATTGAGACCATAGTCAAAGAACGGAGTCAATATGAAATAGGCTTCCTTCTCCATACCAAAATCCTTGTCTTCGATTCCAGTGATCGAATAAATCCTACCGCTTTTGTCAATCACCTTTTCACCAGACTGAAACATATGTCGTTCTCCCTCCCAGGAATATCAAACACAGGCATATACTCCAAGATAGTATTTTAGACCGCCCCGGTTGTCTTTCTATATTATACCATTTTTTGTACATTTTTTGACGCTTGAACATTTCTTTCGTGTTTACATTAAGTTTTAGCTGTAAAAAAGATAAAACCTTAAGTCCAAACAAAATCCCACCCCAGGTTGTTCCTGAGATGGGATTGTCTTCATTCAGAGCATATTATTCGTAATAGGCGTCAATTTCCGGCTTGCTGACATAGCAAGAGGTGATGGCAGTGCAGACCTTGCCTCCGATTTCCTTCTGAGCATAGACTCTCTTGTTGCTATAGCTGGAAACACCGGTGTAATCCCAGATGACATTCCAACCATCGGCCTTGAAGGCATTGTAGGCAGAATCCCAAATGGAGTCATCCCAGACTTCGCCAGTGATTTCAAATCCAGTGCTTCTATCCGTAAATTGAGGATTGGTCGTTCCAAGATAAACAAACGGAATAGTTCCGCCATCCAATTTCTTGCTGATTTTTCTGGAGATGGAAGACGACCAACTGTTGACGCCTTCCGGTACAACAAACGGAGCAGCATACGTAATGTCGATTTCACCTGTATTGGAATAAGTCCCATGGGCCTCCAGAGTGACCTTTGAACCATCATCAAACTTCTTACTGGCCGTGACCCCAAGCATACTATTATGAACTTCAAGGTTGCAAGTCCAGCCATCAGCCTTCACCTTTGCATAGGCATCCAAAGCGATGTCACTGCTCCATTCGGCACCTGTGACTTCAAAATTGGAGGAGTACTGCTTTGTCTTATATGCATCAGTACCCATATAGATATATGGAATGGCATGTTTGTTCGTATAGCCAAGAATCGAAGTAGAAACATCCGTTGCATAAGCGCCATCAGATGGGATGGTCGTAGACATAAGATCCGTATAGACTTCCATGAGCGGGAATCCATAGCTGGTCTTATAGAGCTTGACAAGGACATATCCGTTGATGGTGCTATCCTTCTTATATGCCGTCAATACGGAATCATTCAGATCGCAGGAATATCCATTGCTCTCAAAGACAGTCTTGGCATTCGTCAAAACAGAATAGTTCCAGCAATTTCCATAGATATCCAACTCATTGCTGAAATCATAGAAATGGCAACTCTCGTAATTTGTTCCAAGATAGACATACGGAAGCACGACGCCGACATTGGAAGTCATGGCAGTCTTGGTATCATCCTTCCAATCACTTGCCTTGCTGGCATCATAGTTTTCTTCCTTGGAGACAATGAGTCTAAGCTGACTGGAATAACCTTCCTTGATTTCGACGGAAAGATAGCAATCATCAAATTCCTTTTCAGCTGTCATGGAAGAAGGTGTAGTCGATGTAGATGAAGGCATGGTCATTTCAGTCGTCCAGCCGTCCTTGTCATAAGCAGCCTTTGCAGCAGTCAGCATGGCAGGCTGGAAAGCGGCTCCGTCAATGGTAAGCTTCTGAGTGCTATAACCCCAATCTAAAGTCGGCTGATCGACGTCAAGATAGAAATAAGGAAGGTCATATCCGCACAATCTCTTCTCCATCTCAGCCTTTGTAGCTGCATCATATTCGGTTCCTTCGTTCTTATAGAACTTCAGGAATTTGATCTTCATCAAAGCGGCGTTGGTATAGTCGGTCGTAAAGGTGATATCCATCGTGCAGCCATCAGCCATGGTGCCATGGAAACAGACAGCATCATAAGAGGTGGAAGTACTGGCAGCTTCAGTCCAGACCTTGTTTCCCGATGCATCAGTAGCAGCCCCATAGGCAGTCTTGGCAGCCGTCAATATCTGGGAATTGAAGGTTCCACCAGTAACGGTGAGAGTGCTGGAGGTTGAATTCCAACTCGTCGTCTCGACAGTCGAATTCAGATAGACATATGGAATCTGGTCGGCATGTCCATCCAGATAGGAGTTAAAGTCGGTGATGGTACTATCAGCCCATTTGGCATCCGTCGGAACATGATAGCCTTCCTCGAACTCGGCCGTCAAGGCAATCTTTCCATTATAATTCGTTTTGATGGTGACAGAAATCTCATCACCGTTGTCAAAAGTCTTTTCAGCTGTAAATTTCTTTTCGGAAGGACTGGAAACAGGGCTCCATCCATCAAAAGCAGTCGTTGCAAGAGTCAAAACCTGATTGTTCCAAGTTCCACCGGTGATAGACAAAGAATTGGTATAACTGGACCAGCTTCCCTTCGTCTGCTTCTTTCCAAGGTAGACATAGGGAAGGTCATGTCCGCCAAAATCATCGACAAGAATGTCCTTGGTATCCTGATCCCATTCCTTTGGGGCATTGTCAGGATCCCAGCCTTCCTGAAGGACGATTTCCATCATGATTTTATCTACCGAATACCCGTATTTCTTGATGGTAATGGTAAAATCATCCTTTCCGTTGGAAGCCTTTCCTGTTGCCTTGATGGTGGTAGAATCCGTAGCCGTGACCGTATATCCGGCAGCCGTCAATGTCGTCGTAGCATCACTAAGAACCTGTGCATTCCATTTTCCACCCGAGATGTCTATGGTTGGATCAGATGAATAAGAAGAAATTTCAGCCGTCGGGAACTTGGTACCAAGATAGACGAAAGGAACCACATCACCAAATTCCGTCGTCATATCCGACTTGATATCATCATCCCAGTCTGTGGCAGCTGTAAGATCATAAGGTTCATCATAGGTAGCACTAAGGATGATGAAATCAGCATCATCCTTGGAAAGCTTCAAATGCACGCCGTCAGTGGCATTGTCAGCGGTGAGTTCCTTTGACGTAGACTTGGAAATGACCCATTCCGGATGTTTGGCAAGACTAGCCTTATAGGTTTCGATAGTTCCACCAGTACCATTCTTCCATTCGGCAGTACCGCTGATGATCAAAACACCGACATCGGAATAGCTGACAGCCCAGGAAACATCGATGCTCTTTCCAAAATCAATGTAAGGAAGAACAGCACCGCCAAGATACATCATCATGGTATCCGTGGTATTTTTGTCCCATCCTTCGCTATATGGATTATAGGATGAACTGGAAAAAGCTTCCTCAGAAGATTCTTCAGCGCTGCTCACAGGAGAAGAGACAGGGGCATCCAAAGAAGACACCGTAGAAGAAGTCAAAGGATTGCTGCTGTTCGTCAAAACAGTCGGCGTATCAGAAACAGAAGTCTGTTCTTTTACAGAAGAAGTATCATTTCTGGTGCAACCGACAAGACCAAGAAGAGCTAACGTCAACAATGCAATTTTTGTTTTTTTCATAAGTATTTACCTCACATGAACCGACTCGACATGCATTCCTTTTGATGACAGTCACCTGTCAAAACATTGGTTTGTTGCCTTCTAGGATTCGAATAACAATTCCTGTAGAAGAGCAATCCCACCGCACTCTGCTTTTTCAATAAAACATCTCGTTTTTCACGGAAAAGCTGTTCTTGAATGTTCTCCCTCCTTCCTGTTTTTATCTTAATCATTCCATCTGTTTTTGAAAAATCGCAGCCATCTATAGGTTTAGTCCAAAAGGCAAAAATAGTGCTGTAATTTTATATGTTTTTCAGCATTTTTTCATAAAAATTAAGCAATTTCAATAAAATTTCAAGAGAATTTGAAAAATCAAGCCGCGACACCTGCAATCGCTTCCATCGCTATTTTTACATATTTTTTCCTTTTCTCAAGCCTTAAAAAACAAAGTTGTTTTTTTAATAAATCTCTTTTTTTCAAGGCTTCTTTAAGCTTTTAGCAGAATTACGGGTCAAACAATCGTCAAAAGATCAGAATCCACCTTGTTCCTGACATCAAACTAAAAAACATAAAGCAAAGAAAAAACCGATACATCTCTGTACCGGCAATTTCCTAATGGCGGAGTAGGGGAGACTTGAACTCCCGCTGCGATTTCTCGCACTAAGTCCTTAGCAGGGACTCCTCTTCACCAACTTGAGTACTACTCCAAAGCGATATAGCCTATTTATTATGAAGGCTTTCTTGCTAAAAATCAAGTTTTATTTTCAAAAGGCCCTCCCCCGCATGGGAGGAGGGCCTAAAACAAATCAAAACAGATTAGAAGTTGTACCAGATTTCGTTCGGAAGGAAGGAATACTCTTTGTTTTCCTCTGTATCAGCATAGCTGATCTTGACAAATTTGAATCCGGTTCCGGTAGCCTTTGCCTCAAATTCTTTTTTACCCTTTTCGGTGGAAATGAGAAGAGTCTCAGCATTGCTCATATCAACCTTGGCGGAGAACTCTACTTTGATAAGGTCTTTATTGCCATATCCATAGCTGTTGTTGAACTTGAAGGATACGGAAGTGACATCCTTCGAGAAAGCGGAAGAATTTCTGAGGTAGCTGTTTTTCTTGGTGGAATTATTTTTGTTTTTAGCACCATAGAATCCAATATAGTCATTCTTCGTCAAAAGTGCGAGATAAGAATACTTAATCTTGTTGACAGTGAAACGTTGTTCACTCTCATTAAGAGTAAGCTTCAATGCCTTTCCGGTGAGGATTTCAGAATCTGTGACATTGATGATGATCTTGCTTCCGGTACCAATGACATTTCCACCCTTCTTCAAGGAAGCAGTGAGAGTGGTCGTACCGACTGTCTTGGGAGTGACGTTGACATACCAGTTACCATTGTCATCCTTAGCCTTGGTGAAGGAAGCGACTTCATCATTGGAGTTCTCGATGTTGACAAGAGAAGCATAGTCCTCGAATTTGAGTGTCTTGCTATCTTCTTCGGAAACGGAATAGGCAAAACCAATCTGAGTATCAACGCCAGGTTTGATGGTAGCCTCAGTCTTCTCGAAGTCGATACGGGTCTGATCGATCGTCGTGGCAGAGGTAAGGACAAATTCAAGAGATTCCGTCGTAGAATTGTCAGACTTCGACTTCTTCGTCATCTTTCCAAGGAAGTAACCTTCAATCTTATACTTGTAGGTGTCCTTGAGAACGATGGAGGAATTGGTGTAGCCGTTCTTGACAAGATTCAGCTTGCTATCACCGAAGGTAAGCTTGTTTTCATTGGCAACGATGGTCCAGGAATACTTCTTGGTAGCGGAAGTGGAGAAGGCAGCGGTATTCAAGCTGGTGAGAATCTCATTCGTCAAAGGAGTGACAGCATCGAAACCAGTCGTATTCGGAAGATCCTTTTCTTCAACGTCAAGCTTATAGACATCCTCATCGAGGACACCCCATTTGCTATCGCTTTGCTTCTTGTCTTCAATAACCAAAGCACCATTGTAGTTGCAGACAGTCGAAGTGACCTCAAGATAGTCACCGACGGAATAGAGAAGCTTGGCCTCATGCATCTGGACATAGATGGCACCAGTAGCATCGGCAATCATATAGCCGTTGGAACCGATGTTCTTGACGACACCACGGACACGGACAAGACCAGTCTTGGTGATGGAACCGATATTGGTAAGAGCAACTTCATCGACGACGGTGACCTTGCAGGATGCGCTTCCGCCTCCGACAGTAGCCGTAATTGTAACCGGTTCTTTACTGGCACTGACACCAGTGACGACACCATTTTGATCGACCGTAGCAATCTTCGGATCAGAAGAAGTCCAGGTGATGGTCTTGACGTCCTTGTCAGCATCAGAAAGGATATAGCTGGCAGAAAGCTTCCTGGTGTTCTTGGCATCGACCTTCAAGGTAGTATCGGAAAGGAAGACCAGGGTCGTTTCAGGAGTGGCTTCCGTAAGCTTGGTGATGACAAAGCTATGATATTTTCCACTCGAAGAAGTCTTGAAGGCCGTCCAATATCCCTCGACGGAATAATAATGGCCTACCTTGTATGGGAACTTCTTTTCATCGAGCTTGACCGGTTCAAGAAGGTTGCTATAGCCAGGGAGATTCAAGGCAAGAAATCCGGAAGCCAATTCAGCGGAAGCCTTCCAGGAATACTTCTTTCCGTAGGTATAGAAATCACCGATCTTGGCTGTTTCCATTTTCTTGAGAATTTCGGCAGTCAAAGGAGTGGCTGTCTCGTTGACATTATCAAACTTCTTGCCGACCTTGACCTGGGCAGTCGGAGAACCGATCTCAGGCTGGGCACCATAGGGAGAGTACTGGCCGGTGACCTTGACGGAATCACCCAAGGAGAAGGAGCAGGACTTATAGACCATGATGGCACCAGTTCCATCATCGATGAGGTAGGAATTGGAGTTGATGGCAACGACCTTTCCCCAGACGGTGACTTCTTTGATCGAGGCAGAACCATTGAGCGTGTTGATGGCAACAGGAGTGGGTACATTCTCAGCGACCGTGAGAGTCAAAGCAGCACCTTCCTTATTGTTGCTCTTCAGCTTGGCTGTGATGGTGACAGAACCAGCCTTGAGACCGGTGACGACACCATTTGCGACAGTGGCAATTGTCGTATCGGAAGAAGTCCAGTCATAATCAGTAAGCGTCTTGGAATTCTTCTCGGAATCGATGGCAAGGTTCATGGTCTTGTTGACACCGACAGCGGTATCTTCAGGAACGATGGTAGTAGGATTGCCGACATAGATTTCAACGGAATCACTCTTTCCACCACCCGTGACGGTGATGGTTGCACTTCCGGCCTTCAGAGGAGAGACATAGGCGCCAAGAACCATGACAACCGTTGCATCCGAAGAAGTGATCTTGATGTCACCGGAGCTGATCAGAGAAGACATGTTCTTTCCTTCATCGAGGTTCAGCTTGACGCTTCTGTTAGAATCGCCGACATAGAACCAATCCTGAAGTTCAGCCTTGTTGCTGATGGAAAGCGTGTTGAGTGTAAACTCCTGCTGACTGCTGGAAGGTGTATCCGAACCAGAATTCGATGTAGAGTTCTGGCATCCAACCATCCCGAAGAGAGATACCAAAGAGATGACACTGAGAAGCAATTTCTTTTTCATGAAGCAAACCTCCTTTAATTATTTTTTGTTTTATCATGAAGTCTTAAGTCAGATTTGGATTACTGATGAAAAACATCGTCTTGAATATCGTCCAGTAATTTTTGGTATTTTCCTTTGGTGATAAGACCAATCGTCGTAAACACGATGCCGAGGACAAGCAACACTCCGCCGACAGCGAATCCTACCATGGAGACAAAGAACTCCGGACAGGTCGTGATGAGCTGATAGTTCTGTGCCGGCTTCTTTGCCAAAAGGAAGAAGATGATGGCTAAGACAAGAAGAATCACACCGACGCAGTTAAGAGCCATACCGTTCGAAAAAGCGTTCCTGCCTTTCTGAATCTCGGCATGGCTTGCTGCGGCAAGCGTCTTGATTTCCTGATTCGTGACATCCTTATGTATCAGATGTCCACATCTCGGGCAGACATACTCGATGGTGGTGTTCTCATCAATCTTGCCTTCCATCATGGTCTGGGACATCTTCTTGTCTTCCAACCTGTTCTCATCGATTTCTTTTCCACAATGACAGCAGTACATATCACTTTACCTCCGCAAATCCGCTATTGTTGTTCGGGATGATCTGATAACGGATGGAATTGGTGGATTTATGGAACGTATAGACACCTTCGACATGGAACTTCTTTCCGACAAACTGCTCATATTTGGTATAGATGGTGGAAGGATTGTCGACCGGATGATAGACAAAGGGAAGGAAGATGGAATAATCTAATTTCTTTCCGCTTTCATCCTGAAGATACAGGGTGATTTCCGGAGTGGAACCCGTATATCCGCCTGTGACCGTGACGGTGTCTGTGAACTTGACGGAACAATTGAGAATCTCATTGTCTGCAGCAGTGACGGAAGATGCTTTCTTCTCGAAGCTGTAGAGGGAGAATTCCTCCGTATTGTCCTTGGCCGAAATCAAGACCCTGGCATTCTTGTCGTCATCATCCTTCGGATAAGGCTTGAACTGGGCATCCGTCATCTGGAAGCCGAAGTTCTCGCTGTCCTGAAGGAGTCCGCACACCTGGATATATGTGTTGACAGCCGAATATTTAGAAGGGATGGCAGTCATTCCGGTGAAGATATTGATACCGGCATACTCACCATAGCTATATCTTCCACCCTGTTCCTTGGAATAGAAGTTCTGGATATAGAGGATATTGTTGGAATAACCGGCAACCGTACCGACGATTCGTACCTTCTGGTTGTTGTACTTGTTTTCATGGTTTGAATCGGCAAGGCTCAATTCCAGTTCCTTCTTGATGTCAAGGAGGGAGGTATCCTGATAGCTTCCATAGTTGAAGAGAGAAGAAGGCTGTCCGGAGAACATGTTGAGCTTCTCGACCCTGGCCTGGGCTTCGGCAGCAAGGAAGTCATCCTGCATGCGAGGCATGTCAGCGACGTTCTTGACGTAGGAAAGTCCTTCCTGGACAATCATGAGATTCAGAAGATCCAGCTCGGAAATCGGAGCGTCCTTCTTTTCCGTATTGATCCAGACAAGGGAGACATATCTTGAACCGGTAGAATCTGCTTCCGGAGCCTTGTACTCATCAAACGGAGAAGAGATGACGATGGTTCCGTTTTTCTGGGCTGCCTTCAGCTTCTCCTTGGTATAGTTGCTGGCTTCCTTGCCCCATTCTTCGACGGCACCCGTAGATTCAGGCGTATCGATGCCGAAGAACCTGGCCTTCAGGATATCGCCGTTGGATGTGTCGAAATGAGCCGTATCGCCATCGATGCAGGTGCGCAACGTCACCTGTTCGATGCCGTCCGTCCAGAAGCTCTTTCCCTGATATTGCTGCACGAGCCTGTTGTTGCTTTTCTTGTAATAGTCGATATGTTCATGGGTTGAGCCATTGTCCGAAGTCTGCTCCGTCTTGGAAGAAACCTCGGCATCGGTCGCATTTCGACATCCCGTAACAGCGAACAGACAACAGGTGAGGAGCAGTAAAGAAATCTTTTTCATTGCATTACCTCTTACATTGCCAACTTTGCCGTGTTCTCAGCTTCCTTGAACTGTCTGTCGATGAGAGAATCGACATCGGCATCTTTGCTTATGAACACCTGGGTCAGAATTCCGCCGACGACCTCCCTGGCCTTGGCAGAGCCGGAGAAACATGGCGTATTGAAGTATTTTCCGTTGATATCCTCATAGACGACCTTGGCAACCGTCGGGCGGATATCGACCTCTTCGTCAGCAGCGCTGGCAAGATAATCGGAATACATAGTTGTCGTATAGGCGCTCTTCCTGACAGGAGAATAGCCGTTGGAACCATTGACACAGAGCTCGGCATTGACCTCTGCACCCGTAAGATATTTGAGGAACTTATAGGAATAGAGAGCTTTTCTTCCATCTGGATCATTACTCTTGAGAACCGTTGCCGTAACACCCTGTGTGACATATAACGGATTGTCATTGTCATAAGGAACCGGAGCGACGCCGACACGGAAAGCTTCTCCGGTCGGGACATTGTATCCTGATCCTCCGGTAGAACCGACAGTGAAGATGCACTGTTCGTTCTTGAATGCATTGGAAGCATATTCTCCGGTCATGCCCTTGGTCTTGAGAAGTCCTTCGTCGACATAGCCTTTGAGTTTCTTGACCATGGCCTTGGCCTTGTCATTGTTGAAGAGCACCTGGCCTTTTCCGTCACTGTCGACGGAAAGGAAATCAATCTTGTTCTGATAGCATTTGGAGATGAAGAGATTGGAATCGGAATCATAGATGAAGGGGACCTTGTCAAAAGAAAGCTTCGGCTTGATGAACTTGCAGAAATCCATCAACTTGTCAAAGGAGATGTCAGAGAAGTATTGCTCAATCTGGGCAGAAGTCTTCAGGCTAGGATCATACTGCATGGCAAGAGGCTCGACGGTGTTCTTGTTGTAGAAGAGGACTTCGCTGGATTTCATCAATGGCAGCGAATAGACGCCCTTTCTTCCATAGCACTGGCCTTCCTGATAGAAGACATCGACAAAATCAGAGGCAGGGCCATCCCCAAGGTATTCCTCCTTGCCGAATCCATACTCTTCTGAATCGATATACCGGGAAAGATCGACGACATACTTCCCATAGTCCCTCCCTTCCGCCTTCAGATAGGAAGCAACATGGTCAGGATAGGCAACGGAAAGATTCGGATAGTTGCCTGTCGGGAAACCTTTGTTGATTTTGTCTAGGATATCATCATATCCACCCTGATAGGTCATGTTGATCTGGACATCGACACCTTCTTTTTCTTTGACCAAAGCGGTAAAGTCATCAGCAGCGCTTTTGATGGCATCCGTGATTTCCTTGCCGAATGTATGCCAGAATTCGATTTGGACAGGGCCGGTAGAGGCACTGTTGCCTGAAGAAGCTGAATTGCAGGAGAAAAGCCCACCCAAAAGTGCTAAGACAGACAGGAGTGACAGGAATTTTGTTTTCTTCATGGATTTACCTTCTTTCTTCCCAATCGGATGGGCTGTCAGATTTTATTTGCCAGCAGCAAGCTTGCTCTGGTTATAGGCGTTTTCGATGGCCGTCTTGATGGCTTCGACACTGGAAGGCTGCTTGTTGGCATTCTTGGTCAATGCAGTCGTGATGACACCGCCAACCTGTGTTCTGGCCGTGGAAGAACCGACGAAGGCAGGTGAGACATACAAGGAATTGAGAACCTTCTCCTTGCCAGAATATTCCATATTGAGGGCAGCGAGACGGTCAAGAGTCTTGTCACCCTTGAGAGAAGTATCAGAAGCATCCTGATATTCATCGGATTCGACAGAAGACTTGCGGATACCCATATAGCCGGAGTTGACGGCCCAGTCAAGGGCATTGTCTTTGTTGGTGATAGTCTTGTAAAGAAGCCAGGAAGCAAGCTTTCTGTTCTCATC
Organism: Caryophanales bacterium; assembly: GCA_021621525.1. Classification (GTDB taxonomy): domain Bacteria; phylum Bacillota_I; class Bacilli_A; order RFN20; family CAG-288; genus Enterosoma. The sequence continues at coordinate 34,345 of JAJVUU010000004.1, forward strand.
GTTATGGTCAAGGATGGCGAGGGACGGACCCTGGTTGATGGTATAGAGAGAATTTCCTTCAGCATGCGGAATCGGAGCAACACCGACGTTCATCGGATTGGTGGTATCGAACTGATACTTGAATCCACCGGTGGAACCGACGGAGAAGAGAGTATTCTGCTTGTTGAAATAGGCGTTGGTGTAGTTGTTTCCGGCAGAACCCTTGGAGATGATATAACCCTTCTGGGCATATTCGCTCCAATTGCTGAGGAGAGTAGCCATCTTTTCCTTGTTTTCGCCTTCTCCGAAATCGAAGACACCCTTTCCTTCATTGCTGACGGAAGTATAGGGAATGCCATACTGCTTGGCCAAGGTGATGAAAAGGTTGTCATCGGAGTCATAGGCAAAGACTGCATGATAATCCTGGTCTTCCTTGAGGATCTTCTTGTTGTCAGGAAGCTGGTCATTCAGAGAGATGATGGCAGGGCAAAGCTTTCCGAAGAGTTCTTCCCAGGTCAGGTTCTCGATATAGGCCTTGTTTAACGGTTTTCCGCCATTGATACTTGCATCGACCGTGGAAAGGTTAAGACCGATGAGGACATCCTCGTTATAATACATGGCCTCAGTGGATTTGCAATACGGGACGGAATAGGTTCCCTCAACGGTGTATTCCTGACCTTCGGTGATGAAGGCCTGATAGATATCCTGCTTATCTTCGTCAGTCCATCCATAGGTCTTGTTGTCAATATAGGAATCAAGCTTGACAGCCTTTCCATAGTTGATGTACTCAGCGACATGATCAGGATAGCACTGGACGATATCCGGATAGTTGTCGGCGCTGAAGCCCTTGACGACGGCTTCCTTGAGCTCGTTGTAACCCATACCGGTCTGGATGACGTTATTGACCTTGACTTTCGGTTCAAGTTTCTGGAACTCGTCGATATAGTTTTGTAACTGAGCCTGGTTGTTCTTACCAGTGATGGACCAAAGGGTGATTTCAGTCGGGGTATCGATCTGAGGGACATACTCCGTGCTCTGAGAGGTGCTGTCCTCCTTGGTAGCGGAAGAAGTCGTACCCGAAGTGCCTTGGCAACCAACCAAACCTGCAAGAATAGGAAGCATCAAGAAAGCAACGTTCTTTTTCATAATTATCTAAAACCTCCTTTGAATATTTATGTTTAGATATATGTCTTTTGAAAACAATCGGATTCGTCTAGCCTTTGATACCGGCTCTTCCGACACCGCGCATGATGTATTTGCGGAAGACAACGAAGAGAAGGAACAAAGGAACGGTGACAAGGACGGTAGCAGCCATCTGGTAGCCATAGCTGGTGATACCCGTATCGGAATCTGTGAAGGTCGAGCCTCTCAGACCATTGGATATCAAGCGATAGCTTGGGTCATTGGTGACAAGGTTCGGCCAGACATAGGAGTTCCAGGTTCCCATGAACTTCAGGATGGTGATGGAGATGAGAGTAGGCATGACAAGCGGGACGACGACTTTCCAGAGGAACGACCAATCAGACTTTCCATCTACCTTGCTGGAAAGATAGAGCTCATTCGGAATCTGTTTGATGTTCTGCCTGAGAAGGTAGATATAGAAGACGGAAATCCAGAATGGGACGATCATGGCAGCATAGGCTTCAAGCCTTGTCTGACCCGTACCGATCCAACCGAAGGAAGCTACCGTGATATAGTTGGAGATGACCATCATCTCGCCTGGAATCATCATGGTGGTGAGGAAGATCATGAACAGGGCTTCCCTGCCCTTGAATTTCAATCTTCCAAAGGCATAGCCGGCAAAAATAGTCGTAATCAACGTACCTAATGTGGAAACGGCGGCAACGACAATGGTATTGAGCATGTATTCCCCGAAATCGAAGTACTGGAAGACATACACATAGTTGGACCACATGACGATGTTCGGATAGAACGTCTGGGTCGGCTGAATGACTTCATTGTTGCTCTTAAGCGACGTGATGAGCATCCAGTAGAACGGGAAGATCATGAACAGGGCAAGAGCGATGATGACGATATAGAGGATGACAGTCGAGGCAACGTTGGTAACCTTCTGTCTTCTTTGGATGGTTTCGACGGTCTTACCGCTTTCCTCGAGGGAAAGAACGATATGGTCATTGACCGGAACCTTGGAGAAATCAATATATTGTTTCTTTTCCATATCTCATTCTCCTTGTTTAATAGTAGACTCTCTTCTTGCTGACCAGGAACTGCAATCCTGTGAAGACGAGGATGACGACGAAGAGGAAGACGGCAGCGGCGGCGGCAAGGGAAGTCTGCGTCGAAAGATAATCATAGACATAGTAGACGATGGTATACATGTTGTAGGAACCATTGCTGGTACCAGGACCATTGAAGAGACCGACGATGGAAGTATATTCCTTGAAGGCTCCGATGAAGCTGGTGACGACGATGTAGAGAATCTGCGGGGACATGAGCGGAACCGTAATCTTCCAAAGAATCTTCTGGGAACCGGCACCATCGATCTTGGCAGCATTGTAATACTGCTTGTCGATGCCCTGCAAACCGGAGAGGAAGATGAGAATCTTGAACGGAAGAGAGGACCAGATGATATAGACGCAGAGCGGAACGAAGGCATTGAGCCTTGTCGCACCATAGATCCAGTTCGTATCCAGATGGAAGATATAGTTGAAGACACCGTTCTTGTCGAAGATGACGGAGAAAACCATACCGATGGCAATGGCGTTGGTGACATAGGGAAGGAAGAAGACCGTCTGAAGGAATTTCTTGAAGAAAGGAAGCTGGTTCAAAGCGACGGAGATAAGAAGAGCAAACAATGTCGACAGTGGAACCGTGATGATGACGATGAGGAACGTGTTGGGAATCGCATATTGGACGAAATTGACTTCCCTTCCTCCGTTGGCGGTCGTCGTAAGGCCGAAGATGACACCGAAATTGTTCAAGGTGACACCATCAAACGATCCATCGATGTAAGAATAATTATCAAGGAAGGAGATGAAGATGGTGTTGATCAAAGGATAAAGAAGAAAGACGACCAAGAGGATGAGAACCGGGGCAAGATATAACCAAGCTTTCCAGTTGTTTTTGGCGGCGACATCCTCGACGCCGGTGATTTTATACGCTTTTGCGTTTGCTTTCGGGGCAGAGACAAGCCTCACGATGACGTTTTTGTCTTCATCGACGCCTTCTTGATAATTCGGGCGTTCTTCAAAGAAGTCATTCGTCGCAGTAAAGCTCTTCTGCTCTCTCAATTCATTTGGAGCAGACATGTCTATTGTCCTTTCTTTTCTTCATCAAGATAGATACGCTGTTCATTTTCATGGTCGAAGAGGAAAAATTTGTTCTTCTTCAGTCCAAGGCGGATTTCATCCATGGAAACCTTCTCATCGGAAGAGATGATGAATTTGAAGGTCGGCTTGGTGCAGTTCTCGTTCCTGGCAACCACGAAGAGGTCTCTTCCGAGGACCTGGATCTGTTCGACCTTGCAGGTGAATCCGAGTTCTTCCTCGGCAATATTGGCAATCATGCCTTCCGGACGGATGGCAACATAGACCTTCTGATCCTTGACATCGGTATCTGTATGATAGACAGGTTCGTTTCCGATATAGACCATCTTGTTCTCAATTCTTCCCTCGAAGACGTTGATCGGAGGCGTTCCAAGGAATTGGGCGACAAAGAGGTTGGCAGGGGAATTGTAGACGTTCTGAGGATTGTCAATCTGCTGTTCCTCGCCAAGCTTCATGACGACGATCTTGTCGGAAATGGACATGGCCTCTTCCTGATCATGGGTGACAAAGACCGTGGTGATGCCAGTCGTCTGCTGAATCCTTCTGATTTCTTCCCTGGTCTGAAGCCTCAGGCGGGCATCCAAGTTGGAAAGAGGTTCATCAAGAAGCAACATCTTAGGCTTCTTGACCAAGGCTCTGGCGATGGCAACACGCTGCTGCTGACCGCCGGAAAGCTGACTTGGCTTTCTTTCGAGATATTCTTCGACTTGGACAAGCTTGGCTGTCTCATAGACGATTTCCTGGCGTTCAGCCTTGGTGAGCTTTCGATGCGTGATGGCTGTAGTCGTCGTATTCTCGATTTGACTCAGGCCAAGGTCCTTGGTGAGAGCAGAAAGGGCAGTCTCAATCTTATCCTTGGTAGACTTGGTGATGATGAGGAAGATCTTCAGCTGGTCTTTTTCATAATACAGCTTGAGATCGGAGAAAGTCAGGTTGAAAGACTTCAACGTCTTGCGGATATGGCTGGTGAATTCCTTGTTTTCGACATGGGTGACAGCAAGGGTGGAGGTAGTAAAGGTCACCTGGTTCTGGAATTCCTCTTCCATCGTCTTCCTATCGACGCTTCTGAGGTTCTTGACCCTGGCAATGAGTTCAAAGCCGGTCTTGGTCTTGATGATAGTGCTTGCTTCGCAATGGCCGTATTTTTCCGCGACACTACGGATCTTGGTGATGTCCTGGTCCATGCTGGTCTTCGGATCGAAATCACCAGGAAGCTTGCCGGTGAAGTTGACGTCACATCTTTCGAGTTCGGAAACGTTGGTGATCATGGCACGGATCTTGCAGTCAAAGAGAGCTTCGCTGGTCTGTGTCTTGTCTTCCGTGAAGGAAGTATATTCGATGACCTTCTTAACATTGCCAAGGAAGAGATTCTTGACGTCTTCGGAAACATTGAAGAGTTCAGCTTTCAGGCTGAGTTCGTTTCCAGAAAGTGTATTCGTCAAGGAATAGCTCTTCTTGGAAAGACCGATTTTCTTAGCCAAAGAATCCAGGGAAAGCATGATTCCTTCGACATCATCGTTTTCCTTCATGGTATAGCTGAAGCTGAGTCTGAAATCAAAGAAGGTGACGAGTGGAACCTCGACCTTCAGATTGGTGAGAGGGAATTCGATATTCTTGTAGATCGTCATATGCGGATAGAGAGCATAGTTCTGGAAGACCAGTCCGATACCTCTCTTTTCCGGAGGAAGATTGGTCACTTCCTGATCACCGAACCAAACTTCTCCGCTGGTCGGTTTGAGAAGACCGGAAATCATGTAAAGCGTCGTCGACTTTCCGCATCCGCTTGGGCCTAGAAGGCCGACAAGCTGGCCATCCGGGACTTCAAAATCGAGATTGTTGACAGCAATCGTGTCACGGATGTTCTTCTTTGGGTTTCCAGGGAAGATTTTCGTCAGGTTTTTCAGTTTGATTTCCATACCAGGTTACTCCTATTTGGTTCCGTCGTTGTCAATCGAATCATCCAGATTCAGTTTTTCGGCTTCTTTCCTTGCCTTGTGGTCCTTTATAAAGGTGATAAGGTATTTCACAAAGTAGCCTACAAAGAAGATGAGAAGAATCCAGGTAACGACGATGAAGTTGTCAAGGGGATTGAACGTCGTCAGGCTGTTGTTGAAGATTCCGCCTCTGAATACGACGAAGAGAATCGCAAGAAGCAAATCAAGGCCACCGAAATAGGCGATGCCGGCCGTCTTGAAGAAGCGTTTCGGATCGACTCTTCTGAATTCGTCGTTGCGATATTTCTTCTTCTGGTACATGTATAGGCCATAGATTCCACCGGCAACCAAGACAAGGTAAATCACGGAAGCAAGAACGGCAAAGAGAACGATATTGAGGTTCCCCATTTTCTGGATGCTTCCCTGTTCAACCTTGAAACTGAGGCATCCGATACGGGAAGACAGAGCCGTATTCGGCTTGATTTTCTTGGTGCCATCCGTCAAGACATTGTAGATAGACATGGTGAAGCTGAGGTTGCATAGAGAGAAGTTCTTAAGCCCGCCAAGGTCCACATCCTTGAGAAGATAAGTAAATCTGTTGCTTCCCTTGGCAAGCGTCTGCTTGGACGTGATGGAATCATCCTTGACTGCTCTTTTGAGGATTGTTCCATCTTCATATTCAAGGTAGAAGTAAGAGCTCAATACGTTGGAAAACTCAGCAACGATTTCTGCCTTCCCGGAATCAAGATCCTTCTTGTTGTTTTCATAATAGGACTTCTTGTTGGTCTTATAGAGTTCTTCCGTGTTGTTGTCAAGCACGACATCGAAGGAAGCATACCCGCCGAAAGCTCCGACGCTCTTCAAATCAGCGGTGACATAATCATCGAATTCGATGTTCTTGACGTTGCGTGAGAACGTGAAGGAAGAAATCTTATATGCTTTCTCCTTGTTCAGCGCCCCGGCGTTGTCACAACCGAAAATATTGAAAAGCTTAAGGCTTTTCATATCAAAGGTCTCGTTTTCGGAAAAGATGAAATCAAAATTGAAGCGAAGATCGGTCTTGCCGATGTTCGGTCCGAATCCGTCATAGACATTGGTCGTGGAGGTGCATTCGATTCTTTCGTTGACGATTCTTGTCTTTTTCGTGGTATTGTCAGTGAGCTTGTACTGGGCAATCAAAGGATAATACTCATCCTTCTCCCTGTCTCCGTTATATCCGAACATATAGCTTTCGCCGGAGTCCGATTTGAAATAAATCTGAAGAGACTGAGACCTGCTGGTCTTGCCTGCCTGCTTGACCTCGGCAGTAAAATAAGCATCTTCATCCGTGATTTCAACAGCCTTGACTTCCGTGCTAGGAAGACTTTCCTGTTTGATGGCGGAAAGAGAACGCTTTGGCTGAACCGACGGAGCAGTGACATTTCGGCAGACGACAGAGGAAAGAACGGCGACAAGACTTAAAGACAGCATCGACAAGAACTTTCTGAGTTTCATCCTGTATAATCCTTTTCTTATGACTGATCAGCCCGGAAACATAAATTGTCCCTTTATTTTACCATACAGACATACCTTTTCAAATTTTAATACTGCTTTCAGGAAAAATTTGACAAGAAAATTACAATAAAGTAACGATTCCGCCTAAACTGTAAGGTTCATTCATCATTTCGAGGAACCATCTGAAAGTTCTCATTGACCTGACAGGCGCTGGCACGCTCGCTTGCAATCTCCTCTAAAGAATAATAGATTTTGCTCTCACTGACATCCAACTCATATAACTGTAGCATATAATCGACAAAACACTGCCTGTTCTTGGTAAAGACCATCATGGTTGCACTCACAAGCAGAGGTATGCCAAGTGTCGCAAAGGACAGTGCGATGACAAGCAGAATATAGATAGCCTCATAGGCAAGAAACTTTCCTGTCTTCAGATGAAGAAGGCTGCTATCCGCCTTTCCGATGTGATAGATCAGCATTCCGATGGTCTGACGGTTTCGTCTGAAGATGAGAGGGGGAACAAGAAAGACTAGAAGGGAAGCAGACAATACGGCTATCGGAAGTTCGACAAGAAGAATCATCCTCGACATATACCGATTGGCCGAATAGTAATCCGGAAACAGGGAGAGAAGATAACCGCGCAGCTGGTTGTCGATATATGGTTTATAGGCGTCTTCCGCATAGACGGAGTAACTATCTTTGACATCAAAGGAAGGATTCTTGATGACCGCATCCCCATCTTTGACAAAGAGGGAAGTATCCTGGTAATTCAAGCCGAGGCGGTAAGAATCGAAGTTCTCTTTGACGACATCATAGTTTTCTTCCTTTTTCGACCTGGCATAATCCATGAAGGAGGAGATGATATTCTCATAGATCGTCATCCTGTCTTTTCCGGAGATGTCCTGATTCTCATAATACGTGATGACATCATAGACTTCATCATCCTTCCTGACATACAATCCGCTGTCAAGCATGGTGGAATCGACGATATTCTTTTGCCTTTGATAGGAAGATGTACTTGTCACGATGGTCCTTGCAAGAAGAAAGAAGGCGATACCGAAACAGATGGCAAGAAAGAAATCGACGACTTTGGCAAATATCCTTCTTGAAAGCTGTGCTATCCGATAATGAAGATGGATTCCTTCCTCTTTCGGATTTTCTATCGTCGGAACATTTTCTTCACTCATGTACGTGGTATCCTTTCAGCAAGGCAAGCTTCTCCAGATCGTCCTTACTTATAAATACGCTCTTGGTAAGGAAATCGGACAATGTCCTTCCAAGGTCATTGAAACACATGAAGACAAAGGATATAAGGGCAAGAACAAGTCCGATAAGAGAGAAGGTAAGAAGACCAGGAATGGAAAACAAAGTGGCAAAGTCAATATAAAGAGAAGGAATCAGCATCAAAGGGGAAAGGTTGAAGACAAGACAAAAGACATAGGAAAGAAGACGTTCCCTTCTTTTGAGGATTCTAAGGTTGTCCTTCCCGACATGTTCGACACGAAAGCACATCATGGAAAGCGTCTTCCCACGCTTAGATACCATCGGAATCAAAAGGAAACAAAGAAGAGTCGAGACCAGATAGGAAAGATACGTCGATATGGAGATGATCCAGTCCTGTCTGTTCTGATTGGCATCGATTTTTCCCTTCGACAAACGATATTGATAAAGAGGGTTCTGCGAAGATATTTTATCATTGGATAGAAGGTCTTTGACAAGAGCAGAATAGAGGTTCGGAAAGAAAGATTCCGTAAACCTGCGATACGTCTGGCTTCCCTGGCTTGAAAGGGTGTCCTTCTCGTCCAAAGAAGGAAGAAGAAGCGCTTTGACATCTTCCTTCATCACCACCTTGTCCGTGACAATGAAATACGTCGTACCATTCTTCCGGTAAAATTCCAGATAGGAAGGCTCATCCTTCAGCAGATCGACAAAATAATGCCTGAAATAATCACTTCCAGTCTCGTCTTTAAGGAATCCGGAAAGATAGCATTTACTTGAATAGGTCATGGAAAGAGTGAATTCCTCTCCCTGCTCCTGATAGGAAAGCAAGCCATTGTCAAAAAGGACGTCAGCCATCTTTTCTCTGTTTATTTTGCTGTCCTGACTGATGGAATCATATCCGGTAATCTTGTTTCCGACAGGAAAGAAAAGGACTGAAAAAAGAAGCAAGGACAGGAAAAAGTTCAACAGCATGTCACAGAAATGAACCAAGAAGCGGGAAAAACGCCTGATGGGATGGATATTGACATAGGTAGGATTGATTGTGCTCATGGAAGCTGCTCCAAATAAGTCTTGATTTCTGAATAGTCATCAATCCAGATGACTATCAAATCAAAGGTAAAGAAATAGGAAGTGAGGTCCTTATAGACCGTCTCGCTATATCCTTTGGTCTTCTTTAAGAAGATGAAGTTGAATTTCAGATAATTGCTGGCAAGGTCAAGAAGTCTCTTCATATCAGGATCCGTAAGGGAAATGCCGATGAAAAGACATGCATTGAACTTGAAGTCATGCAGTTGCTTGGAAATTGACCAGCTGTAAGGATTGTTGTAAAGATAATAGTACTCGGCTTCGTTGAAAATCAGGGAATCCGTATATTTCTTTTCCTTATATTTGTCAAAAGGAAGAAGGCCATGGACATGATAGATATCCGTCTTGGCTTCCTGATCGACAAAAGAATTGTCATCATAGACGACGGTATACCGTATGCCTCTCTTTTTAAGAAGATATTCCAGGTTCGTATCATAGTTATAAGTGATGACAGACGTGTGTCCGTGCTTGTCGATGTAATCGACAAGATGATACAAGGTTGCATCCGGATCATCAAAGCCCTTGGCTTCCTTGAACAGATAGAGTTCCCTGTTGAGAGACTCATAGGAATCAAATCCGGATGTCTTCATCACCATCGAAGAGGTGAAGAGCTCCTTTCCGACATAGGTCTGAATTTCCTCAGCGAACTTATAGTCTCCCTTATAGAAATCGTTGTTCAGGGAATCCAGAAGCTGAGCCCAGTTCTTGGCACCATAATCCTGATTGATGCCAGCTCCGAGGATGAGGTCGACATGGAGCTTACATGTATAGAACCTCATCAGCCAAAGGACAAAGGTATTGGCAGAATCATTGATGTTCTCATTCTTCTTGTCATGGGCAAGATGATAGAAGAGGTCATCCGTGACGGAAGTCTTCCTGGAATTATAATGAAAGGCAACCTTCTTTCCTTCCAGATAGCCGGTCGCATAGAAATTATCGTTGTTGAAATAAATATTCAAGGAAGCCTCTGGTTCATAGAAATCATAATCCATGGACTTGATTCTAACGATGTTGACATTTCCCATCACATCCATCTTTTCAGGATTGAATCCCTGAAGAGAGGAATAGATGTGAACGACATATTTATGGTAATGCTGCTTCTTGCTCTTGACGATGGCCTTGAAATTGCAGGTCGGATCGAAATGAAAGCCAAAAGAACGGAGAACAACGCAATCATAGCTGACGTTGGCATAGTAATACATAAAAAGAAGGACAAGAAGAGATTTCTTCTGATAGAGGTATTCTTCTTTTTTGGCTTTTTCCATAGGTCATTCTCCCATTCATTATATTATATAAAAGAAAAGGAAAAAAACCTATGCAAAAACCCGCCTCTTGATCAGAGAGACGGGTTTATTTTTTACAGATAGTTGTTGTCGGAAATATCGAGATTAGTCGATGATTTCAGAAACAGTACCGGCACCGACAGTGTGACCACCTTCACGGATGGAGAACTTGGTCTGGTTTTCAAGAGCGATAGGATGGATCAACTCAACAGTGAGAAGAACGTTATCGCCAGGCATGACCATCTGGACATCATCCGGAAGGGTGACAGTACCAGTGACATCAGTGGTACGGAAGTAGAACTGAGGTCTGTAGTTGTTGGTGAAAGCAGTATGACGGCCGCCTTCTTCCTTCTTAAGGACGTAGACCTGTCCCTTGAACTTCTTGTGCGGAGTGACGGAACCAGGTTTGCAGATGACCTGACCACGGACGATCTGGTCACGATCGACACCTCTCAAAAGGGCACCGATGTTATCGCCAGCCTCGGCGAAGTCAAGAATCTTACGGAACATTTCCATAGAGGTGCAGACGCACTTTCTGGTGTCCATGATACCGACAATTTCGACTTCATCGTTCGGCTTGAGCATACCACGCTCGACTCTACCAGTGGCAACAGTACCACGACCAGTGATGGTCATGACATCTTCGACAGCCATCAAGAAAGGCTTATCGTTGTCACGGACAGGATCCGGGATATAGCTATCGACAGCATCCATCAAATCCATGACGGACTGTTCCCACTTGGCTTCACCGTTGAGGGCGCCGAGAGCGGAACCACGGATAACCGGAACATCATCGCCCGGGAAGTTGTACTTGTTGAGCAACTCACGGACATCCATTTCGACAAGGTCGATCAATTCAGGATCATCGACCATATCGCACTTGTTGAGGAAGACAACGATGTACGGAACACCGACCTGACGAGCAAGAAGAACGTGCTCTCTGGTCTGCGGCATAACGCCATCAGTAGCAGCAACAACAAGGATAGCACCATCCATCTGGGCGGCACCAGTGATCATGTTCTTGATGTAGTCAGCATGTCCTGGGCAGTCGACATGGGTGTAATGTCTCTTGGCAGTATCATATTCGATATGGGCAGCATTGATGGTGACACCACGAGCCTTTTCTTCCGGAGCAGCATCAATCTGATTGTAGTCCATAGCCTGGGAAAGACCCTTCTTGGCAAGGACGTGAGTAATAGCGGCAGTCAAAGTAGTTTTGCCGTGATCGACGTGACCGATAGTACCGATGTTGACATTCGGTTTGGAACGGTCGAACTTCTGTTTAGCCATAATTTAAATTTCCTCCAAATTAGATTCTAGATGACTATACACTTTTTTAGACTTATTTTCAAGAAGAGAGAAGTGTTTAGCCTCTCTTCTTGATGATTTCTTCCTGGACGCTTGCCGGAACCTTCTGATAATTGGAGAATTCCATGGTGTAGATACCTCTACCCTGAGTCATGGAACGAAGGTCGGAAATATAACCGAACATGTTGGCAAGCGGAATCTTGGCAGTGATGACCTGGGCATTGGCCTTCTGGACCATACCTTCGACCATACCACGACGAGAAGAGACATCACCCATGACGGTACCGACATAATCAAGCGGAGTTGTGATCTCAGCTTTGACGATCGGTTCAAGGATGATAGGTTTGCACTTCTTGGCAGCAACCTTCAGTGCTTCCTGAGAAGCGAGCTTGTAAGCAGCTTCGGAGGAGTCGACATCATGGTAGGAACCATAATGCAAGGTAGCCTTGACATCGATGACAGGATAACCAGCGACCATACCATGCTGGAAGGCATCGTTCAGACCATCGATAGACGGCTTGATGAATTCCTTGGGGATGACACCGCCGGTGATGGCATCGACGATTTCGTTACCCTTTCCAGGGTTCGGTTCCATCTTGAAGACGACGTGACCATACTGACCATGACCGCCAGACTGCTTGATGTACTTACCTTCGCAGTCAGCTGCCATTTCGATGGTTTCACGATAGGCAACCTGCGGAGCACCGACTCTGGTTTCAATGCCGAAGTCATTCTTCAGACGGGTGACATTGACATCGAGCTGAAGTTCGCCGACACCGGCGATGATGCCCTGACCAGTTTCCTGATCCGTATAATAATGGAACGTAGGATCCTCTTCAGTGAACTTGACGAGCAAGCTGGCCATCTTGTCCTGGTCACCCTTCTTGACAGGTTCGATTGCTTCGGAGATGACAGGTTCCTGGAACTTGATGGATTCAAGCTGAACCTTCGGATCACCATCACCGACGAGGGTATCACCGGTTCTTGTAGACTGGAAGCCGACGGCAGCGGCGATTTCACCGGCCTTGGCTTCCGTGATGTTCTCGTGAGAATCGGCATTGACCAATTCAAGACGGGAAACTCTTTCCTTGACGCCCTTGCGGACATTGTAGACATAGGAACCGGACTTGACGGTACCGGAATAGATACGGAAGAAGCAGAGGGTTCCGAACTGGTCGGTGGTCAGTTTGAAGGCCAAGGCGACGAACGGAGCCCTTGGATCGACAGAGAGGATGACATCGTTTCCATCATGGTCATGGGCGATAGGAGCCGGGACATCAAGAGGAGACGGGAGGTAATCTCTGACAGCATCAAGGACATACTGGACGCCCTTGTTCTTGTAGGCAGATCCCGGAATGGTCGGGAAGATCTTACCAGCGATGACTTCCTTACGGATGGCAGCCTTGATTTCCCCGACGGTAGGAGTCTCTTCCATGAGAATCTTCTCCATCAAGGTATCATCGTTGTTGGCAAGGTTCTCAATCATGATCTGATGATAAACCTTGGCCTGTTCGACATCGTGCTGATAATCAGCAAGAAGAGGATCATCGAGTTCGACGATCTTCGGCTGCATCTGTTCAGACTTTTTCGGATCGTGATCCCACAGCCAGGCCTTCATTTCGACCAAGTCGATGAGACCAAGAAGGGTCTGGGAGATACCGACAGGGTAGGCAATGGCGCAGCCATTGGCACCAAGTCTTTCCTTGATGGAAGCGACAGACATTTCATAGTCAGCGCCGGTAGCATCGAGCTTGTTGACGAAGACGATTCTAGGGACGTTGTACTTATCGGCCTGTCTCCAGACGGTTTCAGTCTGAGGTTCGACACCATTCTTACCATCGAGGACGCAGACAGCACCATCGAGGACACGGAGAGATCTTTCGACCTCGGCAGTGAAGTCGACGTGGCCGGGAGTATCGATTAAGTTGATACGATAATCCTTCCACATACAGGTCGTAGCAGCGGAGTAAATCGTGATACCACGCTTCTGTTCCTGTTCGTTGAAGTCCATAGCGGAAGCACCATCATGGGTTTCGCCGATCTTATGGGTCTTACCAGTATAGAAGAGGATACGCTCACTAGTCGTGGTTTTACCGGCATCGATGTGAGCCATGATACCGATATTTCTAACTTTTTCAAGTGGGGTAGCCTCGTACTGGGCTACCATCGCCTGATCGTTATCCATTGCCATAGGCTTTTTTCTCCTTTATTAATTAGTCAACCCAGATCAGATTACCAACGATAGTGTGCATAAGCCTGGTTGGCCTGTGCAGTCTTGTGCATGTCTTCCTTACGTTTGACAGCACCACCGGTACCATTGGCGGCATCGATGATTTCACCGGCAAGCTTGTCGGTCATGGTCTTTTCATTGCGCAGACGGGCAAAGGTGACCAACCAGCGGAGGCCGAGGGTGACCTTTCTTTCCGGAGCGACTTCGACAGGGACCTGATAGTTGGAAGCACCAACTCTTCTGGCCTTGAGTTCAACTTCAGGCATGATGTTGCCCAAAGCGATTTCGAAGACTTCGATGGCAGGCTTGCCAGTCTTCTTTTCGACCTTTTCGAAAGCACCATAGAGAATGGTCTGGGCAGTGCCCTTCTTACCATCGAGCATGATGCGGTTGATCAATCTGGTAACTAACTTAGAGTTATAGATCGGATCTGGTAAAACATCTCTTTTTTCAACTGAACCGTTCTTTCTAGGCATTGTTGTTTACTCCTTACTTCTTCTGGATGCTTCCGTCTTTCTTGGTTCCGTATAAGGATCTACCCTGTTTACGGTTCTCGACGCCAAAGCATTCCATAGCGCCACGGACGATGTGGTATCTGACACCTGGAAGGTCGCGGACACGGCCACCACGGATCAAGACAACCTTGTGCTCCTGAAGGTTATGACCTTCACCACCGATATAGGCAGTGACTTCATAGCCGTTGGAGAGCCTGACTCTGGCGTACTTACGAGCAGCAGAGTTCGGCTTCTTCGGAGTCATAGTACCGACACGGGTGCAAACACCCTTCTTCTGAGGAGCAGCGATGGACTTCTCCTTCTTGTTAAGAGAATCAAATCTCTTGCCGAGAGCCGGAGCCTTGGATTTGTAAACAGGGTTCTGTCTCTCTTTTCTGACCAACTGGTTAATAGTAGGCATTTTCTTCCTCCCGGATTTTATATAAATAACCTATCCACATATCCGGGTGTTTCCTGCCCTTTCCATAAAAAGAGCGGGCTTTGCCCGTAATGTGACGTAGAAAATTATAGACAATCGCAATATCCGTGTCAACGGTTTTTTCATCTTTTTGAAACGCCCGGGTATGTGGACGTCAGATTACATGTATTCGACAAGTAGTGTATAAGGATAGCAAACATGCCTTTTTCATCATTGAAAAGTCTGAACCAAATAGATATCAAGCCAAAACAAATGGCGGCTTTCGCCGCCATGCATCGCTTAGTTGTTCTTCTTGCTGAAGAGGATGATGTAATAAAGAATACGGATGAAGAGCCAGATGAAGTCGACATACAGCATGAATCCGCAATAGACGGAAAGATTGGTGCTGTTTTCGAACTGTCCGGATTCGGCAAGCTTGTTGATATTGTGCATATCAAGAAGCGTGGAGACAAGCATGACACCGAAGATGACGAATTCAACGATCCAATAGATGGTTTCAGATCCGATGAAGAAGTTGACCAAAGAGATGATGAGAACGCCGAGAACCAAGGAAGAGAGAATCGGCCAAAGCATATTGAGATTCGTCTTCTTCATCAGTGCTGCAAGAACGCCATTGATCAGGAAGATACCGCCCGTGACGAAGAATGCGACACAGATCGTATTCATGCCTTCACCAGGACCGACAAGGGAAAGGAAGAGAGAGGAGAGGAGGACGCCCATCGAGAGAGCATAGATGACATAGGTCGTAATGATGAGCGGCACGTTCTTTCTGAAAGCCTGGACGTTGAGAACGATGAGTGCCGGAATCATCAGGATGACCGAAACGACGATACCGACGATATAGATGGTATTCATCGTCTCCTCACCAGCCGTACCCTGGAAGAGGACGAGCAGGTTTGGGAGTCCTAGGGAGACCACACCTGTTATCAAAAGGCCTAAAGCAAACCATAAGTAGACTTTTACCAGAGAGAGCGTCGCCTTCTGAGCCTTGGATGCAACAGGCTTTGTCGAAGTCTTGACGTTTTCCGGTTCGAATGTATATTGTTCCATGAAAACCAACCTCCTTTTTACTGATTGTCTTCAGTAACTTCATTATACTGAAGATGGCGATGGAATGATATATCTACGACAAAAATATTAGGTAACCGGTATTCGCTTTTTACCGGTCCAAATAAAATATAACACATTGTGAGAC
>JAJVUU010000060.1:0-10156 GCA_021621525.1 Caryophanales bacterium
AAACACGGGTATATTCTTGCGATTGCCATACATTTTTTCTATTTTAACTATTATATATTTATATTTTCTTGTAAAATAGTTTATATGCCAATCAATCCAATCAAAGATATTTTTAAATCAAAAAAGAAAAAGACAGAAGAAAAAGTCAAAGAAGAACCTTCCGTCGAAGAAGAAGAGTCCAAAGAGGAAGAAAAGGATATCAAAACCAGCGAGCAAAACAAACAGCACGCAAACGTCGTTCCTTCTTTGGATAGCAGGAAGCTTCCTTTGGACACCATCCGCTATACTCCTGACCTGAGCCAAGGTCTCAGTGACGAACAGGTCAATCAGAGAATCAACAACAATCTTACCAACAGGAACAATTCGGCAACCAGCAAATCCGTGTGGCGCATCATCTATGAAAACGTCGTCACGTATTTCAACATGCTGCTTCTTGCCATCGCAGCCGTCTTGATCGTCTTTGGCCAGTACGGTCAGCTGACCTTCCTTTTCATCGCCGTTTTGAATACCCTCATCGGTATCTTCCAGGAAATCAAGGCCAAGCATACCATCGAAAAACTGAGGCTTGTCACCTCTTCCAATTTCGAAGCCATGAGAAACGGCCAGAAGATCGTCGTCACGACCGAAGAGCTCGTCCTTGACGATGTCTATTTCATCAAAATCGGTGATCAGATTCCGACCGATTCCATCCTGAAGGAAGGAAAGATCGAAGTCAATGAATCCCTTTTGACCGGTGAATCCCTGCCGATTTCCAAAATGCCTGGTGACAAGATTTACGCAGGTTCCTTCGTCGTCTCCGGTTCAGCCACCCTGCAAGCTGACCTCGTCGGAGAATACAACTATATCTCCGGTATCCAGGCCAAGGCCAAGGAAGTCAGCAAACCGAAATCGGAACTCGTCCGTTCCCTCAATGCCGTCATCAAGATCATCGGCATCATCATCATTCCTCTCGGAGGACTGACCTTCTGGACACAATGGCTGAATTACAGCCACGCCACGGTCGGAGCTTCTGCCTGGGACATCGCCACAAATGCTGTCAAGGCCATGGCCGCAAGTATGATCGGTATGATTCCTTCCGGCATGTACCTCCTCACTTCCATCGCCCTTGCCGGTTCTGTCATCTCCCTGTCCAGGCAGAACGCCCTTGTGCAGGACCTCTATTCCGTCGAAATGCTCGCCCGCGTCAACGTCCTTTGTCTCGATAAGACAGGAACACTGACGGATGGAACCATGCGTGTCGATGAAATCCTGATGGTCGACAGCTCCTATGAGCTTGACAAACTCGTCGGCTCCTATCTCAACGCCTTCTCCGATTCCAACCAGACTTCCATCGCCCTCTCTCAAAGATTCCCGCTAAGAAAAGATTACAAAGTCATCGATTCGATTCCCTTCTCCAGCGCAAGAAAGTATTCTGCCGTCGAATTCAACAAGATGGGCACTTTCATCCTCGGTGCTCCGGAATACGTCTTCAAAGGCAGGGACAAGACCCTGACCGACTATATCGCCAAGAAGCAGGTTTCCGGATATCGTGTCGTCATGATCTGCCACAGCGACAACTCCATCGTCAATGGTGAAATCAAAGACAAATTCAAGCCGATTGCCGTCTTCACATTGGAAGACCATATCCGCGATGAGGCTCCGAGCACCATCGAATGGTTCATCAACAATGGTGTCAATATCAAAATCATCTCCGGCGACAACCCGCTCACCGCAAGTGAAATCGCAGGAAAATGCAAAGTTCCAAATTATCAGAAATGCATATCCCTGGAAGGTCTCAATGAGACCCAGGTCAGAGATATCGTCAACAGTTATACGGTCTTCGGCCGTGTCTCTCCGGAACAGAAGGCCATCATCGTCGATGAGCTGAAGAAGCGAGGCAAGACCGTCGGTATGACCGGAGACGGCGTCAACGACATCCTTGCCATGAAGACCTCCGATTGTTCCATCGCCATGGCCAATGGTTCCAGCGCTGCCAGAAATGCAGCCAACCTCGTCCTTCTCGACTCCAATTTCGCATCCATGCCGGCTGCCGTCAAGGAAGGAAGACGTGCCATCAACAACGTTCAACGTTCTTCTGCCCTTTACCTGATGAAGACGATTTTCACGATTCTGTTCACCATCGTCGTCCTTGTCACCTATGTCAACAAAGGTAACGGCATCAAGTATCCTTTCGATCCGAACAACCTCCTCATCACCGAGATGGTCTGCATCGGCTTCGTCTCCCTCTTCCTTTCCATCCAACAGAACGATGCCCAGATCAAAGGTAAGTTCCTCACCAACACGTTCATCAGAGCCATACCTGCCGCAACATGTCTTGTGCTTGCCATCGGCATAAACTACATCCTTCGATATGTCGGCAACTTCTTCGACTTCGAAATCAGCGCAGACGGCATCCTCAACGCCCATGACGAGCTTGCCTTCCGTACGCTCAACTCCCTATCCATGACCTTCGTCGCCTTAGGTGTGGCATATAACTGCTGTCTTCCTGTGTTCCCGCTGTCTGACAAGCAGAACCGCTATCGTTTCATCGGTTTCTGCATCACCATCTGCTTCGTCCTCATCGGTGTCTTCGGATTCGGAAACATCCCTGCCACAAGCAGTGACTACAGTTCCCTGTGCCAACAGCTAGCCGGTATCGATTATCACTACCTCAACAAGACGATGTGGCTTCTGCTCATCATCTACCTGACTGGCTTCTCTTCCCTTCTTTCCGTCCTGGTCAGGCTTGCTGAAAGCTCCCTGCATCTTGCAAAAGCAAATACGCTTCTTGTACCAAATCCGGAAAAAGAAAAAAAGCTGCCTGAAATACTACAAGAGATTCCTTCCGATACTTCGACCATCGAAGAGAAAAAGGAAGATGCCAAGAAGGAAAAAGCTACCAAGAACAAAGAAGCCAAGGAAAAAGCAGCTGATCCTTCCAAATAAATACGACTCCTTTGTGCTTCCTTCTCGCTAAAACTGAATGAAAAAGGTGATTGACTGTCATCTGATCTTGTTGCCAAGATGGTCAATCACCTTTTTTGATGGACAATCGTTGCATCCGATTTGCAACGATTGATGGTTCGTTGCAAATCGACTGCAACGAATACACAAGCAGGGTCATCCTATCCATACAAAACACCGATCGCTCATACGACCACCCATGAATCTGTCATCTGAGATCAAACGTATATCAAGAAAGAGATTGCTTTTTAATAAAATCTATCCTCCAGCTGATTGGAGGCACTGTTTCCTATTCTGAATTTTATGAAATACAAATAGAGATATCTGACTGTTTTGGTTCGACGGCATTCCGATGAAAACGGAAGTTAACTCCTGTTTTCATCGGAGAATTTCAATATCCTTGAAAAATGCAATCTTCCCATCAACACCGGACTGATTCTGGATTGCACCGACAAAATCAGACCGACCAGGGAAAACATATATACCATTCCAGCTGATATTCCGATCATCGACTTTATCCTTTCAGATATCCCAAGCGTCCTAAACAAGGCCATGAAGACGTTCAACTTCCTTTCATGAAATACATGGTTCGAAAAAAGTAAAAAAATAGTTGCAATCAGTTATGCATAGTAATATAATTTACAAGCACGCAACGAAATGGATCCTTAGCTCAGTTGGTAGAGCAACTGACTCTTAATCAGTGGGCCAAGGGTTCAAGTCCCTTAGGATCCACCATTGTGCAAACATTCCCGACCATATGGTCGGGATTTTTCATATATATAAAAAGTCAAGCCAAATAAAAAAGTCGCCTGCATCCTAAGACATTATATAAAGATACAGACGACCTTTTTTCAATCCTGTTTTTCTTCCTTCTTTTCTTCCTTGATGGCAGGAAGACCGACAGCATCATTGATCGGCAAGGATATGATGATACCCTGACCTTTGGTAGAAAGACCAGCGTCGTCATAGATCTGCTTCATGACCTTGTCCTTGATGGTCTTGGGAACGACGATGAAGACGACTTCCTTTTCCGGCTGGATGTTGATTCCATAGAATTTCGTCATATCCGGATTGGCTGTTCCTCTGGCAACAGAGATGGTACCTCCCGTGCTTCCTGCCTTCCAGGCAGCCGACATGACAAGGTCCGTGGTGCCCTTGTTGACGATGACGAGGACCAATTCATAAAGGTTATTTTGCATTTTGTTCGTTCTCCCTGATTTCCTTGTTCTGATCGGATAAGAATTTATAGACCGAGATTCCGCTGACGGAATCGATAGGGCAGGCAAAGGCGATACCTTTGGCTGCCGATGAGATTTTGAAACGTTCTTCGGCAATATGCTTGAGCTTCTCGACATACTCGCTTCTTGTCACCGTGAAGATGATTTCCTTCTTCAGGTTGTCTGGTCCAAGGACACTGGCAATCTCTTCCGGCGGCTGGGAATGAGAATAGAAGACCATGCTGAGGCTTGCTCCGGCATCGGCATAAGCCTTCGTATAATAAGCCGATTGATTTCGATTGACGATGGTAAAGAAGAGACAGAGAGGATAAACCTTTTCTCGCTGATCGAAGGGAAGGTGGTTCTCCGCCTTTTCCGTTTCGAGTTTTTCTTTTTTCTTTTCAAACAATTTGAACGCCATATCAGTTGGCCTCCCTGGCTAGGTCATCCGGAAGATGGATGATCTGACTGTCATCAGGCTCTCTGATAGCCTTGAGAGCTTTCCTGTAATCGAGTTTCTCCTTGACGATGGTGGAGATACCGATGACCTCGACAGCGATGATCGGCATGATGGACATAAGACCGACGACACCGAAACCATTCCTCATCATGTTGATGCCCAAATCATTGTCCTTATAGATGATCTGGGTATAGCCGATGAACAGAGGAAGGAAGAAGCAGCTTGCCATCGTACCCGTGGCAACACCAGCAGCATCGATGGCAATACCGACAAAGATTTCAGGTGCAAAGAATGACAGGGCTATCGCCAATATGAAGAAAGGTATGACGAAATTCATGATATCGATGTTGAAGGTGACACGGATGGCATTCAAAGAGATAGCAGTGGCAATGGCGACACCAAGCGTGACATAGATGACTGCCTTGGAAACAGAGCCGCGGCTGACTTCATTGACGTTGTCGGCAAGAATCTTGACGGCAGGTTCAGCCAGCATGGATATGAAGCCTAAGATGGCACCGACAAGGACAAAAAGCCATAGATAATCCGTTCCCATGTTTCCAAACCATTTTCCGAAAGCATAGGCAAAAGGAATAAAACCTGATTCTGCACCTAAGAAGAAGAGAACCAATCCGACAAAGGTATAGCCAAAGCCGACATAGATGGAGACAAGCGCCTTTCCCTTAACCTTGGCAAACACATTGAAGATGACGAAGAAGGAAAGAATCGGAACCATGGAGATGGCAACATTCTGAAGGGAATTCAACGTCTCTTCCAGGAAAAGATGACCAAGTTCAGCATAGTTTTCAAGTTCCATGAAGGTGACGTTCTTCAACGCTTCCTGCGTCTTGGACATACCATCGACGACATCTCCGTTGACGCTGAACATCATATTCCTCATGATGACCATATAGATCATGACAAACAAGACCGTGCCAAGAGAACAGAGGCCGGAGAAGCCAAAGGAGGCATCCTCGGCTTTCTTTCCACCCATCGTATTTGCGACAGAGACGCCCAAGGCGATGATGAAGGGAACCGTCACGACACCGGTCGTGACACCGCCTGCATCAAAGACGATGGAAAAGATATTCTTGTCAGCAAAGCAACCGATGGTAAAGACAAGACCATAACCGATGGCAAGCCAGTATTTCAACGGCTTGTCGAAGGCAACCCTGAGGATTCCAATGGTGAGGAAGACACCGACACCGATGGCTGCAACGATGATAAGAGACCAGTCCTTGCCATTGCTTCCGCCCGTGCGTTCGGCAAGAACCGCAAGGTCAGGTTCGGCGATGGTGGCCAAGATACCGAGAAGGAAGGCAACAATCAAAAGAGCGACAAGCGTCTTTTTCTTCGTCAGCTTGTTTCCTACGACCTCACCGATCTTTGCAACGGATTTCTCGGCACCGATGCTGAAAAGAGAGGTTCCGAGAATCAAAGGGACGATGGAAATCAAAAGTGCGACGATGATAGGACCGAATTTCGTCCCCTGGTTGAGTTCCAATCCAGGAATACAGAAATTGATGACAAGAAGCGCCAACACGATTGGGAGAATTGCAAAAGACGCTTCCTTGATGGCTTTGAAGAATTCTTTTCTCATTTTGTAACTCCTTTCCGAATGAAACAAAAGGGGCCGTCAATGGCGGTCCCTTCAACGATTTTAACTTCTGGCCTGGTACAACGGTTTGTTCCCGCCATTTCCGTTGTCCATAGGCGGAGGACAGATTTTGCTTCTTGCGAAGACGGTACGGAACAATATGGCACCGATCAAGGCAACCATGACATATTGACTGCTGAAGAAGCCGAAGATCATACCGATCAAAGATGGTGTGAGCATCATATAGCAGCCTTCGGCAATAGCATTCCAGAAATTGGTAGAATCACGATAGATGGAAGATTTGGATTTGCTGAAGATGAAGAGAAGAACGGCACAGACAAGGACAGATCCGGCAACAATGGCAGAAAGAATACCGACCTGTGTCCAGACAGACTTGAGATATCTCGGTCTTCCGGCATGATCGAAGTAGACGGAAAGGCCCTTCTCATAAATCTTCAGGACATCATTTCCCTGATCCTTGGCAAGATAGCTGTAAAGAGTGGTTCCATCAGCAATCGTTTCTCCGTCAAAGCCATCATTGATGATACCGGTATAGGAACCAGCAACGCTCAGGGAACTCTTGGAAGACTTGAGCGGATAGACGGCAATCATGACGAAGTCCTTGGCCCAGATGGTATAGGAATGCGGGTAGGAATTGGCCTTGCCATCGCTCCCGATGTTGAGGATGACGGATGTGACGAAATTGTTCAGCCACATGGAATACTTTTCATCATCCAGACTAAGTTCCGGAATGTAGAAGGCTTCCAGATAAGTGGTACGGCCAGTATTCTCATATTCGATGGATGAACTTGTGGAAGAAGTGGCCGGGAAATCCATGGAACCTGTGGTAGATACGGAGATATTATCGAAATAATAATCGTAGACCTTGTTGCTGTATTCCTTGGAATAAGCCGTAGTAGAGGAGATGTTGCTGCTCCCGCCGCTGATATCGCTGAACGTCCCTTTGTAGAGAGCTTTGGCGTTTGTACCGTTATATTCTTCGGCAAACGCTCCAGCTGCTCCGCTGGAATATTCATTCAGATCATAATACAGGATGTATTTTCCTTCGGAGCTCTTTACCGTGATGCCGTTCTTGAAATAATCGGAGACCAAGACCTGCTTGAAGCCCTTGTCGAGCTCATAATTGCCGGTGCTTGTCATCAATGCGGCCGTGTTTGCGGTATAGCCTTTGCTGAGCCCCGGAATCCAGGGAAGAAAGACGGCAAGAATGAAGACGATGACAGCAAAATACCAAGGATATTTCCTGGCATCGATACATGCCTGATTCGAATATAGGCTCTTCAATATTGTTTTCAGTTTGTTCATTCAGTTAATCCTTTGACAATCATATATAATAAGATATATATGCGAGTTATTATTATGCCTTAATTTGTGCTGATTTACAACTTTTTTGAGCTGACAACAGACTCAAAAAAATAAAAATGTTTCTTCTTCTGCCTGAATTTGAATTCAAAGTTGAAATCAGCCATTGCCAAAAAGTGCGATAAAATCCATCTTTTTTGTTTCTTAATCCTCCTTGAAGTTGAGTTACAACTTCATTTTTAAATTAAATCGCTATCCGCTTCTTTGCTTTTTGGTAATTGAATTATGCCCAAAAGTCCATTATAATTGTGATACCAAGTTTGGAGGAATTAACAACTATGGCTAAACAAAGAAGTACACCACGTTACATCAAGATTGCTCAGGACGTCTGCGGCAAGATTCTCACCGGTGAATATCCGGAAGGTACCCTGCTCAAAGGCCGTTCTATCTTAGGCGCAGCCTATAACGTTTCCCCGGAAACGGTCCGCAAGGCTCTCAACATCCTCGAAAAGGAAAAGGTCGTCTCTTCCAAGAGAGGTGTCGGCGTCTTCGTCGATTCCGTCCTGCATGCTCAGGAATTTGCCAACAAGTGGAAGGCTGAAACCCAGATCAAGGACAAGTATGCCAACCTTGAGAAGCTTCTCAACGAACAGAAGGAAATCACCGCCAAGGTCAATGCTGCCATCGATGACATGAAGGATTCCTTCACCTATCAGACCACAGAAGCCATCAAGTTCTCCAAGGTCGAGATTCCGCAGAATTCCTGGATCAACGGCAAGACCGTCGGCGATGTCTATTTCTACAACTACACCGAAGCCACCATCGTTGCCATCATCGGTGCTGACAACATCACCAAGCAGTCTGTCGGTCCGGACTTCGTCTTACACGCAGGCGACAAGATCGTCTTCGTCGGCAAGGACAGCCTCACCTACGACAGAGTCCTTTCCTTCCTCACCTATGGTGTCATCAACCAGGGTGAATAATCTCTGAACCATGATAGAATCGTTGGCTCCTGCCAACGATTCTTTTTTCTTTCCTATTTCTTTTTCCAGCAAAAAGAATTATAGTTTCTTACATGACCAACAAAGAAATCATTGCCTCCATCCAAAAGCAGCTCACCGGTGATAAAACACATGACACCGGTCTTCTTTCCAGATGCTCGGAAGAATATCAGGATAATAAAGAAGTTTTCCAATATATTCAATCCATCCTGGATGGATTTGAAAACCAAAAAGAACAAGAAGAAAAGAAGGAGTACACCATCACCACCAGGGATTTCGATAAGATTCTGATGAAGGCCAAGGGTGAGATCGACAAAAAGAACTACACAGAAAGCCTTTCTCTCCTTCAGGATGGAGAAAACCATGTCCATGATTTCATTCTGAAATACGAAAAGACCAAAAAGAACAAGAATATCGCCTATTACTATTTCTTCTCCACGATGGAGTTTGCCTTGACGAAAAACTTCTACAACGAACACAAGAGCAGCATCGTCCTTCCCTATGACTATGTCTCCCTTCTGACACTGAGAGGTCAAGACTATTTCTTTTCCGGAAAGCCAAAGGAAGCCAAAGCAAGCTTCATGAATGCTCTCACCTATGACCCTGTTTCCGTCGACATCCTCTTTTTGATGGCTGATCTGGATTATCAGAACGTCAATTATCTATCCTTCCGGTGTGATCTGGATAAGATTTCCCTCTTCCTTTACAAAGAAGACGATTTCTATCGCTACTATAGATATCTCGCACTGTATTATGCGAATTTCGAAGACAACATCGCCTTGAGCGAATTCCTCAAGAGACTGGGAAGCAAGACTGACAAGACTCCTTTCAGAAGCCGAATCCTGAATCTCAAACGCGATGAAATCAACCTGCTTAATGAAAACAAGATTGCCATCGACATCTCATACGTCGTTCTTTCGACCATCGTCGAAAACATGAAGGAACATCTGCTCGCCCAGAAAGATGTCTTCCACTACTTCTACGACATCCTGCATCACTTCAAAAGCGAGAGCGAAATCAAAGACCTCATCCAAGGAGAAAACGAGCATGAACCAGACAGTCATAGCCAAAAGGGCTCGCTTTGAAAAGCGTCTCTTCCTGGCAGAAATCATCATCCTTGCCGTCGCCTTTGGAATCCTGCTTGCCGATATCCTCATGATGATTTTCTACTATAAGAAAGTATCCGTATCCACCATCGTGATGTCGATTCTCTTCGTTATCATCATCTTGTTCTGCATCATCCAGATTGTTCTCTTCATAAGATGCAATAAAGCCGATGAAAATGCCATCCTCTACGACCAACATGACCAGGTATTCCACCTGAACCTCTATACAAAGCAGATTGAAATAAGAAAAGAAGACATCACGGATATCCAGGTCAAGGACAGAATCGTTTCAAAAGGAAGCATCGTCATCAAGACAAAGGAGAAATCCTATTCCATCGGCTTCATCCTCAATCACAGGGATGCTGCCAAGGAAATTGAAAAAATCATAAAAAGATAAGTCACCGACGATTTTGGTTTTTTTGCCACAGGATGACTTAAATGTAAAACCTGCCAACGACCGACCTAAAGCCAGCGATTTCGCTGGCTTTTTTGGTTCATCAAAAAGTCCATAC
>JAJVUU010000060.1:10166-10436 GCA_021621525.1 Caryophanales bacterium
TGAATTTTCAAAGCCATGTTTTGAAAAATCTCCATGGCAATTTTCTTAATGTCATGAGTTTGAATTCACAATCCCTTCGGTAAAAATGCAACAATCTCTTTAAATTATATGTGCGGAGGCGATTGTATGAGCAAAGATATACAGGATTTAGGTAACGATTATATTCCTCGGGTTGTTGATAAAATCATCGAGAAAAAACTAAAAACCACTGGTGCAGTAGTAATTCAAGGACCTAAATGGTGTGGCAAATCCACTACAGCCGCTCACATC
>JAJVUU010000061.1 GCA_021621525.1 Caryophanales bacterium
AGCGTCTATCCGTTCCGCTACTGCATCGCGGGCGGGGAAGGAGAACAGGAATGAAAAATGAAGTCTTGGCTGACAAAACTCTTAGCCTGAAAGCAAAAGGATTATTTATCCAGCTATGCTTCATGTTTAAAAAATCTGGGGGATACTGCTCCATTAAGGAAATCAGGCAATATTCCACAGATGGCTCCGATTCGATACGTTCAGCTATATCGGAACTCGAACTACATAAATATTTGGTCCGGGAAAGACGGACATACGTTGACGGCACTTTTGCTGGCACATATTACAGATTAGCTGGAAAGGGTTTTGAAGATGAAAATTAAAGGACTTAGCAAAGCAAAATCGGTTTGTTCTCAAATGATTGGGATATTAGACGATTTTCAAAGTGAGATAAACGACAAAGAATCCGAAATCCTAGACAATTCATATGCCGGAATGTTGTCGCGACACAAAGCCGATGGGTTAGTACTTCTTCAGGAAGCCTTCCAAGATATATCGACTTTTTGGAAACAAGTAGAGAAGTTTGAGAGAACACTAAATGAACTGGAGAATTTCAAACTATGAACGAAGACAACGAAAAGCCAGCATACTGGTCGGTAGTGACAGCAGATATACGATATGACAAGGATCTAAGCCCAAGTGAAAAGCTTCTATATTCCGAAATCACAGCTCTACAGCAGATGAACGGTTACTGCTACGCCTCGAATGCTTATTTCGAAAAGCTGTATGAGAAAAACGAAAAAACCATTAGACGATGGTTTAAATCGTTGAAGGAAAAAGGATACATCAATATCAAATACATCTACAAACCAGGCTCCAAAGAAATCGATAAAAGAATCATTTCTACCATTGCAATCGACGTGGGGGCAAAAATGACCCTAGGTGGGGGCAAAAATGACCCCACCCCTGGGGGCAAAAATGTCCTAGATATCAGTAATCCGTATTCTACGGATATTATTAACAAGAAAAAAGAAATTGTTTGTTCTAACGAACAAACTAAAGAAAACCCCATGGAGAGCCTCTTTGAAGTCTTCTGGAGCAAGTATCCGAAGAAACAGAAGAAGAAGGACGCAAGGGTTGCATTCCTCAGGAACGTCAGCGAGTCAAACGCAAAGAAGGTGTTCGACGGACTTGAGATGTGGCTGAAGTCGGAGCAGTGGTCAAAGGACCATGGAAGATACATACCGCTTCCGACGTCATGGCTGAACGAGGAGAGATGGAACGACGAACTCAAGACTTCCGAGATAAAGGACGGAGGACTCGAGGAGTTCCTTGCGGACGATGACGACGACGACATCTTCGATACCAAGAAGGGAGGAAGCTACATTGACGCAGACTTCACAGCCAAAGCTTAGCAAGGACGTCTTCGCAGCCCAGATGAAGACACTCAAGTACTTCTTCATCAAGTGGGAATTCGATCCGAACGACAAGGTAGCCCTCAAGGTATGGTACCGGTTCTGCCAGAGATACACCGACGAGCAGTTCAGGCTCATATGCGAATGGTACATGGACAACGTCGAATTCCCGCCGAGGGACCCGAAGGAGCTTGGCGAATGCTACAGGAAGGTGTTCAGGGCGCAGTTCCCGTCAAGGGGCGAGATGGCAGGGATGGTCACCGACTGGCTCAGGAAGTACAGCATATACCAGTACTCCGAGGCAATGGCGGACTGCCCGCCGTTCATAGCCAACATCAGGATCTCGAACTACGCATGGCAGGACCTGCAGAACTACCCGGCGAAGAAGGAATGGCTCCTCGACTCATACGAGAGGCTTGTAGGGAAGACGGTAGAGGAGAGATGTCTTGCGTTCGAGGAAGGGAAGACAGGCCTGCCGGTATCGGATGACGGGAAGGTGATTCCGTACTCCACCGAGAAGGACAGGAGAAGAAGGGAAGTCAGGCAGCTTTGCGAGGACTTCACAATCAAGAGAGGATAGAAACACATGAAGAGAAACACCAGAAACACAATCAACTTCTTTGCCGACATGGCACTCATGCTCCTTTTTGCAGCAGAGGCCGTGTTCGGTTTCATCAGGCTCGACAGGGGATATGTCCCTGGGGCTGAGAAGACGTCGCTCATCGTGATGATCGTGATGGGAATCTGCGGAGGGCTTGCATGCGCATTCCTCTCAGCGATGAACATGTTCAGGGGAAAAGGGGAGGACTGAGGCCGTGGCGGATATGTACCGCGCCGAACAGGGAAGAAGGCTGTTCGAACAGACACCGGAAGACATAGAAGCCGACAGAGAACTCAGGGAGGAGCAGGCATGGAAGCTCAACAGGCCCATGCTTGCCTACCCGGGCGAAAGCGAGGTGTTCGCGGTCGGAAGGGTCTCTGGAAGGCTGAGGAAGGCAAAGACCCGCACAGGCTGGGTGCTCATCTTCCAGACCGCCCAGATGTTCCCTGAGCCTGGCACGGAAGGCGGATTCAAGGCGAGGCAGGTCGAGGAATGGCGTGTATACGGAGACAAGGCGATAGCCAGGGTCGTCAAGACCGTGGTACCCGGCATGATGGTCGCGGTGCAGGGATGGCGGAGGACCGTCGTCAAGTACACGTCCACAAAGGTCAGGGTGAACACGAACCTGAACGTTGCGATGCACATCGACGTCCTTGACATCTCGCCGGACTACAATGCGGCAATCAGAAAGGAGCTGGCCCTATATGACGGAAGCAAATGCGACGAACGCAGGATTTGACCCTTCGGCAAACACATATGACGAGACGGAGCCGAATGGGGAACACGATTCCGACGGGGAGAGGCTGGCGGACATCATCGGGCACATCTCGATGTTCAAGCTCACGGGGGTAGTCCTGGCGCAAAACGGCACCTCGCTTGTGGTCTCGTCGAACTTCGACACGTGGAATACGGTCACATTTCCCAATGGAACACTAAAACAGCCCGTCACAGGCTGTCGGATAGTGGTGTCAGGGGAAATATACTCGGACACGCTTCTCGCGTCCAGAATGGCCATTTTTGAGCCTGATGGCGGAATGGTGTCCATAAAGGTGGAATGACATATGGCTGAAGAAGAGAAAAAGACGAAAGGGGAGCACAGGAACTTCGAGCTTCCCGAACTGCCGCTTTCCCGCCTCCTGTATGATGCGGGTTCGTCCGCGGTAGCCGACCTCAGGAAGACCGTGACAGCCATCAACCTCAGGATAGAGGGAATCAAGAGACGCATAGAACTCTATGAAGCCGTCCTTGCGGAACAGGAGTTCTACCTCAGGAAGCCGACGGCTAAGAAGATAAACCAGATCAAGGCATCCGTGAAGGGGCTGAAGATAGTACAGCGCAACTACATGGAACTCAAGGAAAGGGTCTACCAGAGCATGGACGGGGTCCTCCACGACCATGACAGCGAGTACAGGAAGCTCTTCAGGGCATTCTTCATAGACGGGATGTCCATCCAGGCGATAGCGAAGCAGACAGGGACGAACTTTGCGGCCGTGCAGACACGGGTATACGGAATGTACTGCGACTTCTACGACAACGACGGAATCAATCCGACCTGGAGACAAGTATTGGCCGACAGGAGGAAGATGCATGGAAGGGCAAAGGAGGCAGTGAAATGGAAAGCTTTACATTCACGATCGACGGGGAAGTAGTCGGGAAGATGAGACCAAAGGCGACCTCCTTCGGTGGACATGCAAGGGTCTATACACCAGCGAAGCAGGTCAACAACGAGAACTGGATACGCATGGAATACGTCAAGCAGGCACAGGAGAAGGACTTCAAGGGGTTCGGCGACAGGCCGCTCAAGATAGAGATCTATCTCCATCTGCAGGTGTCGAAGAGCCTTTCCAGGAAGAAGCGCGAGGAAGCGCTGCAGGGGAAGCTCATGCCGACGAAGAAGCCCGACCTTGACAACATCGTCAAGACGATACTGGACGCATTGAACAACGTGGCCTTCGATGACGACAGGCAGGTGGTCTCTCTCCATGCGACGAAGGACTACGCCTGCAGGAACTACACCCAGGTGACGATAACCGAGATGAATGAGTCCGAGGTGGTTCCGTTCATCGGGATTGACTGGAGGGACGACGAGCTATGCCTGTAGTCGCAACGATAGCAATCATCTACTTTGCCATCCTCGCGGTGACGCTGTTCGTCTTCATCAGGTTCGGGTGGAACTACCACCGCATGTACGGACGTTCGGACGAGCTTGAGAAGGGACTGGACGACGAGATAGACAAGGAGGCCGAGAAGGTAGTCAAGGCCAACAGGAAAAAGGAGAAACAGCTGAAAGATGCCGGAAGAAAGAAGAAAGACTCTCGACCAGAGGGCGATAGACGGGACGATTGACCTGGACAAGGCAATAGACTACTGCACAAGCACCGAGGACAACGGCAAGGGGATGTGCATCATCTTCATGAACGCGGGGAACAACTGCTTCGCAATCATAGATCCGACCGAGGAAACCAGGAAGACCGTGCACGTGGTATGGGACGGACCCGAGGACGGGGTGGAAGGCTATTACGCGAGGATAGACCTCGGCAACGGTACGAGCCTGACAGCGCCCATAGACAGGATAGTTGCAGACGGATATTGCCTGTGCGGATACGATGACGGGTATGACGACGGAGACGAGGATGACGAAGACGTCGAAGAAATCGAACGTGCATATGATGACGACGAAGACGAGGAAGGAGAAGAAGAATGACAGGGAACGAAAAGAGACACTATTACCTGAGGGACGCGAACGGCCAGACGCTGTGCGAACTGAGGACCGAGAATCAGGGGCACAAGGCGAAGGCAAGGAACATCGAAACCATCAAGAATGCGATCGAGCTTCTGGAGATGTTCGACAAGACGGGAGCATTCGGAAGCTCCGTAGAAGAGTCAAGGTTCAGCATCACGCTGCAGTCGATGAGGGAACAGCTTGCCTACTGGGAAAATGTCAGCATCGTGACCGAGGTAAGCTTCCAGGCGGCCGGAATCGGCAAATATACCCACGTCATCGTATTCCCGGACAGGCCGGGATACCTGCGTTACGCAACCAGCGAGGTTTCCGCCGAGACCCGCATATTCGAGGAAAAGCGGCACCTTTCCAAGTCCATCAGGGAAAGACCGAAGGACAAGATCTACAGGACGCTCCTGAAGTCATGGGAAGGGGCACAGGTCATGAGCAGGGAAGACTACGAACGTTCGCTTGAAGGCGAGAAGGTGAGCAAGTGACATGCCTGTAAAGAGAATATACAGGACCACCAACAACAAGAAGATGATGGAGAAGGCAAGGTTCGTACCGCCATACAGGCAGAAGACTCCGAGCTACTCCATCACGCGATACACGCACGACCTGAAGAGGGCGCTTGCCAACGAAGACACCGCCGAACTCGGAAGAGTCATGGACAGGTGGAAGCATATCTACAACCAGCGTGCGTACTGGGGATACAAGAACGCCGACACGAAGACGAAGAAGAAGATCATGTATCTCATGATAAAGAACAACAGGGAGCTGGTAAGCTCCGAGCTATACGAGAAGGCGAAGAAGTTCGTCGCGCATGAGATAGACGGCAGGGAAGAAGACGAAGAACAGGAACACAAAACGGAGGAAACCGACGATGAGATTTGAAGATGCATTGAAGCTGATGAGGGAAGGGAAGAAAGTCTGGATAAACAAGGGGAGAGGAAAGCCAGAACATTACTTTTATATTGAAACCAATGACGGCAGCGGAAAGCCGGTTCTTATGTGCCGTGATTTGTTAACGGAAACTTCGAGCTTTGTAAATCAGCTTTATCAAGACACTATTATGTCCACTACTTGGGAAGAATATAAAAAATCGATTCTTGACGATGTAGAGAAGAAATATCTCGAGAATTTACTAAGACCATATACTAAGAGATTTGGCAAGATTACTATCATCAAGGCTCATTTCTGCAGCGGAGATTTTTCTATCGTTATCAGCTTCTTTGCTTTCAAAGACGACGACTATATTACCGACAACCTGAGTCTTCCATACTTCAGTAAGAGCGAACATATGTATGACGGAATGGAATCAGACAAATCCTACACACTTGATGAACTGGGATTGTTCGAGAGGAATGGAAATGACTAACGTTGGCAAGTGGGATAGATGTTTTGACGACATCAAAAACGATATGGCTAATTGCGCAGAAAGCATGCTGAATGAAATCAAGAACTATCTCAGCGATGATACGGATGAAGACTTGACCGAAACCCTTTACGACATCAAGTACTTTACTGAGGGAATCATTGCCGACACCGAGCTTTTGCTAAACAAGGAGTACAACAATGACTGAACTGGAGAAGGAAGAAGCAAAGCTCGGAGGAATCGTAAATGAGCTTCATGAAGCAATGATGCATGAACGTGAAGCAGCCAAGAACGAAACGCCTGAAGACGAGATGGATGCAATTCGCAAGAAATCAAGCGAACTCTGGGAGGCAAGAGCCAAGCAGAGAAGGATTGTCTACAAGCTGAGGAAGGAAGCCGAAAACGAAAGAGAGGGAAACAACAAATGACACCACAGGAAGTGATTGACAATGCCGAAATGGCACTGGAGACGATTGAAGCAAAGAATGAGGCTGAGGGAGGCTGTGTCGGCTGTGACGAGAAGGCAAAGAACTTCTACCGTTCAGTGATTGAGTGTGCCAAGAAGGCCATGATTGTGGACAAAGCTAGAGAAATGCTTGACGATGTGGACACGGAAGCGTTCCTAAGGAGCTTGATGAAATGAAGAAGTTCATCGTATACACGCTCCAGATACTCGCGATATTGTCCGCCATGATTCTCTTCGCATGCGTGTGCTATATCGCAATCGTGCCCGACGTGAGCGACGTACCGGAATGGCTGAGCAAGATGAATACCATCAATTTCTTCGTCGAGCCTGTCCTCTGTGTCATCGCCCTTGTCGCTCTCGGGGACATCAAGAAGGGTGGCAGGAACAGAAAGACGAAGCAGACAATCAACGGGGACGGAAACTACCAGATTGTTGGAAGAATTTCCAACGATGAACAAGAGACTGAAAACGATGCCAAGTAATCTCAACGCCGTAATACTGTCGGGCAGGTTCGTAAGGGACCCCGAACTGATGAAGACAAAGTCAGGCATTTCCGTATGCGTGTTCGCCCTTGCGGTAAACACCACCGTGAAGGAAGGCGGGGCGTGGGTTGAAACGGTAAACTTCGTCAATGTCAAGACGTTCGGGAAGACTGCTGAAGCCCTCTGCAAAAAAAACACAAAGGGCATGCTTGTCACGATACAGGGGCATCTCATGCAGGATAAGTACACAAAAAAAGACGGGGCTTCCGTTGACAGGCTTGTTGTCATTTGCGACAAGGCCTTCTACAACTACCAACCGCGCAGGAAAAGAGCCGATAACGATTATGTAGACTCCCCCGATGTTTGTGCTTCATCCGTCGATGTTGATGAAGGAGATCTTCCGTTCTAAGGCATACGAAAACCAGGGCATGGCAGCAAAAAGCCGTGCCCTTTTCCGTTGGTGTTCCGAAACATGCCAAAAGTTACCGACATGCGAGAGTTGTTTCTTGATAAAATAATCATGTAACCAACTTGAATCCCTGGTTACTGAAACCCATAAAAAACCTTTCCGACGGCCTCTGGCAGTGAGCCGCTAGAAATCCACCGTTATTCCTTTCGGTGTACCACGTTTTCCATGTATATCGATTATTGTTGTATCTCAAAAATAGAGTTAGGCACTATTCTACTCCTTAAAACACAATGCAATCACTGCCATTTATTGACAATTATTTCCAGTTTAATTTTACCTCTTTTACAACCGTTGCACCGGTGGGAGTTTACCGCCGCTTCAAGACGGGTTTGGCCCACAGCACGATGCAATGAACGCTCTTTGTAAGGGACGTTGCAGTAATTCCAGTTACTGCGCAATGAAGTATGTTCCATGGTGCACAATGGAAACTATTTCGGTTAATCCTTCCCCCTGATCAAGGGAAGGATTTTCTTTTTGCTTGAAAAAGCGTTCGCGTTGCTGTATATTCACTCTTGCCGCATGCTCGAATACCTGCCTGCGTGTCGGCTCTTGTTGCTCCTGTCGCCCCGTTCTCAATAGCATAGCGGCAGGAGTTTTTTTGTGCACAGAAAAGGGGACTGATGCCGTCCCCTGTTGTTTCTCTCTGCTTTGCTGTTGGTTCGTTGCAGGATGATTGTTATCTCGATTGTCACCACTTATCAGTGTCTTGTGAACTCCAGCAGATCGGAGTAGAAGCCCTTTACGAACTCCTCAGCCTGCCTTCTTGTCCTGAAATAGGCTATCCTGATTTCTCCGTTCCTGTCGGTCCCAAACACGTATAGGACTCTCCAGTCCATGAAACCGTATCTTACAATCTCAGCCATGCTCTTGTTGCCCCCCTGTTTGTTTATTGATTCAGCCGTTCTCTTGCTGAATGGTGTTGTTATGCGGTTGTCGCCTCCGCTTCTTCTGGTGCGTACCGTTTACCTGTTCCCGTATGGTTGGTAGTCCGCCATCATCTCAAAGAAGTTTCCATGGTTCTCATAGATATGCTGCTTAAGGTCTTCCTTGTCCCTGAAGCTTATCCATGCGCTTTCATCGTTTGCCCTTGTGTAGATCCTTACGCCGTTGTTCCTGTCTGCTGATACCATGATTTCGGGATCCTGTCCTATAAGCTCATACTCCAGATACGTTGCATAGGCGTTTGCCATCGTAAGCAGATCCAGCTTTTCAAATTCTTTCTTCGTCATTTTCTTGTTGCTCCTGTTATATATTCCTGATTCTTCACCTAGAAGGGGATTCCACCCCCCTCTAGGCTGCTGCCCTGAAGCTGTTCAATAGATAGCTTGCCGGTACTTTCTTGTTGCCCCTGCGCCCTCGTTCTATGGCCTTCAGGGATTCGTCTATAAGCCTTGATGCGGTCTCCTTGTCAATGCTGCTGTAGTTTATCGATAAATCGATTATTTGGCGGTTGTGAAGCTTCTTTGCAAGCGCTGCAAGGTATTTCGCTTGTCTCTCGGTTGCCGGGCTTGCGGTGACCGTATCAGATGCCTTGCTGACGGTTGCTGTCGTTGTGTCCGTTTCTTCCTTCTTTGGTGCCGGGAGCGCCTTTACCTGTGGCACTTCAACGGTTTCCGTCTTTGCTGCTTTTTCCTGCTTCTCTTCCTTCTTGTTGCTTCCTGTGGCTTCTGCTGTGTTCTCGTTCTCGTTCTCTTTTTCTTCCTTCAGTTCGCGATCTGGATCGTTGAACAGTTTGATTGAATCTTCAACTGTCTTTGCATAGCTTGTAGTTGCTCTATAAATCTCGACAGTAGTCTTGCATTTCACTTCATAGTATGCGACGGCATCCGCTTTGCTTTTTGCCCTTTTCGTGCAGAGGATGCGCCCGGTCTTGATGTCCCAGATGGTCCAACCTTTGCCCGGTTCTCTTCTTATTGCCGTTTCGTCGTCGATTCTTTCACCTTGCACTTTTTCCCACTTGATGCGGCGCCTTCCTTCCTTGTCGAAAACTACTACGTTGATTTGAAATGTCTCTTTCTTGCTTTTCATGTTGTTTGTTTCCTTTCTAAGGGGGCTTTATTGCCCCCTATTAGTGATAATCGTCCTCGCTGAATACTTCGTCAGGGTTGATCTGATAAGCTCTATAGTAACCGTCACTGAATGATATAGAAGGCCTGTTGCCGTATGCCGGTACGATTCTCTTCAATGCCTTTTCTCCCTCGTACCACATGGAGGACTTAAGCACGTTTTCAGTGTCCGGCTGTACTTTCCAGTCCATGGCTGAATTTTCCCCTTCAACCCTTCTTTTTCCGATCTGTGCAATCTCAACGGATGTTGCGGATACGATCCTAAGGACCTTAAAGAATTCATATAAAGTTGCATCGTATCCAAAGCTGAAGGCGAACACGTCACCGGCCTTGATGCCGTACTTGTTCACGGTTTCCCTTTTCTTTGTTTCCGTCGTCTTTCCGTCTTTCTTGCTGCTTCCCTTTGCTTCCTTCAAGGCCTTTCCGATCATGATTGAAGCGGCCTTCTTTGTGAGTCCATCGGGGGCTTCAAAGCCCTTGACGAGATAAGCCAGATAATTCAATTGTCTTGCTGTTGCTAAGTCTTCCATGTTGTTATGTTCTCCTTTTCTTTCCTGTTGGTTAGTCAATGAAGCTCCTTACGACGTTGTCAAGCCTCTTGACCTGAATCGATGCGAACCGCGATCCATAGCATCTCGCAAGCTCTTTTTCTAGGTCCGCCTCGTTGGCTTTGCTGCCTGCTCTGTGAGTACTATAAAAGATGCATCCCTCGTCCATACCGACGCTGAAGGTCGCGAAATACTGCCTACTAGTTGTTGTTTTTTTCATAATTTTTCTATCCTTTTCTTGCCCCTTGTTGTAGAATAGAAAAGCCTACAGGGGCAGTTAATGCTTTTCTGTT
>JAJVUU010000062.1 GCA_021621525.1 Caryophanales bacterium
CGTCATGGAAAAAGACCGGCTTTCCTGCCACAATATATGTGTCCACAGGAAAACCGGTCTTTTATCTTTTGATCTCTGGTATCCTCACCCATTCCGGAAGGCATTTGACCCATCTCGGGCAGTTTTACCTCGAACTTAGTCCGTTTCCGTCGCAACTTCTTTGTGAACTTTTTTCGTATAGCCTTAATATTTTTCAAAAATCGTAGTATACTACACATAGAAGTTCGGACAATTTCGTCCTAAGTACGAGGTGAAATGTATGGTTAAACGAGATTCTTATATGAACCGACTGATCCACAGTATGTGGAACGGCGAGATAAAGGTCATCACAGGCATACGCAGATGCGGCAAGTCCGTACTGCTTTTCGATTTGTTTTTCGAGTATCTTCTTTCACAGAACGTTTCGGAAGATCATATTTTGAAAATCGAACTGGATCAGCGGCGGTACTATAAGTTCAGGAATCCGATCACTCTGTGCGAATATGTAGAAAGCATCGTCCAAAACAGAAAGAATGAAAAATTCTATCTGTTCATTGATGAGGTGCAGTTCACCACGAAAGTAGTGGACCAGGAAAACGGCGGCATCGAGGTTACCATCTACGATATGCTGAACGAACTCAAGGCATATAAAAACCTTGATGTCTATGTCACCGTCAGTAACTCCAAAGTGCTGTCGAAAGATATCGCAACAGAGTTTCGCAGTCGCGCTACACAAATCCATGTGTTCCCTTTGTCATTTGCGGAGTTTTATTCTGCCGTGGGCGGCGACGAGCGAAAAGCGCTGGATACCTATATGCTCTATGGCGGTATGCCGAGACTTTTAGCACTGGAGGACGACAAAGATAAGAAGGATTATCTAACCTCCCTCTATAACGAATTGTATGTCAAGGATATTGTGGAGCGAAACGGCATCGAGCGCGAGGATGTTCTGAATGATATTCTGGACTTCCTTGCTTCGCAGATCAGTTCGCTGACGAATCCGACCAATATCGCAAATGCCATCGCATCCATGAAGAACGAAAAAATCAATCCTGCGATGGTTTCAAACTATGTGCAGTATGTTATCGACTCTTTCCTCATTTCAATGGCAAAGCGATACGATGTCAAAGGAAAGACCTATTTCAATTATCCGAACAAATACTACTATACAGATATCGGGCTAAGGAACGCACGGCTGAATTACCGCCAATATGATCCCGGTCATATCATGGAAAACATAATCTACAACGAACTTTTACGGCGAGGGTACTCTGTTGATGTCGGTGTGGTTTGCGACCGCACAGGCGACAACAAGGTTCAGAAAGAGATCGACTTTGTGGTAAACGATGCAGACAAAAAAGTCTATATTCAGTCTGCTTTCCGCATGGATACCGATAAAAAGGGATTTTCCGAGCTGGCATCGCTGATGCTTACCAAGGATTTCTTCAAAAAGATTATCGTTCGCATGGATGTACCACAAAATTTTTATGATGACAACGGCATCTTCCACTGCAATCTGATCGACTTTCTGCTTGGCCGGGTAGAATTGTTTTGACAAAATTACTCATATATCTACGAGGAGTGACCTTGTGTGCATTATCGTTCCTGCTTAGAATCTCTATTTGCTCCTTAATGAATTTTTTCTTGCTCATATCGGTCCCCACCATTTCCAAACGGATGACAGAAAACCGCCATCCAGTGAGCTAACTATGTATAAAAAGTTAGTTGCTGGAGGGCGGTTTTTGTTTTCTGTTATCGTGTCCTAATTACAGGGTACAGTTTAGCGGATAATATCCGTGCTTCTTTTTACGCTTACGACCACTTAGTACAACGAATTTAGAAAAATTCAGCTACATATAAAAACACTAATGTTAGCATCTACATGTGTTCCTGACATATTTCATGAGGAAAAGTCCTAAATTCATTCTGTCTTAATTCACTTCAAAATGTTCGTATTCGACGAAGTTATAGACGCTTGTGTTATTGGCAAAATCGGTCAATGAGATTTCATAGATTCCCCAGGTTCCCGGAGCACTTCCGACAGGAAGTGTACGATGGATGACGAAGTCCTTCTTTTCCTTCGGACCATAATAGGAACCGGCTGGCCAACCGAAGTAGATCCAATCTCCGTGGATGTTTCCTCTCGGATCGACAAGCTTCAGATAGCCGATGTAGAGACCGGAATAGTTGTCTTCGGCGTTGATGGTGATGGTGACGTAGGTTTCACCGTTTGGATTGCTTGGATTAGATGGGACAGCAGATACTTTGATGTTGTTGACATCCAAGGTAGGTGCTTCATCATCCGGGTTGACAGTGACGATATCGATAGAACGGTTTACACTTGAGAATTCCGGATAGTTGAGGTTGAAAATCGAGCAGTTGGTTGCTTTGTCCCAAAGAACGATTGATTCGACTTCATAGGTAGCACAGGAATAGTATTCCGGAATGACGATTTCTGTTTTGCAGTATCCGGTGGTCGGATCGATGGCTCCAAGATAATAGTCTTTAGAATACTTGTTGGATTTCAATACGTTCAATCTGATTTCACCCCAAGCTACTCCGATGTTATCGTGTACATTCATTTCTATAGTCAGAATCTGTTCGTTGGGATGGGTCGTATCTGGGGAAGGTGTGACCTTCATTTTGAAGGTCGTCTTATCGAAGGTCGGACCTTCGATGTCTTCAAGAGGGTTATCGATATAGATGCTCATCTTGAAATCGTTGATTCCCTGATATCTTTCGTTCCCGACATCGTCCCGGAGTGTGATTTGGTCTGTGAACCAATATCCACTCTTGCTGTATTTCGAAATGGTATTTTGTCCTCTTAAGATCAGTCCGGTCGAATCGATCGGCGAGCCCTGAAAATCATAAGACTGAGTCGATCTGACTTCGGAAGGCGTGATTCTAAAGTGATAACCGCTGGCTCCGCTTTGTATACCGTCATCGTTCAGTTGCATCTGAACCTGGACGTTTTTGTCTTCGTATTCGTCCCCGGTGACTTTGACGACGATGTTCATAATCTTTCCAGGATAGATATAATCCGGGTTCAGATTGTACACTTCAAAGGTAAGATCGGGTCTGACTCTTGCGACGTAGGAGTCTCCGCTGGTGATGTAGTCTTTGATGAATTCGTATTTTTCCGGAGCTCTGGAAAGTAAAAGGTTCGGATTGATGATGAAAGTAGCAAAAGATTCGGCCATGTCTTCGTCGGGGTTATGCTGATGGGCATAGGCAGAGACGAATTCGGTCGTCTTGGTAGTAGACCATCCGTCTGGATCATTTTCGTCTTTGTACCAGCCTCCAACGTCACACCATGCCTGTTTCAAATTATCGCTGAAATGATATTCGTAGAAAATATGCATCTTCTCATGGATGATAAGACGCTTGGTATCGTAGTATCCAGCTTACTTTTTCTTCATAAATTGTATTTATTACAGAAAACGAAGATTATAAGTGAAAATTGGCAATTGTTATCCACAGAACTCTTTTCAATGAATTGGTGTAATAAAAGTGTTATACTCAAACCGAATTGAAGAAGGAAGATTTGAAAAACTTGATTCTTTTTGTCTTTCCTGAAGAAAGGAGTATGTGCCATGATCGTCTATGAGAAGAGCATATCCGGATTCATCGATGACTGCAGCAAAGGCGTCATAGCCGATATGGTCGCAAGCAGAATGGCTGCTGATGGCATCGGTTTTGGACACAGCGAAATGAAGTCATGGGATAAGTCCCTTCCTTTCATCTCCGATGCCTTGAACCAAAAGGATATCGACAAGAACATCAACGTCGCTATCGAATATCAGTCCCAGCTTAATAAATCCAGAATCGATTTCCTGGTTTATGGAAAGAACGAGAAGGATGCCGATTCCATGGTCATCGTGGAACTCAAGCAATGGAGCATGATGAAAAGGACAACCAAGCCTAACTATGTCCATACCGTTGGTGGCGGAGGCGAAGGTGACTATCAGCATCCTTCTTATCAGTCCCTCAGGTACGGAGCCATGTTAAGAGGCTTCAACGAATACGTTCAGGACAACCACGTGGACATCAACAGCTGTTCGTATTGCCATAACATGGATTCCATCTACCAGAACTTTATCGGGGACGTGAAGACATATCCTTTCCTTTCTCAGAGCCCCGTCTTTTTAGAAGGGGACAAGGAAAAGCTTGCTGCCTTCATCAAGAAATATGTGAAGAAGCCTTCCAGGATTCTTCTCTATGAAATCGACAACGCCAAAATCAGACCTTCGAAGGATTTCTCTGACATGCTTTACATGGCACTTCAGGGAAAGCCGATATTCTCCCTTGATGACGGGCAGGCGGCGAGTGTATCTACTATCATCGATGAGACAAATAAGGCTATCAAAGAAAACAAAAGAAAGACGATTATCATCAAAGGCGGCCCGGGAAGCGGAAAGTCCGTGGTCGCCATCAATGCGATGGGGCAGCTTATCCATCCGAATGATGGCTCTGATCCGAAGAATGTCTGCTATTGTACCGTCAACTTCACTCCGAGAACCTTGTATTCGGAGCTCTTAGTTGATGGTGATTACAAGAAGAGTGCCATCGACAACTTGTTCAAGACGTTTGCCTGTTTCTCCAAATCATCGGAGTGCGATTTCGATTGTGTCATGTTCGACGAGGCTCACCGTGAATTCAAATGGAAGTTTGGCCAGGGGGTCAAAAGGGAAGTGGATATGATTGACCGTGCCTTCTATGCATCAAGGGTAAACGTCTGGTTCATTGACGAAGACCAAGCCGTAACCAAAGACGACTATCTCACCATTGATAAGATAAAGGACTACGCCAAAAGATATAATTCAGAAGTCATAGAAGCGGAAGATTTGAAGCTTTGCTCCCAGTTCCGCTGCATGGGCGGAGACGGGTACATATCCTTCATCAACGGATTCCTGGGGTATGAAGATCTGCCTAAGAAGAAATACAGTCCGAAGAACTACGATTTCAGGGTTTTCGATACTCCCTCAAAGATGTGGGAAGCCTGTCAGGAAAAGCAGAAGGAATACAAGAATGCCAGACTCCTTTCTGGCTATACCCATGAATGGGTGAGCAAGACGGACGAAAGCCTTTATGACTTCGACATGGAAGATGGAAAGTTCAGAATGAAATGGAATAAATTCGTTTCCTATTCTTATATCAATGATCCAGATCAATTAGATAGGATTGGCTGCATCCACACCATCCAGGGCGTTGATATGTCCTATGCCGGCGTCATCATCGGGAAAGACCTGAAATATAGAGATGGGCAATTGGTTTTCGACAAGAGTCAGAACGCAAAGACGGATTCGGCTAGCGGTATCCGAAATCTAGACAACAAAACAGCAAAGAGGCTGATTCGGAACACATATAAAGTATTGCTGACAAGAGGAATGTACGGAACCTACGTCTATTGCGAGGATGAAGCGCTGAATCGACATCTGAAATCCTTGGTGGATATGAAATGACGGCCGCTCTTTTTCTTTACTTGAAACTTGATAAGCATACATCATAGATGGCCTCTTCTCCATCAGACACTGAATATTCAGTATCGAGTAGGCTAAGAAATCGAAGACAATTTTCGATTTCTCTGCTGCCTTGCCTTCATAACCTTCAATGCTATCGATTGTTAATACGGCTATCTCCGCCCTGAGTTGCTCGTTCTCGGCTTCCAGGCGCTTGGATTTCTGTTCTGCCGTCTCAGCAGAATCCTTCTCGTTCTTTTCAGGCATGTCCGTGACCTCTTTCGTATTACGCAAGTGTCAATTCCATCATAAAAACACAACGAAAAAGTGCCTGTTTTAACGTGATTTTTCGGAATTTTATAGATAAGCATTTTCAACCATTGTTTGGAGGAAAGAGGACGTTCGCATGTGCCGTGGGCTGCAACGGTGACAGGCCTTCCAGGAGCCACTGGAGCTGCCTTTTGTCTATCATCGCAACGCCTTCGACGGTCTTCGGCCATCTGAATTTCACGGTTACGAGGGCCTTCTGGTAAAGCCAGTATCCGTCATAATCGACCTCGAGTATCTTGATGTTCCTTTTGTTCCTCCCGCAGAAGATGAAGAGCCTGTGGGCCATCTTGTCGGTTTCCATGATTCCCTGGGCAAGGCCGACAAGGCCGTTGACGCCCTTGCGCATGTCCGTAGGGCCTGCCCACAGGTATATCGCCTCGATTTTTGAAAGGTCAATCATAAAGGAATGCCTTTCTGAAATCAGCGACGCTCATTTCGATTCTTGCACTTCCGATCGTGAACGATATCGAATCGGATGGAACAGGTGGGTTTGCACATGGGTCGTTCTGTCCGAGTCCTATCATGACAAAGCCTTTTTCCTGCGTCCTTGCCTGTTCGTCGAGCCTGCGCCTCTTCTGGGTGATGTAGCTTACCTTGCTTGTCGAAATCCCGAAACGCTCGGAAGCGGCACTCCTTCCATGCTCTTCGGCATAATCACATATCTCCTTCTGCCTTTGGTTCAATTCCATCATCATATAAAAAATCTTCCTACGTTTGACTGGGGGAAGTATAAACCATGACGGGATAAATATCCAAAGACCATAATTGACGCTTACGAAAGAAACTTGATACAAGGCGATTGACCTGTGATGAGATAACTGAACATATCAAAATCACGAACGACCGTAAAAGTCAGTTAGTAAATCAAGTGCTCAAGGCTGGAAAGATATGTGCCTTACCCCGTGAGGTCTTGGAGATTTGGAGAAATTCAAAGTCGGAAAAGGTTTACTCCAAGAAGTCAGCAGAAGCCATAGTACTCGAAAGAGGAAGGGCTGAATGAACAAACCTTTGTAAAGTACGAATGGGAGTGTCTATTTAATCCGTAAGGCGAGAAGTAGCAATCGTATATTGCGAAAGTATGCCGAAGACGACGATGATAGACAAACCAAAAGGAGGAAACGCAAAACTATGGGATTGATTGAGGAAATTGTATCTAAAGACAACCTGAATCAGGCCTTTCTGCAGGTCACAGGAAACAAAGGTGCCTCAGGCATCGACAACATGACTTGTGATGAAGTGAAAGACTATCTGAAAGTCCATGGTCAAGACTTAATCAATCAAATCCTAAGTCGTGAGTATCAACCTCTTCCGGTAAGAAGAGTGGAGATACCGAAGCCGAATGGCGGAGTGAGAAAACTTGGCATTCCGACCGTTGTCGACAGGATTGTCCAACAGGCTATCGTTCAGAAACTGTCACCGATATTTGAGCCTACGTTCAGTGAATACTCATATGGATTCAGACCCAAAAGAAGATGTCAGGATGCGATAGACAGGACGCTTGAACTCATCAACCAAGGGTATGAATGGATAGTTGACTTGGACTTGGAGAAATTCTTCGACAATGTCCCCCAGGACAAGCTCATAAGAATCGTTGACAATGTGGCGAAGGACAGTGATGTCACCGCACTTGTCCATAAATTCCTGAGAGCGGGCGTCATGGTCGATGGGCATTTCGAAGAAACGAATCTGGGAACGCCACAAGGCGGAAACCTTTCGCCTTTGCTGAGCAACATTTACCTAAATGAACTCGACAAGGAGCTGGAAAGAAGACAACTGCATTTTGCAAGATATGCGGACGACTGCGTTTTCTTCGTCAAGACGGAATTCTCGGCTGAAAGAGTGATGAAGAACATTGTCACATTCATTGAGACGAAGCTGAAACTGAAGGTCAACGCCGCGAAAACCCATATCACAAGACCGAACAATCTCAAGTATCTAGGCTTTTCGTTCTGGAAATCAGCGGATGGTTGGAAAGCGAAGCCACACGATGAAAGCTTCATGAAGCTTTTCGGGAAACTGAAAAGGCTCATGAGACGTTCCTGGAGTGTGGACAACGGCTACCGAATCGAAAAGACAAACCAAGTCCTGAGAGGTTGGATAAACTACTATCGCAAATCCAGCATGAAGAAGAAAATCGCTAGGCTAGGAGAATGGTTGAGAAATGCGATGAGGGTTGTCATCTGGAAACAATGGAAGGTCTCCAAAAAGAAAATAGAGGCTTTAGTCCGACTGAAGATTGACAGAGAGGAAGCAAAAGGCCTGACCTATTGCAGAAGAGGTTATCAGTT
This sequence comes from Caryophanales bacterium, assembly GCA_021621525.1. Lineage (GTDB taxonomy): Bacteria > Bacillota_I > Bacilli_A > RFN20 > CAG-288 > Enterosoma. The sequence continues at coordinate 8,057 of JAJVUU010000062.1, forward strand.
CATCTCTCATTCCTGTGTCGTCCAAAGGGCAATCTCAAATTCACGGCTGAAGAAAAGAGGGCTTTTAGACCCTCTTGCATACTACCTCAAGGAGGTAGCATAGATGTTTGTTCAAACCGCCGTATGCGTTAGAGAGCACGTACGGTGGTGTGAGAGGGAGCTTAGAAGCCATCGCTTCTCACTCTCTACTCGATTCAGCCGAATTTCTTTTTTTCTACGAATCAGGTAACCGAATTTTATTTCCGATACATAATAATCAAGAATTAATCGCCATGTAAAACGGTTTTAGTGACATTTAGTGACATATGGCTCTAATGTTTTGTGATTAGTGTCATTTTAGTGACACAATCAGTGCCATGGCACTGATGAAATGTTATAATATCAATGAAGGAGCATTCTATCATGAATTTTGGCAATGAGAGTGAAACGACAGAGTTCAAAACTTCGACAAACGAACTGGAAGAAGCATTGATTGACATTGTCGCAATATTGAACAAACATTCTAAAGGAAGATTGGTGTTTGGTGTAGAAAACAACGGCGAACAAGCAGATTTCGAAATAGGAGTCAATACAGAGCGCAACATCTCTAGAAGGATATTCGAAGCCATAAAGCCACAGATATTCCCGACGATCATACAAAAAGAACTCGACGGAAAGAAATACATCGAGGTTGATTTTTCTGGCGAAGACAAGCCTTATTCGGCTAACGGAAGGTATTATATAAGAATAACGGATGAAAGCAGGGAAATGACGCCCGGAGAATTGGCGAGATTCATTCTTAAAGAGAATTACCCCGTTTGGGAAAAACTCGCATCCGACTGTACTGTCGATGACGTCGATGAAGAAACCCTGCATTTGTTTCTTGAAAAGGCAATTCATTCTCAAAGAATGCCGGAAATGAGTTATGACAAAATCAAACTTCTTTCAAAATTGAACCTATTATCTAAAGATGGCATACATCTGAACAATGCCGGAAAATGCCTATTTTCAGCACATGCGCCGATAAAAGTCAAAATGGCAGTATTCGCGACAAATGAAAAAAGGACCTTTATTGACATTTCTCCGATTGAAGGAAACATCATCAACTTAATTCGCGATGTTGAACGGTACATTCAGAAGAACATACATTACTCCGTTTCCATCGCCGGATCAGAAAGATATGACATACCCGAAATTCCTGAAAAAGCATTAAGAGAAATCATAACAAATAGTTTCGCCCACGCAAATTATCTTGCCAACAGCCAACATGAAGTTGATATCTTTCCAAATAGGGTTGCCATTTATAATCCGGGCCCTTTCCCAGACAATTATTCACCAGAAGATTATATTGAAAAAAATCTGGCCTCACAAATAACCAATGTGTTGATTTGTGATGTTCTATTTAAATGCAAGGCAATCGAGTCATGGGGAACAGGATTAAAAAACACCTACGAAATCTGCAAAAATAACAACGTCCGGATTTCTTATTTGAAAGAGCAAGAAGGTTTTTGGTTTGTATTCTATCGAAAAGAATCAACACAAAATGGGCTAGAGCCGTACGTAACCGAAGAAAAACAAGTCATGAATGCCAATCCAGCCATTACGGAAATAGATGAATTGATATTAAATGAAATAAGAAAAAACAATAATATCGTTAGAAAATCATTAAGCAGAATTACAGGAAGATCGGAACGTACTGTGCAAAGGGTCATCGATTTGCTAAAACAGAAAGGATGCCTGAAGCGCATCGGAACACCTAGAAACGGGCATTGGGAAGTCATTGAATAATCCAATCGGTTCAATTCTGGTTTGCACCGCTATCGTAAATCAGGGGCTGTTAGAAAAGTCAGGCTAAAACCAGACTAGTCTAACGCCCCTTTTTTT
>JAJVUU010000117.1 GCA_021621525.1 Caryophanales bacterium
TTACTATAATTATTAGGCTTGTTTCTTTTTTGATAGGAGAAAAAATCATATGAAGCACACTTTTAAAACTGAAAAAGGTCACTTGATTGCAAAGGTTTCCTTTGACAAGGCTGAAATCGCCGCTGCCCAGGACAAAGCGGTCAGCAAGCTCACCTTGAATGTCGTCGTCCCTGGATTCCGTAAGGGCAAGGCCCCGAAGGATATGGCCGCAAAATATGTCCATAGCGAAGATGTTGCCAATGAAACCATCAATGCTTTGCTTAAGACTCTTGACAAGAATTTTGCCAAAGATGCTGAATTCAATGAATTCGCCAAGAAGTTCGTCGACTTCATCCGTCCGAACGTCTCTCTTGACAAATTCGATGGCGATGATGCTGAATTCACTGTAACTTATTATTTCAGACCTGCTGTTTCCAAACTTGGCGAATATAAAGGACTTACTTCCAACGTCAAGGAAAAGAAGGTCACTGCCAAGGATGTGAATGCTGAAATCGAGAAGCTTGCCCTTGACAATTCCGAATTGGTTCCTTCCGAGAAGGCTGCCGAGATGGGTGATACCGTCAACATCGACTTTGTCGGCCTCATGGATGGCAAGCCGTTCGATGGTGGCACTGCCAACAGCTTCGATCTCGAACTTGGAAGCAAGCATTTCGTTCCAGGCTTCGAAGAACAGTGTGTCTCCCATAAGGCTGGCGAGAAATTTGATGTTTCTTTGACCATGCCTGATAACTATCCGGCTCCGCTCACCGACAAACCGGTCGTCTTCAAGGTTACTTTGAATGCTGTTAAGACCAAGGAAGTTCCTGAAATCAACGATGAGTTTGCTACGACTCTTTCCGGACAATATGTCAGCAAGGATCTTGCCGAACTGAAGACCAAGGTCAAGGACAACCTTGCCAAGAAGGCCTTTGATTCCTTCAAGAACGACACCGTCAATGATTATCTTCTTCAGATCAGGAATGCATCTGAATTTGAAATTTCAACTGAAGTTATCGATCATCTTGTCTCTGACAGAGAAAAACAGGATAGAGATTCTATCGCACAGCAGGGGCTTGATCTTGATGAATATCTGAAGCTTGTCAACCAGACCAAGGAAGACTACCTCACAAATCTCAAGACCGGCTTGGAAAATGAACTGAAATCTTCCCTTATCTATAACGCTCTGGCTGAAGCTGAGAAGATTGCTGCCCCCAGTAAGGAAGACATGGAAAAGCAGCTCGGTACCACATTGGACGAGTTCTACAAGAATTTCTCCAATTACCTTAGAACTCAGAAGGTCTCTGACGCACAGATTTCTGCCCAGATCAACAACTACCTTAACCAGGTTGCTTCTGGCATGATGACTGCCAACGTTCAGGCAAAGGTCCTTGAACTCAATGATCCGGAACTTGCCAAGAGAACTTTTGTTCCTGCCAAACCGGCTGCCAAAAAGACTGTAAAAAAGACTTCCGAAGCTAAACCGGAAGACAAAAAAGCAGCTGAAGAAAAAGCTGAACCAAAAGAAGAACCAAAGGAAGAAAACAAGGCTGAATAAGCTGAAAAGGGGTGGCTTCGGCTACCCTTTTCTTGTCCCTTTCCAAGGGCCTGGAAAGGCAAATTTAGCACTTAGAGGTTGACATTGCTAATTTTTAACTTATAATAATTACGAAATTCGTAGCTATTCAAATTTTA
>JAJVUU010000063.1 GCA_021621525.1 Caryophanales bacterium
GCTGTCGCGATCTGGCTTCTCCGTAGTCAATGCCTTAGGTTAATGACATTGGGTGTTGACCGGATGGCCGTTTTTTACTTCTTCTTTGGCTTCTTCTGGGCGCTTTCGATAGCCTTCATGGTCTGGTTGACCTGGGCTTCGGAAGGGGTTCTTCCCATGGAACGGTACATCGCCTTGATCATGTCTCTGTTGATGGGCGGGTTGTCCTTCATGGCCTTGGTGAAAAGTTTTCTGGCGATGAAGTAGCCGGCGACAAGGCCGGCGACAAGGCAGCCGATCAGGGCAAAGACAAATCCGACAATGGCAATACTCATCATAATTCTGAGCCTCCTTGATGTGACAAAAAGGCCGTCATGAAAACGGCCTTAGGACAGATTAGAGCTTAGGCTCTGGAATCGTAGGTTCCGTCAGCGGTCTTAACCCAGACCTTGGTGTGGTTCTTGATGAACATAGGAACCTTGATCTTGAGACCGGTCTCAAGGACGGCATCCTTGCTGGCCTTGTTGACGGTATCGCCGGCGATGGCATTGTCATCGGTATCGACGATCTCGAGAGCGACCTTGTCAGGAAGCTGGATACCGAGAATCTCGGAACCATAGTAGGTGATGATGACTTCGGCATTGTCCGGAAGGTACTGAAGTTCGTTCTTGATCCTGGAAATCGGAAGTTCGACGAATTCATAGGTCTCCTGATCCATGAAGTGGGCAAAGCCGTCTTCATTCGGATCACGATAGGAAAGCTGCATGTTCTTCTTGTCCAAGAAGGCAGAATCGACCTTATCGCCGGAGAAGAGCATCATTTCGATGGTGGCACCGGAACGAAGGTTCTTCGCCTTGATCTTATGCTTCATCTTGGCCATTGCGGTCTTGTTGTGAATGACGTCGATGACCTGGAGAAGGTCGTTGTTGTAGATGAAGATCTTGCCGGGGTTGAGTTCGCCGGCATCTAATTTTTCAGCCATGTTCTTTTTCCTCCCTGATCAGGTTTATTTCTTCTCTTCGTGAAGTGTCATCTTGTTGCACTTCGGGCAGTATTTCTTCGTGGAGAAACGATCCGGATGCAACCTCTTGTTCTTGGTTGTGATATAGTTCTCGGATTTGCATTCCTTACAGCGAAGAATGATGTTTGTACGCTTGTCAGCCATTGTGATATTTCCTCCTGAAACTTGACTGGTACATTATAGAATCTATGCGTCTTTGAATCAATGAAATTATGAAAAACTTCATTTTATTTTACTCTAAACTTAAATTTGTATCATAATTTTTTATTAAATAATATACATACATTTAATAATCCACTGTTTTTTCTTTTTGATTCTCTTTTTCCTATAGACTTTCCTTTCTCCTTTCGATATACTTTTTTCAAAGGAAGTCTCTTTTTATATCTATTACAGGCTACTGACAACATGAACAGAATACAATTTCAAATCGGAAACAAAACCATCGGCAACGGCTCTCCTTGCCTCATTCAGAGCATGGGGGACAGAAAGACGAGCGATGTCTCCTATCTTGTCGAAGAGACAAAAAGGCTTGAAAAAGCAGGCCTTGACATGATTCGCTTCAGCGTCCTTGACAAAGAGGATGCCCTTGCCTTGAAGGAAATCAGGAAACAGGTCGATATCCCCGTCATCGCCGACATCCATTTTGATTACCGGCTTGCCCTGATGTCGATCGACAGCGGTGTAGACAAGATCCGCATCAACCCCGGAAACATCGGGGGAGAGGATAGGCTGAGATGTGTCATTTCTGCCTGCAGGGAAAAGAATATCCCGATGAGGATCGGTGTCAATTCCGGTTCTTTGAACAAATATCGCGGAAAGACGGACTCCAAGGCGGATGACATCCTTCTAGCCCTGGATGAGACGCTTTCCATCTTCAAGGAGGAGAACTTCGACCATATCGTCCTTTCCTTGAAATCATCCGATCCGGATGACCTCTATGAAATCTATGAGAAAGCCTATCATAAATATCCTTATCCGCTTCATCTAGGCCTGACGGAATCCGGTTTTTCCACTCTCGGGACGATCAAGTCGGCTCTCGGTGTCTTTCCTCTTCTCAAGGCTGGTATCGGAGATACGCTTCGTATCTCTTTGGCTGATGACAGGATCGAGGAAGTCAGGGCTTGCAAGAGTCTTCTTCGCCTATCGGGAAGAAGAGATGACATTCCTGACATGATCGTCTGTCCGACCTGCGGAAGGACGAAAATAGACCTCAAGCCAATCTCCAGGGAGGTCCTTTCCTATCTTGACCATGTCTTCAAGAACGTCAAGGTAGCCGTCATGGGCTGTCCTGTCAATGGTATCGGGGAAGCAAAAGACGCCGACTTCGGTATCGCCGGAAGCGGTGAAGAAAACATCTATGTCCTCTTTTCTAAGGGGAAATCCTTGGGTCTCTTCCAAAAGGACGAAGCCCTGAACAGACTTTTCTCCCTCATCGATTCCTTCTGAAAACAAAAAAACAGATTCCTGCATGTGAGATTTCTCTTCCATGCAGGAATCCTTTTATTTGCGTCTTTTCTTGTCTTCGTGGTAATCCCTGGCGTTTCCGCCGCTCTTGCTGATGTTGGTCAAGACGATCTTCTTGCGGTGCTTTTCCTTGACGAGGTCGACGGCACGGCTGACCTTCTTCCTGTAGTTCGGTTTCACCTTGCTGCTCTTGGTCTTGTTGACGGCATGGCGGATCTTCTTCTGGAGCTTTTCGGATTCGGCACGGTCCTTCTTTCCGAGGTTGCGGAACTGATAGGCATCCTTGTTCTTCTTCAAGGTTGCCTTGCTCAGGGTATAGGAATCGAAGCTTGTTCCTCTTCTTAGGAGGTCATAGACGGAATTGACGCTCTCTTCGTCATCCTCGTTGTAGAAGACATAGCTGTCTCCCGGGGCATTGAACCTTCCGGCACGTCCGGCACGATGATAATAATACTGGGTATCCTTGGGAAGGTCGACGGAGATGATGGTCTCTACATCGGGGATGTCAAGTCCCCTGCTGACATAGTCGCTGGCAAGAAGCAGGGATTCCTCATCCTTGCGGAAGGTGTCAAGCGTGTTCTTGATGTCACGCTTGTCCATTCCTCCATGGACCATCAGGTAGTGACGGCCGATCTTCTTCAGATCTTCGGCAATCTGATAGAGGTCTTCCTTCTTGCTTAAAAAGGCAATCGCCTTGAAAGGATGCATCTCTTTAAGGAAGGTATCCAAAGCCTCTCCCTTGGATAGGGAGCGGATGTTGACAAGATGGTGGCTGACGCTCTTGCTGGTGATGGTGTCACGGACATCGATGATGTCATTGACAAGGAAGGTCGATTTGACCTTCTTGATGTCCTGGATGTTCAAGGAAGCGGAGAAGAAGGAGATCATATGGCTGTCTCTTGGCTTCTTCAGGGCTTCCAGGGCTTCCGAGAAGCCATCGAAGACGACCATGTCGCCTTCGTCGATGATGACTCTCCTTAGCTCATTGATGGGATAGTGGCTCAAGGCACTCTTATACAGAACCGGGGTGATGAGAAGGACGAGAGGCTTGGCCCTGTTGAAGTCGGACTGGCTATAGACGGCCTTGATGGCATCATCGGGATAGCCAAGTTTCTTGGTGAATGCTTCAAAGACGCTCTTGATCTGGTCAAGAAGGGCGACCGTAGGGGAAATGACGACAGCCTGGACATGTCCGTCATCGACAAGGTCATTGACGATCGGAAGGACATATGAAAGGGTCTTTCCCGTTCCAGTGGGAGCCAGGGCAAGGACGTTCCTGTTCTTGATCAGAAGAGGAATCGTCTTAGCCTGCACGGGGCTCATCTTTTCAAAGCCGTCCTCCTTCAGGATGGAAAGGACTTCCTTTCTCAGGGCCGTGGAGCCAAACGGCAGCAGTTCTAAATTGTTTTCCATATCTTACCTCGACGGCCCTTGTTTCAGGGCCTACTTGTTTTCGTTTACGACTTTGATGCCGAGAATGTCGGTATCTTCTTCCGGCACCCTGCTTGGGCACTGGCTCATCGGCTCGAAGGCCTTGAGGTTCTTCGGAAAGGCGACCACGTCCCTGACGTTGTCGGTTCCGGCAAGTTCCATGGCCAGACGCTCGATACCGATGCCAAAGCCACCTTCCGGCGGCACGCCATACTTGAGGGCGTTGACAAAGAAGCCAAATCTCTTTTCGATGTCTTCATCGGAGAGTCCGAGGATGGAGAAGACTTTCTCCTGGACCTTGGCGTCATGGATTCTTAAAGCACCGCTTGAGAGTTCGACGCCGTTTAAGACGGTGTCATAGGAGGTGGACTTGATCTTGGTCGGGTCTTCGTCAAGATAATGAAGATCTTCGTCGTTCGGTCTGGTGAACGGGTTGCTCAAAGATTCGATGTGTCCGTCGTCTTCTCTTTCAAAGAGCGGCCAGTTGATGACAAAGAGAGGCTTATAGTCATCTTTCCTCGTCAATCCGAGCTTGGCACCATAGAAGTTTCTCAGGGCACCCAGGGCAAGACAGGCATGTTCCTTCTTGCTGTCGGCACAGAGGATGACCAGGTCGTTTTCTTCGACCTGAAGCTGAGTCCTTAGCTTTTCAAGGCTATCCGGATTGATGTTCTTGACGATGTTGGAGACGAAGGCACCGTTTTCAAACTTGAGATGGGAGACACCGAAGACCTTGAACTTCTTGGCAAGCACGTTGTCTTCATCCTGGAGCTTTCTGGTGATCTTGTCGGCATGGTCCTTGATGAGTATCGCCTCGATGCTCTTTCCTTCATAGGCCTTGAAGCCGCATCCAAGAAGACTTTCCGTCACATCCTCTATGAGCATACCGAAACGCATATCGGGCTTGTCGGTTCCGTATCTATAGATGGCTTCGTCATAATCCATCCTGTAGAAATCAGGGAGATCGACGTTCTTGATCTTCTTGAAGACGTGCTTGAGAAGTCCTTCGATGACCTGCAATACGTCTTCACGGTCGACGAAGGAGAGCTCGCAGTCGATCTGCATGAATTCAGGCTGTCTGTCGGCTCTCTGGTCTTCGTCACGATAGCAGTGGGCAAGCTGGAAATACCTGTCGGTTCCGGCAATCATCAATAGCTGCTTGTAAAGTTGTGGGGACTGGGGAAGGGCATAAAAGCTTCCTGGATAGATCCTGGAAGGGATGAGATAGTCTCTTGCACCTTCGGGGGTGGACTTGATCATGGTCGGAGTGTCGACCTGCATGAATCCGTGGCTATAGAGATATTCCCTGGTGTAGAAATCAAGCTGGCTGCGAATCTCAAGATATTTCTGCATGATGGGTCTTCTCAAGTCGAGATAGCGGTACTGGAGACGGGTATCTTCACTGGCCGTCGTGTCATCCTTGATCTCAAAAGGGGTTGTCTCGGCATGGGAATAGACCTGGATTTCCTCGGCCTTGATTTCGATGAATCCGGTCGGAATCTTACTGTTGGGGTCTTCCCTTAGGACGACTTCTCCCTTGCAGGAGATGACATCCTCGCTTCTGAGATGGTTCTTCTCATAAAGGTCGGCGGGAATGTTGAGCTGAGTGATGCCATATCTGTCCCTGAGGTCGACAAAGCAGAGGGAACCTAGGTTCCTGACGGTGGAAACCCATCCGCACAGGGTGACCTTCTTACCGACATCGTTCTTCGTCAATTCTCCGCATGTATGTGTTCTTAACATTTTTAATCCTCCAAAGAAGAGATGATGTCCTCTTCTTTGACTTCTATCTGGTTTCTAGACTGCATATCCTTGATTTTGAAGGTGTTGTCGCTATCGATGATGAGGACCTTTTTGGCACCTTTTCTGTCGGCCATCTTCATGGCTCCGCCCATGCCTCTTGTAAAAGAGCATATGAGGACGGACTTGTGATCCTTCCTCAAGGCGTCGGCGATGCAGTTTGCCTTGCCTTTCCTGAGGAAGTCGATGATCATGACATCCAGGGAGTTCTTCTTTCTGATTTCCTGTCTTCTTTCCTCCGTCAAGGCGATGAGAAGCCTTTCGACACCGAGGGAGAAGCCGATTCCTTCGAAATCCGGACCGCCGATCTGAGCCATGAGGCTGGCATATTTGCCTCCTCCGCCGATGGCTCCGAGATTCGTGTTCACACTGTCATAGAGTTCCCAGACAAGTCCGGTATAGTAATCCAGTCCGCGCACGAGTTCGCTGTCGACTTCATATTCGATGCCCATGGAAGTCAGGGATTCCTGGATGGAAGCAAATTCAGCCTTGTCTTCTTGGGTGAGGAAATCCGTGACACGGGGTGCCTTCTTGGCAATCTCCTGGTCTTCCTCGACCTTGCAGTCCAGGATTCTGAGAGGATTGGTCTCAAGCCTTCTCTTGCAGTCATCGCACATATGGTCGATTTCAGGAAGGAAGTATTTCTTCAGTTCGACCTTGTAGGCTTCTCTTGAGGCAAAGGAACCAAGGAAGTTGATCTTCGCCTTGACCTTGTGGCCGAGGAGCTTCTCGGCACTTCTTAAGGAGAGAAGGAAGGCATCGAGAGTGGATGAGATGTCGATTTTGCTATCGAGGAATTCGACGCCGAACTGGTTGAACTGCCGTAGCCTTCCGGTCTGGGGTCTTTCATAGCGGAAGACGGGACCGAAGTAGGAAAGGCGCAAAGGCAGGTCAGGGAAAGTATACAGCTTGTTTTCGATGACCATGCGGGAGACCGAAGCCGTGAATTCCGGCCTGAGGGTGTAGTCCTTGTCTCCCTTCCTTGCCAGGTCGAAGGTTTCCTTGCTGACGATGTCACTGGACTCACCGACGGTTCGGTGGAAAAGCTTGTTCTCTTCAAACATCGGAAGTTCGACAAAGTCACATCCATATAAGGATGCCTGATCCAGAAGGATATCTTTCAAGCCCAGAAGGACCTGTTCCTCTTCACCATAGTAATCGATGGTACCACGAGGTTTCTTGATTTGTTGAATCGACATATTTTACCTCACAAAAAATCTGCGAATATTCGCTTGTAAAATTATATAGCAAAACAAAACAAAAGTAGAGAAAAAAGCGTCAATGGATCAGTCTTTTGATGGAAAAGACGCCCTTAACGGATGTCAAGACATGGAGGAAGGTGCCAAGCTGGTCGGTGTTCTTGCTCATGAGGGTGACGGAAACGGTGGTCGTCCCGATAGCCGGGTGAAGCTTGGCCTGGATCATCGTGACCTTGGCTTCCACGCCGCTTAAGGCATTGACGATGTCGATGAGCAGCTTGTCCCTGTCATGGCATTCGATGGCAAGGTCGACGGGGTATTCCTGCTGGGAGATGACGTCAGGGTTCCATCTGACTTCGATGAGGCGGCTTTCGACGCCTTCCCTGTTGACGTTCGGACAATCCTTCCTGTGGACCTTGACACCCTGTCCTGTCGATACGAAGCCGATGATGTCGTCTCCGGGAATCGGGTTGCAGCAGCTTGCCAGGCAAGTCATGACGGTATCGCCGTTTTTCAGGATGACGGCATCCTGGGTGTTCTTCTTGACGGTCCTGGAATTGATCTGCTTCTTGAGCTGCTCGTCTGTCATCTTGCCGGAATAGTTGAATCCGCAGGCTTCGATGACCTGGCTTGTCAGGATGGTATTCTTGTAGACCATGTAGAAGAGGTCGTCGATGCTGTCGCAATGGAAGGAGAGAAGGATCTTCTTGGTGATGACCTGCATGGGGTCGGCATTGATCTTTCTTTCCCGGAAGCCGTCGATGAGGGCCTGTCTTCCCTTCTTGATCTCATCTTCGCGGACATAGTCGGCATTCTGCTTGATGAGATATCTGCGGATCTTGGACTTGGCGAAGTTCGTCTTGGCGATGTTCAGCCATTCCGAATTCGGATGGGCTTCCTTGTTGGTGAGGACTTCGACGATGTCTCCTGTCTTCAAGGTGGCAGAGAGGGGAACAAGGATTCCGTTGACCTTGGCTCCCTGGATGTGTTCGCCGACATCCGAATGGATGCGGTAGCCAAAATCCAATGGGGTCGCACCGTTAGGAAGGCAGATGACGTTTCCCTTGGGTGTGAAGACATAGACGTTGGCATCGAAGATGTCATGGGAGAGGGTATCGACATATTCCTTGGTGGAAGAGGAAGAGTCCTCGTTGGTGATGGAGACGAAATCCTTGAACCAATGGAGCTGGTTTTCGATCTCTTCCTGTTCGACCTTGGGATCGTACTTGCTGTTTTCCTTGTATCGCCAGTGGGCAGCGACACCGCCTTCGGCGATCTCATCCATCTCCTTGGTGCGGATCTGGATTTCAAAGACATGCCCGGTGTTGCTGACGATGGTCGTGTGAAGAGATTGGTACATGTTGGGCTTGGGCATGGCGATGTAGTCCTTGAACCTGCCCGGGACGGGCTTGAAGTTGGCATGGACATAACCGAGGATGGCATAGCAGTCCTGCTCCGTGTCGGTGATGATCCTCAATGCCATCAGGTCATAGATCTGGTCGAAGGTGTAATGCTTGTTATGCATCTTCTTGTAGATCGAGTAGACGCTCTTGACCCTGTCGGAGATGGCAAAGGGAATCTTGGTCGGCTTCAGGATCTCCACAAGTTCGTTCTTGGCCTTGGAGAGAGCCTCGTGGGCGTTGTTTTCCGTCGAATGGACCTTTGCTTCGATCTCCTGGTAGTCTTTCCTGTCGATATACCACAGGGCGAGGTTTTCCATTTCGGTCTGAATCTTATAAAGACCAAGCCTGTGGGCTATCGGGACATAGACGTCGAGCGTCTCCTTGGAGATGCGGATCTGCTTTGCCTCCGGCTGGAACTGGAGGGTTCTCATGTTATGAAGCCTGTCGGCCAGCTTGACGATGATGACACGGACGTCCTTGGCCATGGCAACGAAAATCTTGCGGTGGTTTTCCGCCGTGAATTCGACGTTCTTGTAATCCGAAAGACGGGTGACCTTGGTCAAAGCCTCGACCAAGTCGGCAACTTCGTTTCCGAATTCCTTCTCGATGTCAGCCTTGGTGGTGTCGGTGTCTTCGATGGTGTCATGAAGGAAACCGGCACAGATGGTCTTCGGACCACCCTGAAGTTCGGAGATGATCATCGCCACGCCGATGCAGTGGGAGATGTAGGGGTCGCCAGACTTCCTGACCTGTCCTTCATGTTTCTTTTCGGCATATCGGTAGGCCTTCTCGATCAATGCGAGGTCATCAGGGTTGTGGATATACCTGCTATAGACGTTCTTGACGTCTTCAAAGGTATAGATTTTGTTCTGAATCTGCATTTTCTCTTTAGAGGTCGACAAGGGCCTTGCAGGGAAGACCGATTTTCTTTTCTCCATGGAGGTCCTTGAGGTTGATGAAGCTCAATGCACCGACGACGGTTCCACCGGCCATCTCGACCAAGTCCTTCAATGCCTTGAAGCTGCCACCGGTAGCCATGAGGTCATCGATCATCAATACCCTGTCGCCTTTCTTGAAGGAGGCAGCCGGGACTTCCAGGGTCGCCGTACCATATTCAAGCTGATAGGTCGTCTTGAACGTGACGCCGGGAAGCTTGCCGCCTTTCCTTGCCATGACAAAGCCGATACCCATCTCATAGGCAAGGGCTGCGCCGAACAGGAAGGCTCTTGATTCCGGGCCGACGAGGACCGTCGGCTTGAAGTCCTTGGCCAACTGACCGAGGTCCTTGATGCAGCTGTGGAAGGCTTCCGGGTCTCTTAGAAGCGGAGAGATATCCTTGAAGGAAATGCCTTTCTTGGGGAAGTCCGGAGTGACTCCGATGTATTTTGTGTAATCCATGTTGGAACGTGTCCTTTCGTGTTTTTCTAGTATACCATTTCAAGGGTGAAAAGAGGAAACTATCCTTGTTTTTTCTCTCTCGT
>JAJVUU010000064.1 GCA_021621525.1 Caryophanales bacterium
ATCTAACGAAAGGGGTTTCTCATATTGGTTTGATACATAAACCATCTTCTTTGCACCAAACCAATCCTGAAATGGTATACTAAAGAAAATGACAAGGAGCTAAGTCATATGAAAAAGAAAACTATTTTAGCTTTACTTCCCCTCTATGTCTTCTCTTCCTGTACTTCAACATCCGCTACTCCCTATACGGATAACGAATGCCTTCTTAAGCTTGCCAAGAGCGACGATTCCATCGAGGAAAAAGATGCTTCTTCCCTTGGCTTTAAAGGGTTTGTCGATGGCCTTAGTCAATTTTCCGGTGATTTCACATATCATTATTACCAAACATTTGATGAGAAAAACAGCAACAGCGTCGTCTCTCCTCTTTCTGTATATTCTGCCTTTCTGATTGCTTCTGGAATCACTGCCGGGAATACAAGAAAAGAAATCCTGGATACCTTGAATGCGAAGGATGACACCAATCTTCTTTCCTATATCCGTACCCTTTATAATGTGTCCCAGAAGGAAAAGGAGACGGAAAAAGAAGGAGAATTCAGCCTGAATGAAATGCTTGGTAATTCCATCTGGTTTGACAAGTCCGTTTCCTTGAAAGACGGAATCCTGGATAAGCTGAGTCAGAACCTATATACATCCTCCTATGGTGTAGATTTCCAAAAGGAGAATGAAAAGAGCAACAAGGCAATCGACGAATATGTCGAAAAGATGACGAACGGAATCATCAAGCCGAATTTCGACTTTGAAGATACGACTCAGGTTGTCCTGATGAATACTCTATATCTCAAGACACTCTGGAACGAATTCGGAGAGGATTTGGAACTGAGCAAGAACACCTTTACCTTCACAGAAAGGGATTCTTCAAAGAATGACACCAAGCTTCTCGTCTTTCCGGAAACGACTGGTCGTGCCTTCAAAGGGAAGGACTATTCCTCCTACAGAGTCGTGACAGACGGTGGCATGTCTCTTCGCTTCATTCTTCCAGACAGAGGAAAAGACATTTGCGATGTCATGAATGCCGAAACCATATACGAAGTCATCAAGGCAACCTATGATGGAATCGATGACAAAGAAGGAAAAGAATATCTGACGACTTGCTATTTCCCACAGTTCACTGCCGAAAGCAACCATGATATCAGTACTGTCATGACTGACATGGGCATTCATGACTTCTTTGGAAAGAACTGTGATCATAGTCCACTGACGGATGCAAAACTCAGCTTTGACAAAGTCAAGCATATCGCCAAGCTTGAAGTCGGAAAGAAAGGTATCGAAGGTGCGGCTGTCACCGTCGTCGAGGGTGATTCTTGCTCTGCACCATCCGAATATGAGAAAATCCATGAAGACTTCATCGTCGACAGAGCCTTTGGCTATGTCCTTACCGATCGATACGGAATCCCGCTCTTCTCCGGTTTGACAAATACGATAAGATAAAATCTTTTAAGGCTTGCAAGAACCTGTCTATAGATAGATTCCTGCAAGTCTTTTTTGGTCGAAAAGAATCAAAACAACTCATGTTTTAAAAAAAGAACGGAAAAGGGATTGCCTTTTCAATGACTTATGATGTCTGAATTCTCTTTTGCCTTGGCAAGTCTTTTCTTTATATACGTAGAGAGTGCTTCATCCTCGCAATAGATGAAACAGCCTTTCTGTCCTCTGGAAAGGAGAGTCTTATAGGTGTTCCGGATGATTTTATCTCCCAAGGCTTCATTTCTACCTAGGCCTTGGATGGTCTTGTCATGCTTGTCTCTCTTGGTCCTGTCGGTGATGACTTTTCCGTTTTCATATCTCAGGTCCATCCCGATGATGATGCCGACATAATCAAATTCAAGGCCTTGGGTAGAATGGATGCAACCGACCTGGTCGAAGGTATCTTCACCTATGGCAAAGCTGTCGGTAGTGAAGTTCCATTGGGCCTTGAAGCCGTTTTTCAAGATGATGTCATACTGACTCTTATCGTTCTTGCTGTTCCAAGGATAACAATAGCCTGCGATCATCCTTGCCTTGTTGTTTGAATTCTTCTTTGATAGCTCTTCTCTCATCTCAATTGGATCATCAAAGACACGGATATCATAATCCAGATCGAAGATGTTGCCATTTGCCGTCTTCCGGATGCCAAGAAGATCATCTAGGAAGGCAAGATAGGAATCGCTTCCGTTGCAGCGGAACTGGGACTTCAGGATGAGGGATTCATTGAAATGGACCTTGCTTGACAAAGCCTTTGCCCATTTCTTGATTTCCTGGATGGTTCCGATGTCCTTGCTTGTGACGATCTGGTCTTCATCGATGAAGAAGACACTGATTTTGCTTGCCCTGATGATTTCCATGACCTGGTTCTCGCCTTGGTTTGCATAAAGACCAGACTTCAGGTTCAATCTATGCGCTTCATCACAAAGAAGGCAGTCAAACATGTTGTTTGGTTTGTCATAGAAGCTTCCCGATCCTTTGAAAAGGCCCTTCAGATAGGAAAGGGTGTATCTTCCTTTGACGAAGCTTGAGGAAAAGGCAGCCCTGGGTGCTGAATTCTTCGAGACATAGAAGCAGGTATGGCCGTTGTTGATGATCTTGGCAAGAAGATTGATGGCGATGACACTCTTTCCTGTTCCCGGTCCGCCCTGTACGATGACGGTATGCTTCTCATCTTTGCCGATGGAATTCTCGACAAGCTTGAGGATGGTCGAATAGGCGACGACCTGCTCGTCGATGAGTTCGAATTCCTTGTTCCCGTTCAAGATGGAGCCGACTGCACTTTGAAGGGATTTGGAAGGTCTCAGCTTTCCATAGTCGATGATTTCAAAGAGATTCCTGTTGGAAGGCTTACTGACATACCGAAGGATGAATTCCCTGAGCTTTGAAGCATCTTCCATCAAGAAAACAGGAGCGAGATGGATGAATTCCTGATAATGAGGATGACAGATTTCCTTTCGATATCTTTCTTCATAGTTATGGAGATAGGCACACGGATCCATCTCGATGTGTTCTTCCTCTACCGATTCATTGAAGTTCTCGATGAGCTTGCTATAGGAATAGGCCTGTTGGGAAGGATGTGCGACATCCCTGTCTGCCCCACCGGTAAAGGCGTTGACCACATTCTCCCTGGAGGTTGCCTTGCATCTGTCCCATTGCTTGAGTTCGACGACAACGACATGATCTTCCTCTTTCTCGTTTTTCCCGGCAATCATGAAATCGACCCTTTTGGAAGTGAGCGGAATCTGGAATTCGATGGCGATTTGTACGTCATCCTGGATTCTATCATCATCCAAGATAGAAGACATCCTCGGAAGAGATTCCTTCCAGGAACGATATTCTGCTTCCTGTCCGCCTGATATGCCAAGCCTTTCAAACAGGTTTTCGATGTTTCTGGCGATGACTCCGTTGAAGACGTCTCTTTGGAAACTCTTCTTGGTCTGGTTATAGACGATCATGACAAGTCCTTTCTTTTCATCCATCTTTGAAGGAAGACGAATGAAATACATAACATAAATATAACACTTATATTTGTTTTCATCCTACGATTTTCCGTAAACCGATAAAAAGTATCTGTTTTGACCATCGGAGGTTTCATGAAGAGCCAAGGGATCAAAAAGAAGGCGACTTGGAAGAAAAACCATCTCTTCATACCATGAGAAATAGAATTATCCCAATGTCTAGGAGAATATATCCAAGGACCAACAAAAAGATGACGTCTTCTTTCAGGAAAAGAGCAAGCCTTTGAAGGAGATGTCTTTTTCAAATGAACTTCTTGCATGCCTTAGAAAGCTTGGGTCAGACATGAGGATATCGATGTTTCTGTCATCGGAAAGCTCATCGACATAGAGTCCGTCGATGTTGTCGCTTTCTTCCTTCAAAGTCAAATCCCCGTCCAGAAGTTCGTCAATCTTAGAACTGTCCGCCGAAAAATAATGATAGTAGACATAGAGATACATGAGCCTGATGAATTTCGGCTTACTCAATATTTCACCAAATCCATTTCTCTCGAATTCCTTTGACAGACTTTCCACATATGTTGCATCCATGGTGTTGCTCCTTAGGTTCCATCTATCAGATCACAAATAAAGATTGCTTTCAAGAACCGTAGGATTGTTTTTCTAGATAGAGCAGAAAAGCAAAAAAGGCCTGAAGAATCAAGTATCGATCCTATCAGGCCTGATGAATTGTCGTCCATAAAGAGAACAGGAATCTATTTCTTACCTTTCTTGAGCCAGTCCCAGATATTGATGATGAAGATGACGACATAAGAGAGAATGATGATTCCAAGAAGGATGAAGCCAAGTGTATGGCTGGCTCCTTCTATGGTCATGAAAGGAGCAAAGACACAGGTACCGATGAAGAGAAAGACGAAGGTGAGATAGACTAACCTCTTTACAAGAGTCTTCTTTTTCTTTTCTTTCATGATCAGCGATAATATCCTGTCCTGAGCTTGTCGATGGTAGAATCAAAGACAAGAGAGATGAAGCTTGACAAAGAAGCAAGGAAGCCGAAGACAGACATGCCATAGACGGCAAAATCCAGGGTCGTATTCTTATAGATGGTATTGCCTACGGCATCGCTGTACTTGGAAAGAAAGGCATAGGCAAGGACATCGGATAGACTTCTATGAGAACAAAGAAACATGACAGAGAAGGCAAGGGTGAATAAAAGAGCTGCTATACGAAGGAAAGGAGATATCCTGTTGTTTCGATACTTCAAAAAGGAAAGAAGCAGAAGGAGGAGGGAAATGATGACAAAGATATAACCGATCAAGGGTAGAACAGCGACAGTCTTTGCTTGATAGGAAGCCACTCCGGAAGATAGCTTTCCCATAAAGAAGAAGGAAAAGAGAGGACCATAGCTCTTGGAAGTTCCTCCCGAAGACATGGTAAGTCCTGAAGCAAAGGGTAGAAAACAGCATACGACAATCAAGGCTATGCCAAGAAACCTAGCTATCCATGAGATTTTTATAAATGATTCGTTTTTCATAGGGATTCCTCGATACTTATTATAAAGAGAATCTCAAAGGATTACACCAAATATCGAATGGTTTGAACTCTTTCTTCATAAAAACGGATAAAAGAGAAGCTGGATTTAGATAATATGAAACATCCTGCCAACTGGTGGGCAACATAAATCAAAACCGCCACGAAAAAGAATTTTCGTTTCAGGGCGCTTTTGGTCAAAAACATGGGTTGCAACATTTTAACATTAGTTATTAAAATAGATATTCATGTAGAAAAAAGCGATGCCATGTTTCTTTGTATTGCTTTTCTTATCAGACATTTCATATCAGAACATATGCCAAGATAAAGTGTCATGCGGCATTCAAGAGCAGCGGAAAACCTGACAGTGCCGAAGTCGAACTCAAGGATATCGATAAGAAATATGACAAGAAGGAAAATATCGCCGATGGACTAAGGTCGGTTTTACCTGGATTGACAATGGAAGAATCTTTTTTTCTTTGCGACAAAGGATGAAGTGATCGTCTTTGAGAATCTTCAAAACGACTGTCTTAGCCTTGTGGACCTGCTACAGAAAATATACCATACCAAGAAGAAATAAGATTCTACAAAAAAGCTTCCTATCAGGAATGACAATCCAGGAAGCCTTTTTGGTGGATGGATATATTCCTTAAGACTTTAAACCAACGAAACAGGAAGATGATACTTCAGAGGTTTCCTGCAAGCAGAAACAAGGAAATGAATCCGACTATCTGTTTCTTCTGTTCATCGAAGGTGATGGAAGGAGTGCCATCTCCCTTTTGAAGACCATAGTCACCGAAATAGGAATGGATACCTCCTTGTATGGTTCTCTCCGTCAGATTGGGAAGGTTCTTTTTGCTTTCGTCATACTTATCCTTGTTCAGGATGTTGTCATTCGAAGCCAGGATGGAAAGGCTTCTCAAATCCCCGCCTTTGTTCAGATCCCTGGCAGAGTAACTTCCAAGAAGGATGAGGCCCTTGAAATCAGCTTCGTGGGAAGAAAGATACTTGCAAGCCATCGCTCCACCTAGGGAATGTCCGGCAATGTACCAATTTTCGACTTTCGGAAAGATGGACTGCTTCCCCTTGGCTGCATTGACATCAAATACGGCAAGATTGAAAGGCATCTTGCAAAGGATGCTTGTCACTCCGGCATCGGCTAGATCACGAAGCAATGGTGCATAGGACCTATAGTCGATTTTTCCACCGGGATAGAAGATGATTCCGTCCTTGGTGATAGGGGCAATCTTGTTTATCTTAGGTTGGAAGGTGATATAGTCATCCTCTTGTCTGACTTCACAGAACGCAGAATCCTCAAGATGGTCCAAGGCATCCTGAGTCGGTTCATAATGGATGGAGACATAGATAAAAAAGCTACCGACACATAGGGCGATCACACTGAATATGGAAATCAGGACGACCCATCGCTTCTTCTTGGATTTTTTCTTTGCCATAGCATTACCTCATACATCAATAGGATAACACGAAAGAGGAGTCTCTATGGAAGAAAAGTACTTCAAAAAGAAATAGTATCCTTCTTCTTCAGATATTTCTTCAAAGCATCGATGGCGATGATGTCGGCTGGAAGGAAGTCAAAGTCCTTGAGTTCATCGACATGGACAAACCTGGCATCCTCGGCTTCCAATAGCTCGAGATGGTCATCCATCAAGGAACAGATGAAGCACTCCATCTCCAGATGGAAATCAGGATAATCATAGGAGACACAAACTAGGAAGTCATCGACAGAGATGCTGGCATGGAGTTCCTCCATGATTTCTCTTTTCAATGCTTCTTCCTTCGTTTCACCTTTTTCGATCTTCCCTCCCGGGAATTCCCAGAAGTCCTTGAATTCACCATAACCTCTCTGGGTGATGAAGATTCTATCATCCTTCATGATGATGGCTGCAGATACATGTATGTTTTTCATTTGATTCACTCCTTATCTATAAGTGGTTCCATCGTCAGGCAGTCATAGATATCCTTCCTGACCGAATTCTTGAGCTGGAAAAGGAACTTCACGACGTTGGTCTTGACCTCATCTCCGTTTGTCGCTTCTCTAGGATCCTCCAGAAGAGACAGCTGTCCTAGGAAATAGAAGGACGTATCATCGCTTTTGACCATGTTTCCGTTATGAAAGACCATGTTTTCCCTCTGGATGAAGAGATACACCCTGCCTTTGGGATTCCTAAGGATATGGATGAGAGACTGAATCTCTTTGCTTTGCAGGGTCCTGTTGCTCCTGCTGTCCCAATGGAAGATGCTCGGATTTTCAAACTGGTCAAGATAATTGGTGGAAGCATCCTTGTCCAGGAGCTTATTGTAGCTGACAAAGATCGGAACGACCTCAAGATCCCTGAAGACCTGATATCCATAGATGGTGGAAGTATTGTCATGCGTGTGGTTGATGAGCTGGCAGACATCCCTCCTTGTATATTTCTCATAGAGGACGAAATTATCCTTCGGGTCATAGATATCCCCAAAGTAGGTCCTATGGGAATATAGTGCATAATCAAGAATCATCATGACGTACTTACGATAGGTAGGATTGAGTAAGGCAAGAGAGAAATCCTTTGAAAGGACAATCTCATCCTCTTGTATTCTGACAAAGGGGAAACACTTCTTTTCTCCTGTCTGGAAAGATAGATCAAGGACGGAAAAGACGGATTTTCTCACGTCAATATCATAGAAGATGCTTCCGGGAAGAAGAGAAACGAAGTCTTTTTCTCTTTTTCCATCGATGAGGGTCTTTAAAAGAAGAGCTTCATGGATTCTCAGTCCAGGTCCCACCATCCTGGATAGATAGATGAGGGATTCCTGTAATTGCGTACTCAGCAAAGAATCCTCCAGATGTTCCTTGAGAAGATACTGGTAGTAGGACTTCCTACCATCTCTTGTCTTGTCCAGGAACACACGGCCCGAGATATCGCCGGCCTTGTCAAATTCGATGAGGGAAGGAATCCTGCCCATCCGGTTCCTGGCTTCTTTAAACTGCATGTCGATGAGCCTGGATTCCTGTCTGCTTCGATTGGCTAAGGAAGAGAGGATCCTCTTCTTTGATATCTCATCAAACTGGATGGCACTCGGCCCAGGCGTGAGAGGATGGATGAGAAGATGTTGTCTCAGACTTCCTGAGCTCTTGGGGCTGAAGGAAGTGGAAATGAGGAAGTTGCTATCATAGTTGGCGATGAAGTCAAGGACAGTCAGGTATTCCTTGTCTCTGTTCTTCCTGAGTCCTCTTCCAAGCTGCTGGATGAAGACGATGCTGGACTTTGTCGGCCTTAGGAAGATGACCTGGTTGACGCTTGGGATATCGACGCCTTCGTTGAAGATGTCGACCGTGAGGATCATCTCAAGATACTCCCTTGACGTATCTTTTTCCTCCAGCATGGAGATATATTTCTCTCTTGTCCTTTGGTCATCGCTTCCACATAAGGCGACACACCTGATCCCTAGAAGAGAAATCTTTCCTGAAAGTTCTTCTGCCTCCTCTTTCCTGGAGACGAAGACAAGAGCCCTTAACCGGTCTCCTGAATATCCGTAATACCTTGAATTCTCAACGATGTATCTTGCTCTCTCGTCGGAGGCCAGATACCTGACCTGGGTCTTGTCGTCGATGGGTTTGCCATCGATGCTCAAGTCCGTGATGCCAAAATAGTGGAAAGGGACAAGCATCTCTGATTGCAAGGCATCATAGAGTCGGATTTCATAGAGGATGTTATGGTCAAAGAGCTTATATAGGTCATATCCGTCTGTCCTGTCTGGTGTTGCCGACATGCCAAGAAGGAACATGGGATTGAAATGATCGATGATCTTCTGATACCCACCATCTTCTGAGATACGATGACATTCGTCGATGATGACAAAATCGAAATCATCCCTTTCAAACTGATACAGATATTCCTCCTTGGAAAGGCTTGAAAGGGTTGCAAAGACGAAGTCAGCCCCTGTTACATCATGGTTGCTTCCGGAAAAGATGGCTGTCTTCAGACCTTCTTGAAAGACGTTTCGGAAAGTCTCCCTGGCCTGAAGGAGGATGGTCTCCCTGTGGGTGACAAAAAGTAGCTTTTTGACTTTGTCCTGGATGGATTTCACCCCGAAGGCTGCGGCATAGGTCTTCCCAGTACCGGTCGCAGAGATGAGAAGACCTCTCTTCTTTCCTTCCTTAATGCTCTTATTAAGACTTGCCACGAAGGTCTGCTGCATGGCATTCATCTCAAGGACAGGCTTCCTATCCTTGTCTTCCTTGTCTTCCCTTTCCTGTCTTGCCTGAAGATATTCTTTTTCGTAGCGATCGAAGACCTGAGATAGGGGAAGAGAGAGATTCCACAGTCTTTCGAATTCACTTAGGATACTATGGATGACCTGTCCTTCCTTTCTTGAGACGATGAGATTGTTCCATTCGTTGTTGGTGGTAAGGGCCCTGGCCGTCAGGTTGGAGCTTCCGATGATGGCCTTGTAGTTATCCTTGAAACGGAAGATATATCCCTTGGTATGGAATCCGTTGGGGTCATCAGGATGGATATAGAACATCCTTGTTTCGATGTCCTGATATCCGGAAAGTGCCTTCAAGGCCTTGGGCTGGGTAAAGGAAAGATAGTTGCTTGTCATGACTCGTCCCTTGATGTGACGGCCTTCTTTTTCCATCTCCCGGAGAACGAGCTTGAGCAGGTTGACGCCGGAATCGGTGATGAAGGCCACCGAGAAGAGGAATTCATCACAGGTGCGAAGGTTGTCTAGACAATATGAAGTGACCTCTTGTCTTGCCAATATCGTGGATTATGCTAGATA
>JAJVUU010000065.1 GCA_021621525.1 Caryophanales bacterium
ATCCATCGCTTTGCAGCTTGTTCATTATCTCACGTCCTACGTCGGATTTCAAGAGTTTTTTGTAATTGAGTTTTTTGGTAATTGAGCCTCACTATTTTTACAGACATTGTATTCCAAGCTATAAGGAATGCCCTTCATGCAGAATGACGGACTACAGAAGATTTTACTTTTCATATTCTTGTTGTATTTTTGATGTTTTGCTATCAACAATCGATACACGTTTTTTCATTCTTGGAAAATAGATGAGCATGATTTATAAGGAATGAAAGATGGTGGACTCAGTGAAGGTGGAGAGCGATGGCTTTGATACTGAAGACCATATTCTTTCCGATGACATTCAGGAAATCAAAGGAAATCGGACGTCCGTCCGATGATTCCGAGATCATTGAACTTTCATAGGCAAAATACATTCGACTATTTTTGAAATTTGCAGTAAATGTGCAGAAACCTGATGTAGTTTTGAATAATATGGTGAACTGAAAAAATCTGAATCAAAATGAGTCGAATGCTGATTTAAGGAGATATCTGCCAGAATATGAAAAAAGCAAAGATGTATTTTCGATTTTAGACAGGATCTTATGAAAAGGCATTGAGGAATGCAAGACGGCAATCCAGTGGGGAAAGCTGTCTTTTTCAGGAGAGTGCAGGTACGGATTTTTATAAATTGCCTGAAGCATTGGTAAATCACAAGGAATAAAAACGAATCTTGAAGACATCCCTTCCTTTATCGGCATATCGGATCCTTGGAGAAAAGACAAAGTCCGTCATCTCATGGTCTCATGTCTTTTGATGCTTCCACGTATTCTGAACAACTGTGTCTATGACCAAATAAGCCGAGAAACATGAAAATTATGTAAAGCCTATTTTACTTTTCGTTTCCATGTCTTAAAATATATGCCTATTGGAGGAGATACCGATGGAAAAGTTAATTTTATCCGAAGATGAAATTGTTCGTATCTGTACACGTCTGGGAAAAGAAATCGATGCCAAGCTGGATGAATCCAACAACGGAATTCCGGTTGTCGTTGCCGTCATGAACGGCGCCCTTCCATTCTATTATGAATTGATCAAACACATTCACCACAAGATTCAGCTGGATACCATCAAGGTATCTTCCTATGATGGAACCGGAAGCACCGGACATGTCACCGTTTCCAAGGATCCGGATCACAACCTTGAGGGCAGGGATGTCGTCCTTGTCGAGGACATCATCGATACCGGCATCACCATGCACTATATGAAGGAATACATCCACGAGCATTACAAGCCGAAGAATCTCTATACCTGCATCCTGATCAAGAGAAACAACATCAATATGAAGTTTGACGAGCTTTCCGACTTCACCGGCCTTACTACCGATGAGCAGAGATACATCGTCGGCTTCGGCTTTGACTACTATGGATTGCTTAGAAACGAACCATACGTCTATGTTCCGTCCATGAAGGATATCGAAGAACTCAATGCCATCCTTGAGGACGACAAAAAGACGCATGCCGACATGACGAAGGAAAAATAAAGGACGATACAGGGATGGGCTTGGTGCCTGTCCTTTTTTGATGCAAAAAAATCTTCCGGGGGGGGGTTCCCGGAAGATCATTTACTTTTCGAGTGTTTCGAAGAGATGGAAGACCTCATAGATGGTGTCATCCATGTCGAAATAGCGATACTGGCCAAGCCTTCCGCAGAAGAAGACATCCTTCTCCTTCATGGCGAGTTCCTGATAGGATCTGTAAAGGGTATTGTTCCTCTCGTCGTTGATGGCATAGAAGGGATTGTCACCTTCTTCGAATTCCTTCGGATATTCCTTGGTGATGTAGGTGACAGGGGAAGGTCTGTAGTTGAACCATTTGTGTTCGGCAATCCTGGTATAGGGGACTTCTCTTTCCGTATAGTTGACGACGGCATTGCCCTGGTAGTTCTCCATCTCCAGCCTTTCGGTCTCGAAGCGGAGGGTGCGATACTGCAGATGGCCGAGACAATAGTTGAAGTACCTGTCGATTTCACCGGTGTAGATGACTCGTCTGGCTTGCTTCCTATACTCATCCTTCTTTTCCAGGTAATCCGTACAGAGCTTTACTTCGACGCCGTCAAGCATCCTTTCGATGACGGCCGTATAGCCATCGACCGGGATACCCTGGTATCTGTCGTTGAAATAGTTGTTGTTGTAGCTGAAGCGGACGGGAAGACGTTTGATGATGCTCTTGGGAAGATCCCTGCAGTCTCTTCCCCACTGCTTTTCCGTATACCCTTTGACAAGGGTCTCAAAGACATCCCTTCCGACAAGGGAGATAGCCTGTTCCTCAAGGTTCTGAGGTTCCCTTCCTTCCATCTCCTTCTTTTGCTCGTCAATCTTCTTCATGGCCTCTGCTGGTGTGACGACACCCCACAAGGCATTGAAGGTGTTCATGTTGAAGGGCATATGATAGATTTTGCCTTTATAGCAGGCCAGAGGCTCGTTGACGAAATTGTTCATTTCGCTGAAGGAGGAGAAGTAATCCCAGACATCCTTGTAAGACGTGTGGAAGATGTGAGGTCCATAAAGATGGACATCGATGTTGTCCTTTCTTTCGCTCCTGATGGCTCCGGCAACGACATCCTTCTTGTCGATGACAAGGACGCTCAATCCTTTTTTGTGGGCAAGGTTGGCAAAGGCCGCACCGAAGAGACCTGCTCCGACAATCAAATAATCGTACATGATGATGTTCCTTTCCTACATGGCATCTGTGAATACCAGTGCATGTCCAAGGTATGAATCCTTTTGGATGTGGTTTCCTAATTCGTAGGTGTATTCCCTCACCTTGGAAAGGGAATTCTCGATGTCAGATACGGATTTGCATTCGAATGTCATGAGCGTAGAGGGGGTATGAGGCATGTTGCTCTTGAAATAGAGATAGAGGTGAAGCTGAAGATAGTGAAGCTCCTCTCCGTCAAGACCTCCGTTATGGAAGTAGATGGTGGAATCATTCATCCACTGAACCCTGTAGTCGATGACGAACGAATCCTTGAACCTGTCTTTGTCGAGGATGGAATTGTTCTTGTCGAAGAGAAGGATGGATAAGGTCGGATAATTGGACATGATGGACATGTCCTTGCTCACCGACAGGATGTAGTGGTCGATGACGTCTTCCGGCTTCTTCAGGGTGCTGAGCTCTTTTCTCAGCCTGGCGATTTCCTCGCTCTTCTCGTACATTTAAAGAAGTCCCTTCTCCATGAGCAGAGGACGAAGCTCGTCGCTCTTCTTGAAGTCCTTGTCGATTCTTGCCTGGTTGTATTCTTCGACAAGCTTCCTATCTTCTTCTGTGATGGAAGGAAGGTCGAACTTCAGACCGAGGATATCGAAAAGCTTCTTCATCGTCACGAAGAGGTCGTCAAGGCACTCAAGGTCGGCATCCTTCTTTGGAAGCAGGGAGTTGATTTCCTTGACTTCCTTGTCGATGACGGACATGGCATTGGCGACATTGAGGTCGTTGGCAAGGGCATCCATGAAGGCTTCATAGTCTTCCTTGAGGACGCTTCCTCCTTCCTTGGAGGCAAGTTGAAGCTTGGAAGAGGCCTTCTTCAGGCAAGTCTCATACTTTTTGGCAAGCTTGTCCATGGCAAGAAGGTTCTCTTCGGTGTAGTTGACCGGAGCCCTGTAGTGGGTGGTCAGGAAGAAGAGACGGATAGCGTTTCCGCTATGCCTTTGCAAGACATCCTTGGCAAGGATGGAATTGCCGAGGGACTTGGACATCTTCACACCATTGGTAAGAAGGAATCCGACGTGCATCCAGTAGTTGGCAAGCCTTGTATGGTTATGGGCTTCGGACTGGGCGATTTCATTTTCATGATGCGGGAACTTCAGATCGAATCCACCGCCGTGGATATCGATCAGAGGCTTGTGAAAGACATTGTTGACCATGACGACGCATTCCGTGTGCCAGCCTGGTCTTCCTCTTCCGATGATGGTGTCAAACTTGATGCCGTCATCGTCGGTGAGCTTCCACAGAGCGAAGTCAAGCGGATTCTTCTTCTTGGTGTTGACTTCGATTCTTGCTCCGGAAACGAGGTCGGATACGTTCTGCTTGGAAAGTGAGCCGTAGCTCTTATCGCATTCGACGGAGAAATAGATGTCGTCTCCGCCCTGATAGGCACATCCGCTGTCTTCAAGGTCCTTGATGAAGGAAGCCATCATGTTGATGTATTCGCTGGCTTTGGGATGGCAATATAAAGGCATGATGTTCAGCTTGTCCAGACAGTCTTCATAGGCCTTGATATAGAACTCGGAGAGTTCTTTTTCGCTCTTCCCTTCCAGCTTGGCCTGCTTGATGATCTTATCGTCGATGTCGGTGTAGTTGCTGACACATTTGACATCATAACCACATTCCTTGAGGAAACGGGAAAGCAGGTCGAATGTGACCGTCGGACGGAAGTTTCCAAGGTGGACATAATTGTAGACGGTCGGTCCGCAATAATAGATGTCGACCTCCTTCTCGTCGATCGGATGGAATTCCCTCAGCTTTCCTTCATACGTGTCGTAAAGTTTAATGGTTCTCATTGTTCTGTCCTTTTTTGTTATTGAGATTGTCTTCCATGTTCTGCAACCTATATAGATTATAATAGTTCCCTTTTTGTTTGAGAAGTTCCTGATGTGTTCCCTGTTCGATGATTTCACCTTTGCTGACGACGAAGATGACATCGGCATTCTTGATGGTGGAGAGACGGTGTGCGACGATGATCATCGTTCCGATGCTTCTCATCTTTTCCAGGGATGACTGGATGATGTTCTCGGTTTCCGTATCGATGTTGGCTGTCGCCTCATCAAGAAGGACCATGCTCGGCTTATAGACGATGGTCCTGGCAAAGGAGATGAGCTGTCTCTGTCCGGCCGAGAAGTTGGCACCTTTTTCGCTGACCTTGGTGTCATATCCCTGGGGTAGCTTTTCGATGAAGCTGTCGGCACCGACGTATCTGGAGGCATCCATGATTTCTTCCTTGGTCACTTCTTCGTTTCCTAGGGAGATGTTGTCCTTGATGTTTCCGGAGAAGATGAAGACGTCCTGAAGCATGATGCCGATGTTTCTTCTCAGACAGGTCAGGCTGTATTCTTTGATCGGTACGTCGTCGATGAGGATTTCACCGGATGAGATTTCATAGGTCCTTGAAATCAGGGAGATGATGGTGGATTTACCAGCCCCTGTGGCCCCTACGAAGGCAGCCGTTTTTCCCGGTTCGATGACAAAGGAGACATCTTTTAGGACATAGTCGTTTCCTTCATAGGCAAAATAGACGTGAGAGAATTCCACCTTGCCACGGAAGGAAGGGACATCGAGGCTTCCTTCTGAGACTTCCTCCTTCTCGTTTTCGACGACAAGGATTCTTTCAGCGCTGGAGATGGTCTGTTGAAGCATGTTCATCAGCTGGGTGATCTGCTGGATCGGTTGGAAGAACTGCGTGGAATAGGAATAGAGCATCTGGAAGGTACCGATGGTGATGCCGGTCTTGCCAAGAGGATCAAGCGTGAGATTCGGAATGCAGAAGGAAAAGACGATTAGGACACAGCTGATCTGGAGAAGATACATGAAGGGGTAATAGAAGGCAAAGAGGTTCTGGGATTTGACGAAGCTGCTTCGGATGTCTTCGTTTTTCCTTTCAAACTGCACCTGCTTCTTCTCTTCCCTGTTGTAGGTCTTGGTGACCTTGACTCCCTGGAAGGCTTCGCTTAGGAAGGAGTTCATCTCGGAGACGGATTTCTTTTCGGCCCTGTAGTAGACTTTCGACTTCTTTCTGAAGAAATAGGAGATGACAAAGACGATGGGGATGTAGGCCAAGAAGATGAAGCCATAGAATTTCGTGACGACGAAGGTTGTGATGACGATGATGAAGAGAGACATCACAGCCCTTAAGAAGGAAGGCATGATATCGCTGAAGAGGGAAGAGATGTTCTGGGTATCGTTGGTGATGCGTGTGACATAGGATCCGATCTTCAGTTTCCTTAAGTCAGCCAAGGACAGGGAGAGGACATGGCTGAAGAGATCGTCTCTCATGTCCTTGACGACCTTCTGTCCGATCTTCTTCAAAGAAAGATTGACATAGTAAGCTCCAAAAGCGGCAAAGACAAACAGAACGATGTCGATGAGGATGATGTAGAGAACGTGCGTCAAAGGAGAAGCCTCTGTAGCAGCACCATTGGTGACCTTCGTCAAATAATCGATCATGAACCTTACAATCAAAGGATCGAGGCTGAAGGCGGCATTGACGAAGATATCCAGGACGATGATGGCGATGAACCACTTCAGATATGGCTTGATATAGAAGAGGAGACCTTTCAGGACCTTGGTGTCCTTCAAGGAGTACTGTTTTGTTTCGATGGATTCATCCATGTCACTTCACCTCCTTTTCCAAAGTCTGCAGTTCGCATAAGTCATGATAGAGAGAGCAAGTCCTGTAAAGATCTTCATGGGTTCCCTTGCCGACAAGTCTTCCATGGTCGAGGACGAGGATGAGGTCGGCATTCTCGATGGCTGAAATCCTGTGGGCGATGATGAAGGTCGTCAGGCGATGCTCATTGGAAGAGATATGGGCAAGGATTGCCTTCTCCGTATCGGCATCGACGGCACTCAAGGAATCATCGAGGATCAGCATGTCCGGATCCTTGTAGATGGCCCTGGCGATGGAGACACGCTGTCTCTGACCGCCGGAAAGGGTCGCTCCCTTCTCTCCGACGATGGTGTCATAACCTTGCAGGAAGGAAGAGATGTCATCATCGACGTTGGCAAACTTTGCGCTTGCACGGACCTTGTCCATGTCGATTCTATTCGGATCTTTCTCTGAGAAGGCGATGTTCTCCTTGATGGTGCCGGAGAAGAGGAAGCCTTCCTGAAGGACGTATCCGATATGTTCCCTTAGGTCATCATGCCTGTAGTCCATGATGTCCCTGTCATCGATATACAGCATTCCCTTGGGAAGGTTGTAGAGTTTTGGAAGAAGGGAGACCAGGGTGGACTTTCCGCTTCCTGTCCTACCGATGATGCCGATGGTCATGCCAGGCTTTGCTTCAAAGGAGATGTCATGGAGAGATTCTCCTTCGCCATCCGGATAAGAAAAGGAAAGATGTTCAAAACGGACTGCTCCCTTTAAGGAAGAGACGGGTCTGTTCTGAGCATCCTGGATGTCTGGCCTGCTATCCAGGATTTCAGCGATTCTCTTTCTTGCACCGGAACCTCTGGAGACGAGGTCGATGATGAGACCTCCTGCAATCATCGGCCAGATCAAGGAATCATAGTAGCCTACGAAGGTGGTCAGTTTTCCGATATCCGTGACCTGTCCGGCAAAACTGACATCCGGATTGAGGATGCTCATGGAACCAAGGAAGTAGAGGATGAAGAAGGTGATGGCAAGGACCAGGTTGATGAACAGGTCGATGAGGGAGGAATATTTCAGATAACTGATGTTTGTCTTTTCGGCATCCGTCGACAGCTTCTTGAAGGACTTGATCCTGGCTTTTTCCTTCAAGAAGGATTTGACTACGGAGAAGCCCTGGAGATTCTCTTCGGTGAAGTCAGATAGATATTCGAAGGAATCTGAGGAAATCTTGTACTTGTTGGATTCCTGCTTTCCGACGACACCGCCTAGGATGATGAAGATGAGAAGGGGAATGGCCGTATAGAGGGCAAGCTGATAGGAAAGGATCGCCATGAAGGTGAAGGAGAGAGTTCCTAAGACGAGAAGGTCCGTCACCCAGATGAGGGCATCGCTGAAACACTGCTTGATGGTCTGCAGATCGTTGGTGAAGAAGGAGAGAAGTCCGCCTACCTTCTTCTGGGAGTAATAGGAGAGAGACATCGTCTGGATGTGAGCAAACATCTTGCTTCTCAGATCTCTTTCAATCCTTGAACCGATCTGGGCGGAGAAGAAGCGCCAACCCATCCTTCCAAAGAAGATGAGGACACCGATGATGAAAATCAGCATCAATGTCAAAAAGAAGTCGGTCTGATAGAAAGCGATGGAATCCGAGGCCAAAACCTGGAAGCCGCCATCGAATCCCATAAACGGTCTGAGGATGGAAAAAGCATAGGGCCTTTCCCTGATAGACGGGGTTGAATAGACCGAGATGACGTTTCCGATGATCATCGGAATCAAAAGCTGGATGATGTCGACGAAGGCATCACAGATGAAGATGGCAACGAAAAGATACCAATATTTCTTGTAATACCCGTTGATGTATTTTCCGAAAATCATGAAAACAATCAGGCCTTTCTGAGAATCTCTGTGACCTCGGCATCCAGGTCATAGAACATCGCATTGACGACCTTGGCATTGACGAGGTCTCCTGGATGGAGTTCGCTCTTGGAATAGATTCTCATCTTTCCGTCGATGTCATCCGGAGCATAGAGGTTGCAGATGCAGTCATAGGAAAGATTTTCTTCGTCGTATTTGGTGATGAGGCACTTGTAGGTCTTGCCGATCCTGGCCTTGTTGAGCTGGTAGGAGACCTTCTTCTGCTCCTTCATGATGGCATTGTATCTCTGGACCTTGACTTCTTCAGGAACCTGATCCTTGAACTTGAAGGCAGGTGTGCCTTCTTCCGGACAGAACATGAAGCAGCCAAGATGATCGAAGCGAACTTCCTTGACCTGCTTCAGGCATTCCTGGAAGTCTTCCTCAGTCTCTCCGGGGAAGCCGACCATGATGGTGGTTCTCAAAATGGCTTCGGGTACCTTCTTGCGGAACCTTGCAATCAAATCGAGGATATCCTGCTCACTGCCTCTTCTTCCCATCCTCTTCAGGATATGGTCGCTGAAATGCTGTACAGGGAGGTCAAAATAGGGAGTCAGGTTGCTGTCTGAGGCAAATAAGTCGATGAGATCTTCCTTGACTTCATCAGGATAAAGGTACATAAGCTTGATGAAATCGAAGTTCTTATGAGAGATGATTTCCTTGGTAAGACCGGTCAGGTCGATGTTTCCCAAATCCTTTCCGTACATGGAAGTGTCCTGGCTGATGACGGTCAAAGAACGGATGTTGTTTTCGTCCATCATGCATAGTTCCTTCTTCAAAGTCTCGAAAGGAACGGACTTGAAGCGTCCGCGGATATGTGGAATGGCACAGAAGTTGCAGAAGTTGTCACATCCATCGGAAATCCTCAGATATGCTTCCCTCTCGGGGGAGATGAAGACACGTTTGGTTGGATCGATTTCACCTGTCAGGGTCCTATCCTTGACAAAGGGCTGGAAAAGCTTGGAGAAGTTCTTGTACTCCTGTAGAGGAATCCACAGGGCAACTTCAGGAATCTCCTTCTTGAGATCTTCAAGATAGCGTGTGGCAAGACAACCCGTGACGATGACGGGTTTATCATACTGGACCATCTCAAGGATGGCAACGATACTTTCCTTCTTAGCTGCATCGATGAATCCGCAGGTGTTGACGATGATGACATCGGCAAGCTCGGGATCTGAAACCGTCATAAAGGAATTCCGCTTCAAGTAGGCAAGAATCTCTTCCAAATCGACCTGGTTCTTGGCACAGCCAAGAGAAATCACTCCAACGTTCATAATTCACCTCACAAAAAATAAAAGAGTAATATATTTTATATAAATATATATATCATAACA